>NZ_CP157874.1:2056730-2368076 GCF_040214835.1 Pseudomonas asiatica | reverse complement strand
TGGATAATGGTGGCGCGGCGCACTCGGTGTCAACACCGAGATAGCAAACCCATCCGGCTGCGCTGGTGTTCACTGCCAAAGCCGCACAGAGATCTGCGGGCCCGATCTTGTACAAGAGGTATTTGATCAATCCAGCATCCACCCAGCATCACCCTCCTCCAGCACACCACCGTGATCCGTCCGGTCACCTTTACGCGCCACGGCCGCGCCCTCGACCAGGAAATGCTCAGCCCCACTCTCGATCACGGCGCCGCACGTGGTCCGATCCCCCACCCTGGCAACCGCCCTGCCATTGAAGGTGTACGTGGCACTGCCGCTTTCTACCTGGTTGGTGCCATGTAGCGGGCAGACATGTCGATGGCCTACCAGTACGACAGGGTTCATTGGGCTTCTCCTTCTGATGGCCCGGTACGAGATTCACGGTCCATGTCCTCTGGCCAATGAACCTTGGGAGCCCTGCAATGCATGTGGCTCAGGCCATCGTCATCGTTCCAGTCACGGGGTGGGTGCACGAACTTCGGCAGGGCTTCGGGACCTTGCTGCATGAATAGCCGGGCGATAGCCCAGTAGGCTTCACCGTGGTACAGGTCGTGGGTGAAGAAGACGCGGTCGATGACTTCGTTGGTTTCCGGGTTGCGGACGGACAGCATGACGTTTTCGATCAGCCCACCGTGGCCAGGGGCGTAGACTCGGTAGACTTCGGCGGTTACGTCGTCCCAGTTGTAGGCGACCGGTTTGACGCCCCAGTGTTTGCCGCTGAAGATGAAGATGCGGTCATATCGAAACTCATAAATGTATATCTTTTGGCGGAGTCGATTGAAGCGAATTGGCTCATCTCTAGGCGTAACCAGATCAAGTCTGACATAGGGAATCAAAGCCCATAGTATTGCCGGAGGAAAAATTATTGATATGTTTATTAGCCAATCGCGCTGCCAACCGTCATGCAAAAGACCCCAGTAGAGGCAAAGCGTCAATCCCAGAATAAAAATCAACCCCGGAATCCCAACTAAAAATATGACACCTCGGAGGATAATGCTACTCCGAGGTAACTCGAGATAAACATCATCGAGGTAGTTGGGCGACGGTTTGACACTTGCCCACACTTCCCGCCACTTTGGCACTTCATCTACCTTGGGAAGGTCATGACTCCAGCCTAAAGCGCGCTCCCACAGAACTTTACCATCACGCTTCACTCGTTAATCTCCCTGGCACAAATCTCAATATACCCACCTGGCAAGCTCCGATCCGGCCAGTACATCACCAACAGCGTAGCTGCCAGTATCGTGTGGTTTCCTATAGTTGCCATGAGCGATATCGAGCCAGAAATTTCTAACTGACTGAACCCCGCAGGGTAAGGTTTTCGCTTCTCGCTGATTGAATAATTGCGGTCGTGGTCGGGTATTCGCGGCGATGTAAAGCTGGAAAATGAAGAGGACGGTGAGAGAGGCTCTTCAGAGTTTGCAAAGAAATTGCCCGAAGCAATAGTTTCCCCGCCAACGTAATCAGGGTGATGGCCATCACCGTGACGATGCACGATCAATTTCCAGTGATATCCCGAAGACCGCTCGTCGTACATAGGCAAAGCGATCAAGAATTTTAGCTCCCTCATTATTTCGACACTAATCAAGCCACCGATTTTCGGAAGACCTGGATCAGTTGCCAAGTGCGACTCAAAGTGCAACTTCGCCTGCACCCCTAACGTGGCAGCATTGAGTTCGGCAAAAGCGATATCCGCATGTTCTGGAGAATTCCAATGAACGCTCGGCTTTTCGTCTGCCTTTCCAAAGCAGCACCGCCTTACCCAGCGTTCCAAATCAGTTGATTCATTTTTCTCAGCCCGTTTGCTTAGTTGATAAGCAGCAAGCGTGAGGGCTATCGCCAATCCCAGCGGGCCGAAAAATAACGGATTGAGTACTGCGACTCCGAACGCGATAGTTCCAGCAGCATAAAAAACGGCTGAAGTTAGATGTTGGTAGTACGCTACATCATCACCCGCAGCGGCGGTGCGCCTCATGGCATTGATTGCTTGAGCCGTATCAAAGACCCCTGCAACCACACTTACCAAAGCACCAAGCCTTATCAAGGCCTCCCCTGTGGCTGCTACACCCTTTGCCCGTGCCAAATTCAGTGGACCAGCGCTTGATCTCAAAATGAGCCCAACCAACTCGATTTGCCCTCCCAACACGCCCAATTGAGATCCTTGCAACGCCAATTTGGCCTCAAACGCCTTGGGCCCAATCTCCGTTTCCGCCTTTTCCTGATTCCTGCCCAGGCTGTCCTGCTGCAGATACAACCCGCCTATCGCCAGCAGAACCTCCCAGCTGCCAGCGATCCCGCGCAACCCGGAAAAACCGGTTCTAACCAATCGGGCCGCCTGCTGCGTTGTGATCTTCATCCCCTGCAACAACCTGCGCGCATCGGTTTCCAACGTCCCCGCTGCCACCGAGATATCCACCAAGGCAAGCTGCGCCGCACTGCTCGCCTGGGTCACCCCCATGCTGGCCTCCTTGAACAACCGCCCATGCACTTCCTCAGCCTTGCCCTCGACCCACACCGTTACGCTGATCATCGAATTGGTGAACCGCGGGTCAAGCACGGCCAGGCTCATCAGCCCGTGCTGGATGATCGGCCGCACCTTGCGCATGGCCTTCATCGAACCAAACTCGAAGTCATCGATATTGCGGCGCATCCGGTCCCGCGCCTCGGCGATCGACGCGTTGGCCTTGTGCTGCAACTCCCGGAGGTGGGCGCTCTGCAAGGCGTAGTACTCGCCCAGCTTCATCTTCACTTCCAGCTCGATCAGGTGGACGCCGTTGTAGAGAAACTGCGTGGCGCTGTTCAGATGCCGCACGGCCTTCTGAATGCCAGGTGACAGACATGGCGCCAGCCGCTGACTGGCCGCATTGAGCGCGCCCTGCGTTTCAGCAATGGCCTGCTTGAGGGTATTGCGCATGCGCAGGCCGGCGTCATCGCTGGCGATGATCTTGCTCAGCATGCCGTAGAGCTTGTCGCTGTCGTTCCAGTTGATCGCTTCTGTGGCGGAGAAACTGGGCAGCAGCCCGGCCAGCAGTGCCTGGTCGCGCATCAGCAAGGCGCGGTAGGGCGGGCTGTCCGGGTCCTTTAGCCATTTCAACCAGAGCAGTTCGCTGGTGCCGGAAGCGGGAACATGCGGTTCAAGGCGGGGGACGACAGCTTCCGTAATGCCGCCACCCAGGCACAGGGCCATGGTCTTGGCGTAGGCCACCCCGGACTCACGATCGTTACCGTCGTAGTCGTACGCCTCGGCCACCTTGAACATGGGCGTATCGAACAAGGCAACGTACGCCCTTGCGTCCTTGTCGATGTAACGCTGAAACTCGCGTTCCTGCTGCTCGTATTCAGCCTGGAACGCGGCCCGCTGCGGTTCGTGGTAGCGCTCTTCAAGCCGCTCGTCACTCTCCTGCTGCGCACGCTCGACCAACAGCTGCCGCTCGACAGCCGGGTCGGTGAACACCGGCGGCCCATCGCCCGTCATCGGTTCCAGCGACGGCACCTTCTGCGCCGCCCATTCCCTGTGCGTGGCACGAATGATCTGCAGGATCTGCGAGGTCTGCAGCTGATAGGCCCGCATCGGTTCTTCACGCCAGGCCTGACGCTTCAGTACCCAGTTCAGGCGCTGATGGTTGTACTCCTGAATCAGCCCGACGGTGTCGTCGAGCACCACTGCCAGCACGCCGTTTTCCAGCTTGTGCCGGTTGATCGCATTGACCAGATAGCCGCGCAGGGCGAACCGGCGCAACCAGCGGCTGTGGAAGCCATGCGCACTCTCGAAGGGGGCGCAGCCATGCTGGGCATACTCGAACACCTGCTGGTCGACCCCAAGCTTATCGGGCGTCATGGCGATGCCCAGCAGCTCGGGATTGCTGCGTGCCTGATTCAGATCCAGGCCCTCGAAGCGATGCGCAGGCGACGCGCCGCTCTTGTAGGCGTTCAGCACGCTCACCGGCCAAGGATCGCTGGAGAAGGCCAGCCAGGCGCTGGCGTACCTGCTGGTATCGATGTTGAGAAAGGCCGAAGGAATGTCGTGATCTGCGTTCACGCATTTTTCGGGCAGCGGCGAAGGCGGGCCGTCCGGTGGCTCATAGGGATTGAAACGACGCAGGTGACCCTGCTCGCTGACGGCATAGGCATGCCAGACCTGCTGGTCGAGCAGGACATACAGGTAGCCCATGCGCAAAGTGCGCAAGCCGATCTTCGCCGTGATATGCCGGTTATCCGCCACGGTGGAGACACACTCGGGGCGGGTATCCGGTACCAGAGCGCGGCGCAGCGGCAGGATCGGCAGGCCCTGGCGCTCGCAAAACATGCACTGGTCATGCGGGAGCCCTGCTTCGGCGATCGCGAGGGCAATACGTTGGCTGATGGTCATAAGCGACTCTCGGATTTCGGCAGGCATTCGATCAGTTGGCGCCATTGCGCCTCGGAGTAGCGGGCGAGCAATGCGGCAAGAGGCGCCTGACCTCTGGCCGCTGCGTCGATCATTTCGCCCACCGCAGGTACGGTATGCAGCCTGGGGTGAATGCACAGGTGATGGAGAGCGAAGGCCACGATGTCCTCCATCTCGCTCAGGCCCAACCTGCGTGCATCATCGACATGGTTCGAAGCACGCACCGCAGCAAACGGTGGAATCTGACACTGATTGATGTGCTGCGAACCCGCTCGCAACACTCTCCAGGTAGCCAGCACACGTTCGATCAGCCCCACGTCATCCTGAATTCGCCGCGCAGGGGTTGGTAAAGGGTGTCGCTGCCCGCTCTGCCCTTTCAGGCTTGCCAACCTCCCACCGCTACTCAGGAACAACCAGTCACTGATCGGCCACCATGGGCCTTGTTCAAGCCGCTCGAACGTCGCCGCAAGCAACTCCAGACGGACGGGTTCGTAGACCGGGTGGCAGCCAAATTCCCGATTGGAATCGGGCAACCGACACAAGGCCGTGAGATGGGACGCGACAGCGGCCGAAGGCGCCTCACTGAACAGCCAGCCACACAGGTAACGCCGTTGCTGAAACAACGCCCTCTGCGCTGCCCGGGCGGTCAGTTCCAGCAGACGGCGACTGGGGACCGTGCCGGGCGAAGCCAGGCAGACCAGTACGGGATGCAGTTGGGGGGCATGGGCCAGGTCGGCCCGGTGCACACGGGTCAATGCCTGCTCACCCAGGGCATTGCGCAGCGCGGCAAGCACGGCATGGTCGCCATGGTGAGCAGTCGCAAGCGGATCTATCAGCACATGGCAGTACAAGTGCGCCCCATGATGGCTTTCGATGAGCCTGGCCAGGTTATCGGTGCGCATCAGACCTTGGCCTCGCACTTTTTGCTGGCGTCAGGCGTAAGCGAGAGTGGCTGGCTGTTTCCAGCCCCTGACGCAGCCGCGCTGGTTTGCCCCAGCAGGTCGAGTTTCAGCCCGTTGATGGTGATGCCCTGCCCGTCCAGCACAATGCTGCCGCCCGCGGTTCTGAACTCGATGCGCTCACTGGCGCGCAGCTGATAGATCGTCGTATGTTGCTCCATGCCCTGCCCGACGGTGACCTTTTGCGCACCTTTGACGACAAGCTCGGCGTCCTTTCCGACAAAGGCCTGGTGATTGGCCCCTGTTGATTCGCTACGGTCGTTGCCTACTTTCTCGAACAGGTCATGCTTGATATCTACACGGCAGTCTTGCCCAATGAGCTGGGTATGGTCGCCCCCGGTTTCCTGGCGGAAGTCATGGCCGATATTCAAGTGCTCATCATTACCGACCTGCTCGACACGATTACGCCCCACACGCGTGGTCTCGTCATTGCCGACTACATTGTTCTGGTCCCGCTGGGCATGGATGAACACTTCTTCCTTGCCGAGTTCGTCCTCGAAGCGCAGTTCATTGAAGCCATTGCCCTTGTGGGTCTGGCTCTTGATGGTCATGCGCGTCTTGTGCTCGGGCAGGTCGTACGGCGGCAGCTGGTCGCCGCAATAGGTACGCCCGGTGATCATCGGCTGGTCGGGGTCGGCGTTGACGTACTGGACGATCACGTCCTGGCCGATGCGCGGGATGGCCATCGAACCCCAGCTACCACCGGCCCAGCCTTGCGACACGCGCACCCAGCAGGAGCTGAACTCGTTGTTCTCGCTCTCCCGGTCCCAGGGGAAGCTCACCTTGACCCGGCCCCACTCGTCGCAGTAGATCTCTTCCCCGGGCGGCCCGACGACCGTGGCCATGTGCGGGCCGTCGATGCGTGGCTTGGGCAGTGGCGCCGGACGCCATTCGATCCGGCCGGGCACCAGCACGGCTTCCTGCGAGTAGCGTGTCCCTTGTTCGGCCCCGGCAGCTTCTTCTTGCAGGCTGGTGAACTGGCTGCCCTCGTGATGTACACGCATCACACGCCAATGGGCGTTGAGGTCTTTGCGCGGGTGCTCGACGAGGGTGAAGCTCAGCCCCGGTTGCAGGCGTACATCATCGCCCTCGACTTCGGCAATACGGGCGTCATGGCGCAGGGCCGTCAGGCGGGTAGCGGTGAAAGGCACACCGACCGCATCGCGCTTGTAGCGGCCAGGGTAGTCGAAGCGCTCATAGTCCCGGGACTGATGGGTGATGCTACTGTCACCTGCGCGGTGTTCCTGCCGGTACTGCGGGTTGGTGAAGGTGTAGTCCCGCTGCACCTGCCGTGCGGTGCGCACCTGTTCGCTGTAACGCAGGCGGCGCAGGCAAGGCCTGGCCTGGTCGCCACCACTGTTGGCGCGGTACAGCACCTGGTCGGGGCCGATGTCGTCTTCGTCGAAGAAGTCATCACCTTCGTCGTCGGCCTTGAGCGCGCTTCGGCTGATCTGCCCCAGCGCCAGCAGTCGGTCGGTGATGACCAGCAGGTGTTGTTTAGGCGTGTGCTCGAAGCGATAGACGAAGCCCTCTTCACCCGCCAGGCGGGCGATGAAGTCGAGGTCCGTTTCACCGGCCTGTACGCAGAACTCACGCACCTGATGCTCGCCCATGCTCTTGATTTCGAAACGGGCAATGCCCTGGCGCTTGAGCATCAATTCGAGAATCTGCGGCACGGTCTTCTGCTGGAAGATGCGCCAGTTCGAACGCAAGCCGGCACGGGCCAGCACGGGCTCGACCAATGCGCGGTAACGGGTGCGATAGAACCCCGTCTCACCCTGGCTGAAACTGCTGACCAGGCCGTGCACATAGCGCAAGGGGCGCTCACCGCGCCAGATCGTGAACAGCACTGGTTTGTCGAGCAACTGGCCGAAGTCGACCTCGTCTTCAAAACTGATCAGTTCCAGTTTCAGCTGGAACGGTGAGCTGATCATTTCGTCGAGTTCGAACGAAACCACTTCGAAGTCAATCTGGCCAGCCAGCAGCTGGAAGGTGAAACGCAAGTCGGATTGGCTAGGCATGCGGATCCCCCTGCTACTGCTGCAAGATGCCGTTGAGCGATTCCAGCACCTCGGCGGTGATCAAGCTCAGGCGGTAGCTGTAGTAGCAGTAGGCGCAGACCATGGCGATGGCGGAGATCACCAACGGGCTCCACCAGGGCCATTCCCGGCGCAGCCTGCGGTGGGGGCGATGGACCACGTTGGTATACGGGTCGCCCACGAATTCCGGCGTGGGGCCGCGCAGTTCACGAATGACCTTGTGCATCCGCGAAATCAGGGCGTTGATGATTTCATCGCACTTCGGGTCCAGGGCGTACTTGCCCTTCAGGCCCAGGCAAAAGCAGAAGTACAGGAACTCCAGCACATCCTGGAACTCCTTGGGCGACTGCATCAACCGCTCCAGCAACACGAAGATCTTCTCGCCGCCCTGGGTTTCGTCATGAAAGATGCTGAGCAGCGGTTCGTGGCTCCAGCACGAATTGTTCCCCCAGGGGCGGCTCATCACGGCCTCGTCCAGGTAAAGGCACAAGGCATAGGAGTAGACTTCGAGGTGCACGGCGGAATAACCGTGCTGCTGTATTTCCTCGCGGATGGCGCTGACCTGGGTCTGCAGGGCCTTGTGCACCTGTTCGATGTTGGGCAGGTCATCCAGCGTACGCAGGCGTATGACCAGGCCGAACAGCGGGTTGGCCGCGTCGAGCATCAGGTTGGCGAAGCCGCCGCGTAGCCGGAAGTCCGGGTCGGCCGGATAACCCTGATGATCTGCGCGCCTGCCCTGACCGGGTGGATAGGGTGAATCGGTGCCCCCCGGGACATCGAGCATGGCATGCAGGCTGCTTTCGGTTACGTCATGAACAGCGTTGGCGGCCTGAGATTTTCCAGGACTAACAGCAGATGGGCCGGGCATGAAGAGGTCCTTGTCTTCCAGTAGGCTGAAGACATGAACACTATCGGGGAATCAATTCTTCGAGGAGCGTAGGGCTTCCCAAAACGCTGTAGGAATTTTCGCCTCTTGGCTTGTCTGGACGCTGCAATGCCGGAATTCCGGGGCCGCTCTGCGGCCCCTTTGCGACACAAGGCCGCTCCTGCAACGACTGCGCCAGCCCTTGTGTGGGCGGCGCAGCGCCGCAACCGATCAATCAGCCAAACAACCTGGCCAGGCAACCCAGCTTCTTCTTGTACGAGCGCCGAGCCTCCAGTGCGTCCTCCAGGCTGACTTCCAGGAACCGCGCCTGCTGGTTGGGCTGCATCTGCCCGATCAGGTCCAGGTCAGCGCTGATCACCGTGCCGATCATGGCGTAGCCGCCGCCCGACACCGCATCACGGTGCAGAATGATCGGCTCCAGCCCCGCGGGTACCTGGATCGAACCGATCGGGTAGCAGCTGTCAACGATGTTCGATGGATCCGAGCCGGCCCCGAACGGCTGCTCCCGTGGCTGGAAGCTCAAGGCACTGCCGCCCTTGTAGCGGTAGCCGATACGGTCTGCCTCGGAGCCTACCGTCCAGGCTTCGGTGAAAAAGCTTTGCGCCGCAGCCTTGGTCAGGCGATGAAAATACAGCCCCGGCACCACCCGAAGCACCACCTCGCCACCCAAGGCCTGGCGCAAGGCCATTGGCAGGCTCGCACCGGCGCGGGTCTTGCCGCTGGGTACGCCGACCGGCAACAGGTCACCCGCCATCAGCTTGCGCCCATGGAAGCCACCCAATGCACCCAACGCATAGGTGGAGCGGCTGCCGAGCACCTCGGGTACATCAATACCGCCGGCCACCGCCAGGTAGGCCCGGGCGCCTGCGGTAGGGAAGCCGAAACGCAACACCTGCCCGGCACGTACGGCAAACGCCGTGTCCGGGCGTTGCTCGCGGCCATCGAGCAAGGCCGGCATCTGCGCACCACAAACCGCCACCAGGGCATCCTGCTGGAACTCCAGCTCCGGCCCCACCAGCGCACACTCGAGGCCCGCGGCGCCGGCCGGGTTGCCCACCAGGTGGTTGGCCGCCCTCAGGGCGTACTGATCGAGGGCGCCGGACGGCGGGATGCCCAGGTGGTAGTAGCCTTCGCGGCCCAGGTCCTGCACCGAGGTAGCCAGCCCGGGTTTGAGTACCTTGATCATGCCAGCACCTCCTGCAGGGTCCGTGGATAGCCGACCGGGTCGGCGAGGAACGCGTCCAGGGAGAACTCCACCGGGCGAATGCGCAGGTCGAAGCGGCCTTCTTCGACATCCGCCACCGCATGGTCGTAGGTGCGGCGGTCGATGGGCTTGAACTGCACGATGTCTCCCGGGCGGAAGAACACCATGTGCTCCTTCAGGTAGTTCAGTGTCTGCTGCGGGTCATAGATCGGCGCCGGGGTGACGCCGAACATCTGGTAGCCGCCTGCCCCGCGCACCGAATAGATGCAGCCGAAGCAGCCGCCATGGCCAAGGGTGAGTTTGGGGGTGTCCGTACGCGGGCGCAGGTACTTGGGCACCTGCAGTTGCCGCTCGCGCTCGACCATCTGGAACATGAACGGCAGGCCGGCAACGAACCCGACCATCGACACGAACCACGGCGCGCCGCTGTGCGCGGCAATGAACGCCTCGACATCGGCCAGGCCGTTGATCCGCGCGGCATACTCCAGGTCGGTGCTGCCCGGGTCCTGGTGGCGGTCACGAAAACGCATCAGCGTTTCATGGGTCCAAGGGTCGTTGTACAGCACTGGAATCTCGATGATCCTCGTCTGCAACGAGCGCTCGGCCACTGCCTGCGCTTCGGCGCCGCGCACCGCCTCCAGCAGTGCCTGCGGCGCGATACGGTCCGGGTCGAAGCGGATCTGGAACGAGGCGTTGGCCAGGCACACATCCAGCACGCCATCCAGGGCCAGCCGCTCCACCGCACGGGTGACGGCCATGCCCTTGAAAAAAGCCTCCAGCGACATGCTCTCGCTGACTTCGGCAAACAGGTGCTCGTCAGCGCCAAAGCTGTAGCGGATCGGGGTTGTAGCAAGCGGTTCGGCCATGACTGTTCCTTTTCTTGGAATCTTTATAGAAAGGCAGGCGAAAGCAAATTGCACGGGCTCCGACGTATACCTGCCGGATGCCCCACGGATTCAGCGTGGCGCGCGCACCACGATACCGGCAGCGTCCAGCGCCTGGCGCGTGGCCTCGACCAGGTCGAGCGCCCCCGGGGTATCACTGTGCAAGCAGATGGAATCGAATTCGATGGCCAGGTCCTGCCCCTCGACCGTGCGCACCACGCCTTGCTGACAAGCCCGCAACACCCGTTCGGCGACCGCCCCGGGCTCATGGCCCCGCACGTTGCGGGTGAACACGATCGACCCGCTCAGGTCGTACTCGCGGTCGGCGTAGAACTCGCGAACTACCGGCTGGCCAAGCTCCTGGGCAATGCGGCAGATCACCGAACCCGGCATGCAGTACAGCAGCAGCTCCGGCTCGATCACCCGCAGGTTTTCCACCAGCAGCCGTGCAGCTTCTTCGTCACGTGCCAGATGCATGTACAGCGCACCGTGCGGCTTGATGTGCTGCAGGCGCACGCCCTGGGCGCGGGCAATTTCACGCAGGGCGCCGAGCTGGTAGAGCATGTCGTCGACCAGTTCCTGGGCCGGGGCATTGATGTGTCGGCGACCGAAGCCGACCAGGTCACGGAACCCAGGGTGCGCCCCCACTGCGACGCCCAGGGCCTTGGCCCGCTCGACGGTACGGCGCATGGTGCCGGGGTCACCGGCATGGAAGCCGGTGGCGATGTTGGCCGTGCTGATGTAGCCCATCAGCTCGTTGTCGACGCCGTCGCCAATGGTCCACGGGCCAAAGCCCTCACCCATGTCCGAGTTGAAATCCACCACCTGCATGACTGTCTCTCCTGGCGCTTGTGACTGCATGCAAGCCACGTTAGATTCTCCGCACCCCCTTGGGAAGATCTATAAACAGATAGGGTGTCTTCTGAAAATCAGATACCCCGGGAGCCTACTGTGTCACTGACCCTGCGCCAGGTCCGCTATTTCGTCGCCACCGCCGAGATCGGCCAGATTTCCCAGGCGGCAATCCACTTGAACATTTCCCAGTCTGCAGTCACCACGGCGATCAAGGAGCTGGAGGCGATGCTTGGCGTGCTGCTGTTCCAGCGCTCGGCCCAGGGCATGAGCCTGACCGAGGCCGGCCGGCACTTCCTGAACCGCGCCTACGTGATCCTGCGCAGCGTGGACGATGCGCTGAACAGCCCGCTGCCGGACGTGCGCGCCAGTGGCCTGCTGCGCCTGGCGGCAAGTTATACGGTGATCGGCTACTTCCTGCCGCATCACCTGCAGCGGCTGGAGCACTGGCACCCGGACGTGACCCTGGAGCTGTACGAGCAGGAGCGCAGCGCCATCGAACAAGGCTTGCTGGAGGGGCGTTTCGACATGGCAGTGGTGCTCACCGCCAACCTCACCCACCCGGACATCGTCTCGGAAACCCTGTTCAACTCCGAGCGCCGCCTGTGGCTGCCCGGCCACCATCCGCTGTGCGAGCGCTCGGCGGTAAGCCTGGCCGATGTGGCCTGCGAGCCGTTCATCCTGCTGACCGTGGATGAGGCCGAGCAAAGCGCCATGCGCTATTGGGAACAGGCCGGGCAGCGGCCGCAAGTGCGGGTGCGGACCAGTTCGGTGGAGGCCGTGCGCAGCATGGTCGCCAATGGCAGCGGTGTGGCGATCCTGTCGGACCTGGTGCACCGGCCCTGGTCGCTGGAGGGCAAGCGAATCGAGACGGTGACCATCAGCGACCCGGTGACACCGATGAGCGTCGGGTTAGCCTGGCACCGGGAACGGGCGTTCAGCCCGGCGATGCAGGCTGTGCGCAATTACTTCCATGATGCTTTTTTGGCACCGCAGCAGTTGTCGGCACGGCGCTGACCGTTCCCTGCAGGCCCGACTCTTCACGGGTAAATCCGCACACAGCGTCTGCATTCGGAATCAACGCCACTCGCTATAGGGCTCCAGCGGCGTCACCGGCAGCGCCAGGTTGCCTCGCCACGGCTCGAACAGGTAGCGCAGGTAGAGCATGCCATGGCTAGGCGCATAGTCATCGCTGTGCTGCCAGTCGAAGCCGCCGCCCAACACCCACTGGTCGCTCAGGCGCCGCTCGAACAGCCCGCGCAGTCGGTAGCCCAGCCCGCTGCTGTCGCTGGCGTCGTTCATGGCGTCGATGTTGGAGCCAACGTCATACTGTGCCAGCACCTTGCGGTTGACGTGCGCGTCCGGGTACAGGCGGCTGCGACCGCTGTGGGCCTGGGACCAACTGACAGAGCCTTCCAGCAGCACCGACCAGTCGTAGTTGCGCCAGGCATAACTGACCGGTACGCCAACCGATGTGTAGCGCTGCGGGCTGTAGTAGCCGCCCTGCCCCAGGCTGTAGCCGCCCAGGTCCTTGTCGTGACGCCAGTGCATCAGCGTAAGGCCCACGCGCACACGCTCATCGGCTTTTTCCACCACGCGGTGGTACCAGCCGGCCATAGCCCGGGTGCGCTGGTTGTCGGCGACGTTTTCGCCATACAGCCAGTGGTGCCCGAGGCTGGCCCAGACGCCGTTGTCACCGCCCTGGTCCCAGCTCAGGCCGAGTGTGGCGCCATTGGCCGTGACCCCGCCCCAGCGCACGCCCGTGCGCGGGTCACGTGCCCCGGCAAACGATAACAGCGAGTTGCTCATCGGCCGCCGCGAAGCGGTCAGCGACCAGCCAAGCTGGCCAAGGTCACCGTTGACCGTGGCGCCACCCAGCCAGTTGTTGATCGCGTAGCCCTGGGTAGTGCCCAGGTCAAAGGCCCAGCGGCTGCCCTGCCAGCCCAGCGCCAGCACGCTGCCGTCCGCCGTTTGCGAACCGCCGTCACACGCGGGGAGCGACCTCCCGTCAGCGGTGCTGCCAACAAACTGGCAACTGCCGAAATCCGGGGTATAGCGCCCCTGGTCGTTCTGCTCGAACGACCCCGCATCCATGCCGATGCGCTCCAGCCGCGCAAAGGCGGTGCCGTCCTGCCAAGGGGTATCGACATGCAGCAGGGTCGACTGGGTACTCAGTTCGGACGTGCCCGGCGTGCCGTCGTCCTCGCGCCAACCGTAGTCGTGCATCAACGTCACATGGGTATTGCGCTGGCGATACAGCGCATCGACGTCGCTGCGCAGGCTGCGTGCCAGCCAGTCGTCGTCATCCTGCTCACGGCTGGCCAGCGTCAGTGCGCGGTCATCCCGTGGCGACACGGCAGCACGCTCGAGCAACTGCGCATCGGCCATCGCTGCGGCGTAAAGGTCCAGCGCCCGTTGCGGGTCATCCTGCGCCACCAGGCGGGCAGCGTCGCGCCGCAACAAGGGGTCGGGGCGAGGCTGCTGCGCTGCGATCTGGTCGAGCATTCTGGCCGCCTGGTCGTGTTCGCCCAAGGCGACCCAGACAGCCGCCAGGCGCCGCTTGGCGTTGCTGTCATCGGCAGCCAGTTGCGGTACCTGCACAGCCAGCATGTGCCGGGCCTGTGCCAGGTTGCCTTCGGCCACCGCGCTTTCGATCACGCCAAGGCGTGCCTGGGGTTGCCCAGGCTGCACGACAAGCACGCGCTGGTAATAACCGCGCGCCTTGCCAGGCTCACCATTGGCCGCCGCCCAGTCAGCCAGCAGCATCAGGTCGTCGGTGCTGCCTTCGCCACGCGCCAGGCTGGCCTCGAGCAGGCGGGTCGCTTCAGCCGTGCGGCCTTGCGCCTGCAGCTGCTGCGCCGAGGCCAGGGTCATGCGGCGGCGGATACGCTGCTCCAGTGCATGCATGTCCGCGCTCCAGGCCCCCTGCGGCACCGCGCCCAGGCTGTCCAGGGCCAGCGCATCGCGGTCGCTGGACTCCAGGAACAGGCCATGGGCATAGCGGGTAGATGGGTCGCCCGGCTGGCGCTGCACGATGCTGGCGAATGCCGCGTCGGCTTCGGCGGTGCGCCCCAGGTGGCGCAGGCTGCTGGCCAGCTGGTAGACCAGCCAGGGCTCATCGGGGGCCAAGGCCGTGGCCTGGCCCAGCGCCTGGCTGGCCGCCGCCCAGTCCTCACGCTGCATGGCCTGGTCACCTTGCTGGCGCAGGCGTGCGAGTTCCAGGCTGCGGCGCAGGCTGGCGAACTGCGCTTGCTGCCGAGGCGACAGGCTGTCGAGGTACGCCCGCGCCTTGTCGGGCGATTGCGCCTGGTACACACGCACCAGGCCGCGCACGGCACTTTCGTTATCCGGTGCCATGCGCCGAACCTGCAGGAATTGCCGCTCGGCGGCGGCTGTATCGCCCTCGGCCAGCGAGACATCCGCCAGGCCCAGCAAGGCGTATTCCTCCTTCGGGCGCTGCTGGCGTGCCTGCTGGTAGATGGCACGGGCAGCGCGCAGGTCTTTCGCCTGCAGTGCCCGCTCGCCTTTGCTGAGCAGGGCCCAATACTGGCTGGACGACTCCAGGTCCTTCCACTGGCCGATCCAGTAGGTGTCCTGTTCCTTGGCACTTGCCGCCCGGAACGCCGCATTGGCGTCTTCGTAGCGGCTCTGGCGCATCAGCGCATAGCCCAGTGCACCCTGCAGGCTGGCATCATCCGGATACTGGCGCAGCGCCCGGCGCAGTTGTGCTTCGGCTTCAGCGTTGCGGCCCTTGTCGAGCAATGCCAAGCCCCGCTGGCCAGCCTGCCAGGACGGGTCGGCCAGCAGTTTGCGCTGCTGTTGCAGGGTCTCGCTGGCCTGCGCCTGCAACGGTGAGGCCGGGTAACGCTGGAGAAACGCTTGCCAGGCCGCCGCGCTGGCGGCGCTCACCGCTTGCCCGGACAGGTAGTCGAACTCCCGCTGGGCAGCGGCATCCCGTGCGCCAGGGTCGCGCGACAGCTGGTTGAGCAAGGCCAAGGCTTCGCGGTCGCGATTTTCGGCGAACAGCCAACCGGCCAAGGTCTGGCGCAGCCCGGCACTGCCCGGGTACTGCTGGTCCAGTTGCTGCAGCTGCCTGATCGCTTCTGGGCGCTGGCCTGGGAGGTTGCCGCGCACGCGCCAGTAGTCCAGGGCCAATTCCAGGTTTGGCGGTTCACCAGCGAACAACTGCTCATAGGCCGCCAGCGCCTCTTCATTGCGCCCGGTGACCGCCAGCAAGCGGGCCTGCTGCAATTGCCGCACGCGCTCCGGCTGCTGCAGCTCGAGCAGGCGCCTGGCCTGGCGTGCCTGCAAGCTGCCAGGCGCGATGGCATTGATCCGCGCACTCAACTGCTCGGCTTCGGTGTTGTTCTTTTCGCGCAATGCCAGGCTCAGGGCCGCCAGCAACACATCCGGGTTGCGCGGCTCGAGCAATTGCAGCCGCCCCAGTGCATCGCGCACCAGGTCGTCACGATGCAGCGCCTCGCCGCGACGCACCTGGTCCAGCAGCCATTGGCGCTGTTCGCCGGCATCCTTGGGTTGTGCCGTGGCCTGGCAGGTCACTGCCGCCAGCATCAGCACACCGATCATTCGCTGCATGGCGCGCTCCAGGCCGGCAACAGGCGGCCGTGCGGGTCAAAACGGTAACGGCCTTGGTCCCAGCCCTGGCCAAACAGCGCCAGCACCTGGCTGTAATAGGCCTTGGCTTCGACTGGCTGCTCGCGCAGGCGCTGACGCTGGGCCGCCAGGCCCGCGACGTGCTCCGGCGATGCTGCCAGCAACGGCAGCAACGCCGCAGAGAAACCCGCCGGGCCATGGCCACTGGCAATACCGCTTTGCGCATCCACATGCTCTGGCGGCAACCCCTGGCGCGTGGTCAATGCCGCCATCGGGGCATAGTGGGCCACCAGTTCGGCACGCTGCGCCGCGTCCTTGGCCAGCATGCCGACCCACAGGTAGACGCGGATGGCGTCGTAGTCACCTTCACTGCCATGTTGCGGGTCCGCTGCCAGTTCACCGGCTGGCGTCCACAGCAGCCAGTCCGGAGCAAAGCCCTTTGGCGACGAAGCCAGCCACAAACGCCGCGTGTTGGCCGCCAGCTCGCCCCACAACGGGTCGACCAGGCTGAAGCGATCGAACAACTGCGGCGGCAAATAGCTGGGGTTCAAGCGGGCGCCGCGAGCATCTTCGAAGCCGTAGTCCCCCGGCAGCAGCATCACCCCCAGGCCCGGCAGCTTGCGCACGGTCTGCGCGGCGATACGCCACAGCAGGCGCTGGCCCAGCTGCGTGTAGGCCGGCTCGTCCCACAGCCGCCCGGCTTCCAGCAGGCTGTAGGCAATCCACAGGTCGGCATCGCTGGCGTTGTTGGCATCCAGCACCTGCCACTGCTGCTGGCCGTTACGGCCCCACAGCCAGGCGGGCAGATGCCGGGCCAGGTCGCCCTCCGCCAGGTTGTTGCCGGTCCAGCGCAGCAACTGCGCGAAGGCTTGCCGGTCATTGCCCACCAGGGCGAAGAACAGCGCGTAGCTCTGCCCTTCCGAGGTGGTGATCAGGCGCTCGTCGCTCGGGTCGATGACCCGACCGTCGACACTCACCAGTTCGGCCTTGAAGCGGTCCCAGGCCGGCCATTTGCAAGCCGGTGCGGCACTCGTGACGACGGGCAGGCCCAAGGCGACCAGCCCCACCAGCAACTGACGCATCATCACCCCGCCTCGCCCAGACGGCGCTTGCCTGCCCAGCGCAGTGCCCGCCACAACAGGAAGGCAAACAGCACCACGCAAATGGCCGCGATCGCCGCCAGCAGCACCGGGTGTTCGGACAGGTGGAACCACAGCAGCAGCCACCACGGCAGCGCGCCTACAAAGTAGTGCTCGCCGACGAACTGGCTGGTGACGCCGCTGCTGCGCACCAGCGTCACAGAGCCGGCCACCGCATCGAGCTTGCCCACATCGCCGAGCACATCGCGCAGCAACGCTTGGTCGCTATCGCTGTTGGCCAGCAGGGCTACGACGCTGCGCTGCTCATGGAAGGGCGACTTCAGCCCGGTGATGGCCGCAATCGGCGCCTGCGCGCTGACTGCCACTCGGCTGCTCGCGGCCACCGGCGCGGTATCGAAGCGCTGGCTGCCCGGCAGCCCTGTGCTACGGCCTTGCAGCAGCCAGTCCCGCTGGGCACTGAGCAGCAGGCCAAGGTTGGGCGCATCCCCCAGCGCCTCGGGCAGGCTGCCGAGCAGCAGCAAGTCGGCATCGGCCGCTGCGGCCTGCTTCCAGTCATCGACCAGCCGCAGGCCAAGCGCCGGGTAGCCGATCTGTCCGGCCAACCCGCCGACCGCATCGAGCAAGGTGCCCACCTGCATCGCCGTGGGCCTGGCCGGCATGACGACCAGCGTTTCGGAAAGGTCGGCCATGCGGCTGAACGGGAAGCCGCTGCGGGCGAATGCGCGCAGGTCGGGCATGGCGATGTAGTGGTGGTAACCGGACAGGTCGATGGTCGAGTTGTCGTCGATCGCCGCGCGCACATCCACCGGCAACGAGGTCTGGCAGCGGTCGCGCTGGGCGCTGCCCAGGGTGCTGGCAAAGCTGAAATCGAAGCGCAGGCGGTTGCGGTCGCCGATCTTCAACGCCGGTACCAGCGACTTCTCGGTCAATGCGCTGTTGTCACCGGACAGCACCGCCAGGCGCATTTCCTCGAGCGTACCGCCGCGCCGGTCATTGCCCACCAGCGGCATGCTGGTGATGTACTGGTCGTTGACGCTGATGCTCAACCGCGATTCGTCGCTCACTGCCGGGGCCGTGTAGCGGTACAGCGTACGCAGCGGAATGCCCTGGTTGCGCCAGACGAACAAGTCCGGCGGCAGGTTCAGCTCCAGCGTCACCGGCCGTGGTTGCAGGCCGCTGACCTGCAACTGCTCGGGGTAATCGAGCAGCTCGGCGAAGCGCACCGGGCGGTCGGTGCGTGTCCAGTTCGGCGCATCGTAAGGCTGGCGCGGCTGCAGTGCCGTCATCTGCTCGACCTTCACCCGGGCACCGCGGAACAGGTTGTTGCCAACCGCCAGCGCCGAGGCGGCCTTGACCAGGTCATCGTCGTTGCGGCCCAGCACCAGCAGCACCTTGCTGAAGCGGTCGTCCGGGTGGTCGATCATCTGCAGTACCGGGCCGTCGACCGGCGGGAATTGCTGCAGGTCGGCAAGGAAGGCCGGGCGACGGTCGTTGCTGGCAAACACGATGCTCGGCGTGGGTTTGTCGCCACGGGCCGGCAGGCTGTCGTACAGCACCGGGAAGGTCGCCTTGCGCCAACCGGCCTGGCTGCCGAAGTAGGACGCCAGGATCGCCGCCGCACGCTGCTCGCCCAGGCTCGGCACGCCGCTGAACACCACCGGCAGCGTTACCTTGCCGGTGTCGCGCACATCAAAGAACGGCAGCGGGAAGTACGCCAGGTCGTTGTCCAGGGCCAGGGCCTGTTCGTGCAGCTGCACCTGGCTCTTGCGGTTCAGGTTCAGCCACAGGCCGCTGTGCGCAGGGTCTTCGCAGATGTCGGTGTAATGCCCGACGAACTCCAGGCGTACCCGGTTGAAATCGCTGAGCAGCTTCGGGTCCAGCGGCAGCTGACGGCGCACGCGCTGGCCAAGCTGATCCTTTTCCACCGGCACCACGCCCATCAGTTCGTCATTCAGGTACACGCGCAGGTGCGACAGGTTCGGCAACAGTGCGGGCGATGGCGTGTAGTCCAGCTGCAGGCTGGCGTCGGTGGCCAGGCGGTCGCGCCGCAGGCCGAATTCGATATGCTCGCTGTTGCGCACCCCCAGCAACAGGCTGTCGGACGCATGCCCGAGCTGCTCGAAGGTTTTCGCAACCGGCCAGTTCGGTACCGTGGGTACGGCTGGCTCGGCAAGCGGGGCTACGGAGGCGGCAGCGGCGCTCTGCGACAAGGCAGCAAGCAGCGCCATCGCCAGGCCCCAGGTACGCGCGGGATAACCAGTCATCATGCGTCTCGATCAACAGGGTTCAAGGAAGGGACAGGCTGCGGTGTGCGGGGCCTGTAGCTGGCCAGCCAGTTCGCCAGCGCGTGCAGTGGGCGCAGCAACGCCCCCACCCATGGCGGCAAGTGTTCGACCAGCCGCAGGTAACCGACACCGCCCAGCTTCAGCACGTCGACCAGGCTGCGCAGCGGGCGATCGACCTCATGCTGCTCGTTCCAGCCAAGCCAGGCATCGGCACGGGCAAAGGTGCAGTGGACCAGGTCGATACGCTGTTGCTGGCCGAGGTCATGGAACACCAGGCCCACGTGTTGCCCGACGGTACGGGTGACACAGGCCTGGAAGGCGAACTCGCGCTGGCCGCGGTTGAGCAGCAGGCGCACCCGCTCCCCCGCTTGCAACTCGAGGCCCCGGTGCAGTTGCAGGCCGACACCGCCGTCGGAGTAGTCGACCAGGGTACAGGGGTAGGCGTGACCGCTTGCCAGCACCAGCCCCGCCGGCAAGCGCATCTGCACCCGGTGGGCGCGGCGCACCTGGCGCACTTCGGCAGCCACGGCGACGGCGGCGCCGATGATCAGCAGGTTGTAGATCACCCACAGCGAGCTGACGATCACCGTGCCGATTTCTGCCGTCGGGCCGGTGAACAGGCGCCACACGGCGAAGCCCAGGCCGGCCACGTTGAGCGCCGCCAGCCACAGGTAGGGTTGGGCGATGCGCCAGTCGAACTGCTCCTGCTCCATCAGGCCGCCCTTGGCGGTGACGTTGAACTTGCCTTTCTTCGGCGCGAACAGCGCGACCGTGGTCGGGCGGGCGATGTACCAGGCCAGCACGGTCTCGTAGACCTCGCCCCAGAAGGTCTGCCGGTACTTGCCCTGCATGCGCGAGTTGGTCAGGCTTGCGTGGATCATGTGCGGCAGCACGTACAGCAGGATCATCAACGCCGGGGCGTAGATGATGTAGGCATGCAGCAACAGAAACGCCAGCGGCGCGGTCAGGAACACCAGCCGTGGCAGGCCAGCCAGGAAGTGCAACATGGCGTTGGCATAGCACACCCGCTGGAACAGGCTCAGCCCACGGCCGAACAGCGGGTTGTCGGTACGGAAGATCTGCACCATGCCCCGGGCCCAGCGAATGCGCTGACCGATGTGCGCCGACAGGCTCTCGGTGGCCAGGCCGGCCGCCTGCGGAATGCTCAGGTAGGCCGATGACCAACCCTGGCGGTGCATGCGCAAGGCGGTATGGGCATCTTCGGTCACGGTTTCGACGGCGAAACCGCCGATGCTCTCCAGCGCGGTACGGCGCAGCACGGCACACGAGCCGCAGAAGAACGCCGCGTTCCACATGTCATTGCCATCCTGGATCAGGCCGTAGAACAGCTCGCCTTCATTGGGGCGACGGCGGAACGAGCCCAGGTTGCGCTCGAACGGGTCGGGCGAGAAGAAATGGTGTGGCGTCTGCACCAGCGCCAGCTTCGGGTCCTTGAGGAACCAGCCGACTGTCATTTGCAGGAAGGAGCGCACCGGCACGTGGTCGCAGTCGAAAATGGCGATCAGCTCGCTGTCGGTCACGCCCAGCGCATGGTTGAGGTTGCCGGCCTTGGCGTGCTTGTTGTCCGGCCGCACGATGTAGCCCACCCCCACTTCGTCGGCGAACGCACGGAACGTCTCGCGCCGGCCGTCGTCGAGGATATAGATGCGCAGGCACTCGCGCGGCCAGTCCAGGCCCAGGGCGGCCAGCACCGTGGTGCGCACCACCGACAAGTCTTCGTTGTAGGTGGGGATCATCAGGTCGACGGTCGGCCAGTGCGCCGGATTTGCCGGCAGGTTCGCCGGCTTGCGCTGCAACGGCCAGCAGGTCTGGATGTAGCCCAGGATCAGCACGAACCACGAATAGGTTTCTGCCGCCAGCAGGATCACCCCGCACACAAGGCCCGTGGTGTCGTTCCAGTTCAGGGTCGAGGTGTAGCGCCACCACAGGTAGCGGCAGGAGATGAGCGTCGACAGCACGATCAGCATCAGGGTCGGGAAGCGGCCCGGCATGTGCCGCACCAGCAGGGCAATGCCCAGCAGCAGGCAGATGAATACCAGCTGCGCCAGGTAGCCGAACGGTTCGGTCACGCACAGCACGGCCAGGCCGATGGCGCCCAGGGTCAGCACGCTGTAGAAAACCCACCGGGCGAAAACGCTCAAGCCGCGCAGGCGTGCCGAGGCTTGCTGCTTGAAAGCGCTGGCGCGGTAGCGCGCAGGCAGCTGCTGCAGGCGGTCGATCAGCAGGCCATGGTAACGGCGCAGCACCTGGCGCATACCGCGCAGCTGCGCACGCACTGCCCCCCAGGCACGCCGGGCAAACCCCGGTTCGCGAGGCAGCGGTTGACGCCGGACCAGCAGCCACAGGCTCTGGATCAGCAGGCGCAGCGGGTCGCCCAGGCTTGGGCGCTTGCCCGCCAGTTGCGGGTACAGCCGCTGCCGCTCGGCCAACAGGGCTTGCCAGGCAGGCGACTCCAGGCGCAGGAACAGGAAGGCCAGCCACACGCCAAGGGTAAACAGCCAGGCGACCGGCTGCCGCGCGCCACGTGTGCGGAACCAGGCGTAGGCCGACAGAGGGGTCAGGGTCACGACTGGCGCCTCGTCAGGCAGCGCACCGCCAGGCTCTGCACGTCCCGGCAAGCCAGGCTCTGCGGCGCGTAGTGGCCAAGCGGTGCCTTGCACGCCAGGGCCTCGAGGAAGGCCTCGTCGCGGTGCACCACCTGGATCGGCAGGCGATCACGGAACAGGTCGCGCCACACCATCAGCAGGTCGCTCTGCAAGCGGCTGGCGGGGTCGTAGCGGTTGACCAGCAACAGGTCGTAGTGCTCGACCTGCCGGCGCCCGAGCAGCAGGTGGCTGGCCATTTCGGCCTCGGCCACCAACACCCGCACGTCAGTCTCGACGCTTTGGCCAGCGGCATCGGCCGGCAGTTGCGGCAGGTCGAACAGCAACCAGTCGAAGTGTTCGGCCAGCTCGGCCTGGCGCGCGCGCCATGCTTCAGCGTCGGGCAACGGCGGCCGCGTGCCGGCAGGCAGATTGCCGAACGGCATCAGGTACAGGCCATCGAGCACCTCGTACATGGCATCGCTGTATGGCCGCCCTTCCCGCTCGGCAAGCGCCCAGCCCTCGTGCGTGTCGAGGGGCAGATTGAAGTGCAGGCCGAGCAGGTTGCTTGGGCACAGGTCGACCAGCAGCACCCGCTCACCTACGCCCTGCAACGCATGCCCCAGCGCGGCCAGCAAGGCGCTGCGCCCCAGGCCACCGCGAACGCCGTGCAACGCCAGGCTGGTCATGGCGACAGCACCTGGCGCCGCGGCGCCACCGTGTACAAGGTGCCCTGGGCGCTGCTCCGGCAGCTTTCACCCAGCAGTGGCCAGCGCTGCAAGGCCTGCTGGACACCCACCAGCAATGAGATGTCCTGGTAGTTCAGGTCCGGCATGTCCAGGTGCTGGCGCAACTGGGCGATATCGTCGCTGCGGTCGGCAGGGTCTGCCTTGCCAGTGATCATGGGCGCTCCTTCGGGACAGGCTGCCAGTCGGGCTGGCCTTGCAGGCGCATGTAGGCGCGCCCCTGGTAGTTCAGTACTTGTGCACCTGCGGTTTCCGCGACCTGTTCGGTGGTCGGCAGGTCGCTCAGCAGGCTGGGCACATCCAGCACCTGCTGCTGGCCCAGGCCCGCATACACGCGCGAGATCAGCTCGGACAGCGCCAGGTAGCTGGTGGGTGCCGAGACATGCAGCGGCTCGCTGCGGGCAGGCTGGCCCATGCCGATGAACTTCAGGCCGACCGGCACATGGGTAATCGATGGGGTGGGGATTTCACGCATGCCCGACAGCTGCATGCGGTCGCCATGCAGCGCGGCGCCATGTTCCGGGACAATGGCCACGACCACGCGGCGGCCGCTGCGCTCCAGTTCATCGAGGAAGCTGCCAAGCTCGCCGAACAGCCGGGTGGCGCGGGTGGCGTAATCGGCCACGCGGGTACCGCCGTCGGCGGTGACGATACGGTTGCCGTCATGCAGGCTGATGCTGTTGTAGAACAGCGACACATGCTCGGCGGGCGCGCCTTTGCGCTGCCCCCACCAGCGGCGCAGCACCTCCAGGTCGCTGGCGATCGGCGAGCCGTCGAAGCCGACCAGTGCCCGCGGGAAGTCGGTGTTGCGCAGGCCGGGTTGCGGCATGTGCTGCTGGGTGATATCGCCGATGAAGTTGTCGAAGCGGCCGCTGTGGTTGAGCAAGGTGTTGCTCTGGAAGCCGAGCCTGGCCAGGTTCTGGAACAACAGGCACTGCTCAGGGGCCGGCTGATACAGCCCGGCGTGGGACGACTGCCCGCAGCTGGCACGCAGCACGCGGATGGCGGCCGGCCCACTGTAGGACGTGGCCGAGTTGAACTGGTCGAAGATCACGTCCAGGCGCGAGAACAGCGGGTTGTCACGCAGCCCGACGGCAGACAGGTCATCCCAGGCCAGCGAGCAGATGTTGATCACCAGCAGGTCGAACGGCTGCTCATCGGCCTTCATGGCCGGGAAGGCTGTCACCCGTTCACGCTCACTGGCGAAGAACCGCTCGAGCCAGCTGTCGAGCGTGGCATTGTCGGCAACCGCGGTTGCCTGCGCCTGCTCGGTGGGGCTGGCAGCCGCGGCGCCAGGCGCCTGGCCCGCATTGAACCCCAGCGCTGGCAGGCCGCCGACCGCCAGCCACGCCAGCCCCAGCAGGCTCAAGGTACTCAGCCGCAGCCAATGGCGCAGGTACAGGTAACCCACCAGCAACAGCGCCAGCGCGCCCAGCAGGTTCCAGTTGATGAAGCGGCCGAGCAGTTCGAGCAGGTAGTCCCACGAGAAATCGAACACCCCCGGCTGCGCCAGCAGGCGGCTGAAGGGCGGCAGCCAGGTGTCCTGGTAGAACAACGCGATGCCGACCGGTACGGCCACCAGCTGCCGCGCGATTCGCAGCCACTTGCCCGGCAACGGCAGCAGCAGAAACGCGGCGAACAACAGGTTCGGCAGCGCCTGGAAGTCGAGCATGCCAAGGGCGACCAGCAGGAACTTGGCCAGGAAGTAAAGGTTCCACCCTCCCAGTCCAGGCCAACGGGCCGGTACCGGGAGGGTGGCGGATGTATTAGTCATTACGGGGTTCCTGGCGTGCAGCACGGTGGCGTACGCCCAGCGGTTTCAGGTAACGGGGTGGAAGGCGGCGGCGCAACCAGCCGCGCAGCGTGGCGCGCAGGCGCAACAGCAGCAGGGCCAGCGCCAAGGTGACCAGCGCCGTGATGCCGACCACTTGCAGCAGTTGCACGAAGTTCATTGCGTACCCCGCTTGCCCAGGGCCACCCGGCGCGGCGCCAGGGCCGGCCTGGCCTGGGTGGGCAGCTGCGCCGCCGCGTCGAGCCGGGGTGGCTGTGGCACGCTGTCGTCGAGGAAGGCCGGGGTGGCCAGGCTGTCGACACCGGCAAGCACCTCCTGGCTGATGAACAACTCTTTCCACGACAACTGGAAGATGTGGTCAAGGGCTTGCTCGACGCCTTCGGAGCGACAGGCGAACAGGAACAGGAACAGCACATCGCCCACCACGCAGGCGATGTCGCCGTCGCGGCGGAACACCGTGCGCGAACAGGCTTGCAGCGGGGTCAGCCCTGGGGCCGGGCGCAACACCAGCAACTGGTGGGCGATTTCGCCGTTGCGCACCCCGTGCCACATGGTCTGCACCGCTTCGGCGAACGCGCGCGGCGCCACCAGCCCGCAGATTGCCAGCGGCCGCAGGCGTGCGAGCAAGGCATCGAAATCGCTTGGCAGGCGCCGGCGCCAGAGGTAACCCTGGATGCTCTCGACCATGGTCAGGAAGCGCGACAGGCTGGCGCCGAACGGCACGATCTGGCTGGCCCCGCAGGCCAGCAGCAGTTGTTCGTCCTGGTAGCGCAGGGTCGGTGCCATCTCGCGCACCACCAGCTTCAGGGCACTGCCACGCAACTGGCGCAAGCGGTGCAACTGGCGCGCCAGGCTATCCAGGCGCTGCACGCCGTCCATGGCAAAGATGACCGTGGCGGAAACCGCCCTGCCAGCTTTGGCACCCAGTTCCTCGAGGCTCTCGCAGACCTGCCAGTGCTCGGAGAAGGCTGGTGCACCTTCCAGTACCGGGCGCTGGGCCAGGCATAACAGCTCGTCGCCACCGGTGTCGCTGGGGGCCTGCGGCGCCCCGGCGGCGGCGAAGCCCGCTTCAAGCCGCGCCAGTTCCACATCGCGCGTACCGATCTTGCCGAGCGGGTTGCTCCAGAAATGCTGCAGGTAGCGCACCCCGCCTTTGCCGCGGTACACCTGGGCCAGGCCATCGACGCCCTGATTGAACGCACGCAGGCGCTCTACCAGCCCGGCACTCTGGCCGCTGCTGATGACCAGCAATAGCGTGGCCTCGGCCAACAGGACCGGGCGCAGCGCGTTGCACCAGCTTTCGACGTTGCCGGCACCCCAGACGTCGGCGGGCGCCAACAGCACCAGCACCCGCCCGGCGGCGTCAATACGCGGCAGGTCATCGACCAGGTGCCGGGCGGCTTGCAGGTCGGCTTCGTACAGCGCCAGTTCGGCTGGGCCCTGCGCGGCATCGAGCGCACCCAGCACATCACCGATGGCTTGCGCATCGGCGACCAGGGCTGCGCGAACGTGCTCGGGCAGTCCCCCGACCACCTGGCGGCATAGCACGGTGGCGTCTTCTGCGTTGTCACAGGCCAACCAATACAGTCCTTGTACATGAAGCTGGCTGCTTTCGGCGCCTAAGCCGGAAATAGCCAACCACGGCATTCCATTCGTCAAAACACTGGCTCTGAAAAGTAGATTGAAACGGCTCTGAGAGGTGGCTGCGGGCACATGCGCCGCTGAGGCTCGATGATGAGCGTCAAAAAAACAACGAAATTACTAGCTAACAACCGAACCCGTCAATTCTACAGCAGGGAGGCAAAATGAAATCAAGCAGAAATGTAATGAATTGCAAAAAATTGTTAGCAGCAGGTACATGTCTGGGGATGTTTGGTGCCTGTGAGATCGAGCGCCGCCCGCCCGGCGCTTCGCAGCACAAGGCTGCCTCAGGTACAACGTGAGGCTGAAGCCTGCGCAGTGCCTGTGGGAGCGGGCATGCCCGCGAAGCAGGCGACGCGGTGGATGGCACCGGCTGCGCCGGTGTTCGCGGCTAAAGCCGCTCCTACAGGTACAGCGTGAGACCGAAGTCTGCGCCGGACCTGTGGGAGCGGGTTCACCCGCGAAGCAGACTGCGCGGTGGATGGCACCGGCTACGCCGGTGTTCGCGGCTAAAGCCGCTCCCACAGGTACAGCGCGAGCCCGAAGCCTGCGCAGTGCCTGTGGGAGCGGGTTCACCCGCGAAGCAGGCGACGCGGTGGATGGCACCGGCTGCGCCGGTGTTCGCGGCCACGGCCGCTCCCACTGGTACAGCGTGAGCGCGAAGCCTGCGCCGGACGTGTGGAAGCGGGCATGCCCGCGAAGCAGGCGACGCGGTGGACCGTGCTGGAAGCGCTGGACAGCGGCAAGCCGGTCAGCGAGTGCCAGAACGACACTGCACGAACCCCCGCACGCCTGAGTGATCTGTATGGTTAGCGCCAGGCAAAAGCTGATTTTCGGAGACAAGCATGCTGCGTATTTTTGAACGATGGCTCGACCCCTTCCCCCCTGACGAGATACCACCGCCACCGGTTGGCCTGTTGCGCTTCATGTGGGCCTGCACCCGGGGCGCGCGCGGCTACATCCTGGCGCTTGCGCTGCTCAGTGCCGGGGTATCGATCTACGAAGCCTGGCTGTTCGCCTTCCTCGGCCAGGTCGTGGACCTGCTTTCGGCCTGGCAGGCCGGCGGGGCCGTCGGCCCTGAAGAAACCCGGGTGCTGTGGGGTATCGGCGTGGTCCTGCTGGTCAGCATCGGGTTGGTGGCGCTGCGCACCATGCTTCAGCACCAGGTACTGGCGATCAATTTGCCGCTGCGCCTGCGTTGGGACTTTCACCGGCTGATGCTGCGCCAGAGCCTGTCGTTCTTTTCTGACGAGTTTTCCGGCCGGGTCACCACCAAGGTGATGCAGACGGCGCTGGCGGTACGCGATGTGTTGTTCACCCTCATCGAGATCCTGCCCGGGATCGGTGTGTACTTCATCGCGATCATTGCCCTGGCCGGTGGCTTTGCCCTGAAACTGATACTGCCATTCATTGCCTGGGTCGTGCTGTTCGGCCTGGCCATGCTGTATTTCGTGCCACGCCTGGGCAAGGTCGGCCAGGAGCAGGCCAACGCCCGATCATCGATGACCGGGCGGGTTTCTGACGCCTACACCAACATCACCACGGTGAAACTGTTCTCGCACGCCAACCGCGAAGCGCACTTCGCGCGCGCGGCCATGGAGGACTTCAAGCAGACCGGTTTTCGCCAGATGCGTCTGGTCAGCCAGTTCGAAATCGTCAACCAGGCGCTGGTGGTGGGCTTGATCATTGCTGCCGGTGGCTATGCGCTGTGGCTGTGGCACCAGGGCCAGGTCGGCACCGGGGCGGTGGCGGCGATCACCGCCATGGCCTTGCGTATCAACGGCATGTCGCACTGGATCATGTGGGAGATAACCTCGCTGTTCGAAAACATCGGCACCGTGCAGGACGGCATGGCCACTCTCACCCGCGGCCCCAAGGTAACGGATGCGCCCGGCGCTGCCGAGCTGGTAACCAAGGGGGGCGCGGTGAGTTTCGACAAGGTCGGCTTCAACTACAACGGCGAGCGTCAGGTACTCGACGACCTGAGCCTGCACATCCGCCCGGGCGAAAAAGTCGGTTTGGTCGGCCGCTCCGGCGCTGGCAAGTCCACCTTGATCAACCTGCTGCTGCGCTTCTACGACGTGGACCGTGGAGAAATCCGCATCGACGGGCAGAACGTGGCCAAGGTCACCCAGGACAGCCTGCGCAGCGCCATCGGCATGGTCACCCAGGACACCTCGCTGCTGCACCGCTCGATTCGCGACAACATCGCCTATGGCCGCCCAGATGCCACCGAAGCGCAGATCCGCGCCGCTGCGGCCAATGCCCAGGCCGATGGTTTCATCAGCCAGCTCAGCGACCGCCAGGGCAACACCGGTTACGACACTTTGGTGGGAGAGCGCGGCATCAAGCTGTCTGGTGGCCAGCGCCAGCGCATCGCCATTGCCCGGGTGATGCTGAAGAACGCGCCGATCCTGCTGCTGGACGAAGCCACCAGTGCGCTGGACTCGGAAGTGGAAGTGGCCATTCAGGAAAGCCTGGATGAAATGATGCAAGGCAAGACCGTCATCGCCATCGCCCACCGGTTGTCGACGATTGCGGCCATGGACCGGCTGATCGTGATGGATGAAGGGCGCATCATCGAACAAGGCACCCATGCGCAACTGCTGGCGAAGAATGGTACTTATGCGCGGTTGTGGCAGCACCAGAGCGGCGGGTTCCTGGGTGAGGACCAGGGCGTGGCCGAGGCGATGGAGTAGGCAGGAGGTGGGATCAGGCACCGCGTTGGATTCTTCGCGGGCACGCCCGCTCCCACACGGTACGCGGACCGCTTGCGTACTGAGTTCTCCGGGCCTGCAGCTCAACCAAACACATGCGAAGGCCGGCGTAGCACCGGGTCGAACGGGTTGACCCGCTCGCCAATCGCCGCCGCCTCGCGCTTGAGCAGCGCCACCACGGTCGGCATGCGGTTGGGCCCCAGGCGGTCGCTGATGGTCGCCACGCTCAGGGCCGCCACCGCATGGCCGTTACGATCGAGGATCGGCACCGCCAGGCCGGCCATGCCATCGAGCACTCCGGTATTGCGCCCGGCATAGCCGAGGCTGCGCACATTGTCGATTTCGGCGCGCAGCATGACTTCGTCGTAATGGTGGAAATCCTTCAGCCGCGGCAGGTTGTAGCGGATCACCTCGTCGCGCTCCTCCTCCGGCAGGAAGGCCAGGATTGCCAGGCTGCCCTGCCCCACCCCCAAGGCCACACGGCCGCCAATATCGCCGGTGAAGGTACGGATCGGGTATGGCCCTTCGCTGCGGTCCAGGCACACCGCATCGAACCCCGAGCGCGCCAGCAGGAACAGCGAATCGCCCAGCGAGGCCGACAACCGCAGCAGGCTGGGGCGCACCACATCGCGCAGGTTGCCGACTTGCCCGGCCTTGGCCGCCAAGGCAAAAAAATCCAGGCTCAGCCGGTAGCGCTTGCTGGTCGCGCACTGATCGACCATGCCTTCTTCAATCAGGCTGCGCAGCAGGCGGTGGGTTGTGGGTTGCGCCAGGCCAACCCGCTGCGCCAGCTGGCTGACCTTCTCGCCCTCGCCGCCGCATTCTCCCAGCGCACGCAACACGGCGAACAAACGCGACACCGCACTGACACCTACTTCCTTGGCCTGCTCATTTCGCTTATCGGAATCCATTTTTCGTCAAACCCTTAAAAATTCCATTCAGTGGAATAATTTCAAAATAGCTGTCACCCAGTGAAATTACCCTTTGTCGCCATCCTAATCATTGCCCTACTCTCCGGTCCATAGGGCGATATCACAACATCGGCCGCCGCCACAGAAGCGAGCGCCAACGTCCGTAAAAGCATTGCTTTTCGCCGCTGGCGCTCTGCCCACCCTGAAACTGCCGGTTGACCCCGGTTCCGTTTGCGATGGAGCACAGCCATGACCTTTCTGTTGATCGACAAGCTTTGCAAGCGCTATGGCGCCACGGAGGCAGTGGCCAGCTCGTCACTGGCCATCGAGAAAGGCGAGTTCGTCTCCCTGCTTGGCCCTTCGGGCTGCGGCAAGACCACCACCCTGCAAATGATTGCCGGCTTCGTCGAGGTCACCAGCGGCCGCATTGTCCTCGACGGCCGCGACATCACCCACGCCAAGCCGGCCAGCCGAGGCCTGGGCGTGGTGTTCCAGAGCTACGCGCTGTTCCCGCACATGACCGTGCGCGACAACGTCGCCTTTGGCCTGCGCATGCGCAAGGTGGCCAACGCCGACATCGCCCGCAGGGTCGACCAGGCCCTGGCGCTGGTGCGTCTGGACAAGCATGCCGAGCGCTACCCGCGCGAACTCTCCGGCGGCCAGCGTCAGCGGGTGGCCCTGGCCCGCGCACTGGTGATCGAACCGCCGGTACTGCTACTGGACGAACCGCTGTCCAACCTGGACGCCCACCTGCGTGAAGAAATGCAGTTCGAGATCTGTCGCATCCAGAACGAGGTCGGCATTACCACCTTGATGGTCACCCACGACCAGGCCGAGGCCTTGTCGATCAGCGACCGGGTGGTGGTGATGGAGGCCGGGCGCATCACCCAGGTAGATGACCCCTACCGCCTCTACGAACACCCGGGTACGCCCTTCATTTCCGACTTTGTCGGCAAGGCCAACCGCCTGCGCGGCGTAACCGGCCCCGGCGGGCAACCGCAGGCGAATGCCCAGGGCCCGCTGACCCTCAGCCTGCGCCCGGAAAAAATCAGCCTCGGCCCGGCCGGTAGCGGCAAGCTCGCAGGCCGCATCAGCTGCCGCTACTTCCTCGGCAGCCAGTGGCTGTATCGGGTCGACACCGCTCTGGGCAACCTGGCCGTGGTGCGTGCCAACGACGGCAACACACCGCTGGATGAAGGCACACAGGTCGGCCTGGACTGGAACGATGCCCTGCTGCGGGTACTGAACGCTGGCGAGGTGGCGGCATGAGCGCGGCAAAACTGCGCAGCAGCGCCTGGGGCTACGGCCTCAGCATGCCGGCGCTGCTGTTGTTCCTGGCCTTGCTGGTGGTGCCACTGGGGCTGACCGTGCTGCTGTCGTTCAACGCGTTCGACTACAGCAGCGGCATCCAGGCCGGCCAGTACACCCTCGGCCATTACCTGAGCCTGGTGACCGACACCTACTACTACGAGATCTTCTTCCGCACCTTCTGGATCAGCGCCCTGGTCACCCTGCTTTGCGTGCTGATCGGCATCCCCGAGGCCTTGGTGCTCAGCCGCATGGGCGCGCCGTGGCGCTCGATCTTCCTGATCCTGGTGCTGACCCCGCTGCTGATTTCGGTGGTAGTGCGGGCCTTCGGCTGGAGCCTGCTGCTGGGCGCCGACGGCCTGGTCAACCAGGGCATCACTGCCCTCGGCGGGCAGCCGGTGAAGCTGCTGTATACGCCCTTTGCGGTGATCATCGGCCTGGTCCACGTGATGCTGCCGTTCATGATCATCCCGGTGTGGACCTCGCTGCAGAAGCTCGACCCGGCTGCCGAGCAAGCCGCGCTGTCACTGGGTGCCAGCCAGTGGACGGTGTTCCGCCGCATCGTGCTGCCACAGATCATGCCCGGCGTGCTGTCGGGCACGCTGATCGTGTTCGGCCTGGCCGCCAGTTCGTTCGCCATCCCCGGTCTGCTGGGCGGGCGCCGGCTGAAGATGGTCGCCACCATGATCTACGACCAGTACCTGGCCGAACTGAACTGGCCGATGGGTGCCACCATCGCCGTGGCCCTGCTGCTGATCAACCTGCTGGTGATGCTCAGTTGGAACCGGCTGGTCGAACGCCGCTACAAACGCGCACTTGGAGTCTGAACCGATGACCCGTAACGGCCCGCTGGCCCTTTCCTTTCACGCCCTGGTGATGCTGTTCATGCTCGCCCCGCTGGTGGTGGTGTGCCTGGTGGCATTCACCCCGGAAAACACCCTGAGCCTGCCCACCGCCGGCTTCTCGCTGCGCTGGTTCAGCGCCGTGTTCGAGCGTGCCGATTTCCTCGATGCGTTCTACAACAGCCTGAAACTCGCGGCCCTGGCTGCCTCGCTGGCCACTTTGATCGCCGTGCCGGCGGGCCTGGCGATCACCCGCTACAGCTTCCCCGGCCAAGGCTTTCTCAACGGCCTGCTGCTGTCGCCGATCATCATCCCGCACCTGGTGCTGGGTGTGGCCTTGCTGCGGCTGTTCGCCTTGCTGGGGGTCAATGGCAGCTTCGCCTGGCTGGTGTTCGCCCATGTCGTGGTGATCACCCCTTACGTGCTGCGCCTGGTACTGGCTGCAGCCATCGGTATCGATCGCAGCGCCGAGCAGGCCGCGCAAAGCCTGGGTGCTGGCCGGGTCACGCTGTTCTGCAAGGTCACCCTGCCGATGATCCTGCCCGGTGTGGCCGGCGGCTGGCTGCTGGCGTTCATCAACAGCTTCGACGAAGTGACCCTGTCGATCTTCGTCACCTCGCCTGCCACCCAGACCCTGCCAGTGCGCATGTACGTATACGCCACCGAATCCATCGACCCGATGATGGCCGCCGTCTCGGCGCTGGTGATCGCCGTCACCGCCCTGACCATGGTCGCCCTGGACCGCGTATATGGCCTGGACCGCGTGCTGGTGGGCAAGCAATGACAAGGAATGCCCCCATGCCTCTGTTCAAGCGCGTGGCCGAACACGACCGCGAGCCTGTGCCCTTCCTGCTCGACGGCCAACCGGCCAGAGGCATGAGCGGCGATACCCTGCTGACTGCCATCCTGACCAATGCCGGGCACCTGCGCGGCAGCGACTTCAGCGCCGAACCACGCGCCGGCTTCTGCCTGATGGGCGCCTGCCAGGACTGCTGGGTACGCCTGCAGGATGGCCGCCGGGTACGCGCCTGCTCGACCTTTCTGGAACCGGGCCAGTGCGTGACCCGCGACCCGGGGCGTCAGCCATGAGTGCGATCGTGATCATCGGTGCCGGCCCGGCCGGCATCCGCGCCGCGCAAACCCTGGTAGCCCACGGCCTGCGCCCGGTGCTGCTGGACGAAGCCAGCCGCGGCGGCGGGCAGATCTACCGCCAGCAGCCGGCCAACTTTCGCCGCTCGGCCAAAGCGTTGTACGGCTTCGAGGCAGGAAAGGCGCAAGCCGTGCACGCCACCCTCGAGCAACTGCGCGGGCAGGTCGACTACCGCCCGGACACCCTGGTATGGAACGCCGAGCAGCAAGTGCTGGACACCTTGCAACAGGGCCAACTGGCCGACCGCCTGGCGTTCGACCGGGTGATCGTCGCCACCGGTGCCACCGACCGGGTGTTGCCGATACCCGGCTGGACCCTTCCTGGGGTCTATACCTTGGGCGCTGCGCAAATCGCCCTGAAGTTCCAGGGCTGCGCGATCGGTGAACGGGTGGTGCTGGCCGGCAGCGGGCCGCTGCTGTACCTGGTGGCCTACCAGTACGCCAAGGCCGGTGCCACGGTCAGCGCGGTGCTCGACACCTCACCGTTCAGCGCCCAGGTGCGTGCCCTGCCACGCCTGCTTCTGCAACCGGGCACCTTTGCCAAGGGCCTGTACTACCGAGCCTGGCTGGCCCGCAAGGGTGTGCCGGTGCACCAGGGCGTGACCCTGCTGGGTATCGACGGCGAGCAACGCGCCAGCGGTGTGCGCTGGCTGCACAATGGCCAGCAACACGACCTGCCGTGCGACGCCGTGGCATTCGCCCACGCCCTGCGCAGTGAAACCCAACTGGCCGACCTGCTGGGTTGCCAGTTCGCCTGGAGCGCGCTCAACCGCGCCTGGCTACCGGTACGTGACGCCCAGGGCCGGGCCACCAGCCCCGGCGTGTACCTGGCAGGCGACGGTGCCGGCATCCTCGGTGCCGACGGTGCCGAGATGAGCGGTGAACTGGCCGCCCTGACACTGCTGGCCGACCTCGGCAAGCCCGGCAACCCGCAGCGCCAGCAGCAACTGGAAAGGCGCCTGGCCACCTTGCAGCGCTTCCGCCAAGGGCTGGAGCAGGCCTTTCCATTTCCCGAGCAGTGGGCCCGCCAAGCCCCGGACCATCTCACCGTGTGCCGCTGCGAACAGATCAGCGCCGGGGAAATCCGCGCCACCGTGCGTGCCGGGCACTGGGAAATCAACCGGGTCAAGGCCATGTGCCGAGTCGGCATGGGCCGCTGCCAGGGCCGAGTGTGCGGTGCCGCTGCCGCCGAGTTGATCGCCTGCGAAAGTGGTCGGGCCATTGACCAGGTAGGGCGCCTGCGTGGCCAGGCACCGGTCAAGCCCCTGCCCTTTGGCCTGGAGATAAAACCATGAAGTTGATCGAAGTGGACGCCATCATCGTCGGCGGCGGCATCATCGGCAGCAGCGCGGCCTTGACCCTGGCCCGCGCTGGTCGGCAAGTGGCATTGCTGGAACGCGACTTCTGCGGCTCGCACTCCAGCGGGGTGAACTACGGCGGTGTGCGCCGCCAGGGCCGCTCGTTGGCCCAGCTGCCGTTGTCGATGCGCGCCCATGCCATCTGGGGGAATCTGCGCGATTGGATCGGCATCGATGGCGAATACGCCCGCAGCGGCCACCTGAAGCTGGCCCGCAGCGAAACCGACTTCGATGCCTTGAAGGCCTATGCCCGGCGTACCCAGGCTTTTGACCTTCGCCTGCAACTGCTTGAACGACGCGAACTGCGCCAGCGCTTCCCCTGGGTGGGCGATATCGCTGTCGGCGCCTCGTACTGCCCCGAGGACGGCCATGCCAACCCACGGCTGGTGTCACCGGCCTTCGCCCAGGCGGCCAGACGCAGCGGCGCCCAGGTGCATGAGCAGTGCAAAGTGCTGGAGGTGGGGCACGACGGCCACCGTTTCAGCGTAAGCACCAGCAGCGGCCAAGGCTTCAAGGCGCCCTGGCTGTTGAATTGCGCCGGCGCCTGGTCGGCGCAACTGGCCGAGCAGTTCGGCGAGCCGGTGCCGCTGACCGCGGCCCACCCCGCCATGCTGGTGACCGAGCCGCTGCCGCTGTTCATGACCGCCAGCACCGGGGTCGAAGGCGGCGGCATCTACGCCCGCCAGGTGGCGCGTGGCAACTGCGTGCTGGGCGGCGGGCGCGGTTTTGCCCTTACCCCGACCACCGCACGCCCGGGCCAGGCCGCAGTGCTCGACATCCTGCGCAATGCCACCGAGCTGTACCCGGCACTGGCCGGCGCCCAGGCCATTCGCACCTGGAGCGGCACCGAAGGCTACCTGCCCGATGACGAACCGGTGCTCGGCCCCAGCCTGCACCAGCCCGGCCTGCTGCATGGTTTCGGCTTTGCCGGTGCCGGCTTCCAGATAGGCCCGGCTGCCGGTGAAGCGTTGGCGCAATGCATCCTGCACGGCGCGCCGGCACTCAGCCTTGCGGCTTTTTCCATCAACCGCTTTCAGCCCAACCACCACAAGGAAAACCTGTCATGACGCACAAGCAACGTTTGCTCGCCCTGTTCTGCACCGTGCCCGGCCTGTTCGCCTGCCTGCCCGCCATGGCCCAACCCACGCTTTACCTGGGCATGAACGGCGGCACCATGGAACGGCTGTTCAGCGACAATATCCTGCCAAAGTTCGAGCAGGCCAACGGCGTGAAGGTGGTGATTGTCCCCGGCACCTCGGCCGACATCCTGGCCAAGGTCCAGGCCACGCCGAACAAGCCGTCGATCCATGTGATGGTGCTGGATGACGGCATCATGTACCGCGCCATCGGCATGGGCCTGTGCAGCACACTCAAACCCAACCCGACCTTGGCCCAGTTGCCGGAAAAGGCCCTGATCAAGGACAAGGCCGCCGCAGTCAGCCTGGGCGTGACCGGGCTTGCCTACAACAGCCGCCTGTTCAAGGCCAATGGCTGGGCAGCGCCCACCTCCTGGAACGACCTGGCCGACCCGCGCTTCAAGGACAAGGTGGTGTTCCAGTCGATGGCATCGTCCACCTTCGGCCTGCATGGTTTCCTGATGTACAACCGCCTGCACGGCGGCAGCGATACCGATGTCAACCCGGGCTTCACGGCCTGGCAGAAGAACGTGGGCCCGAACGTGCTGGAGTACATCCCCAATTCGGCCAAGCTCTCGGAAATGGTGCAAACCGACGAAGCCGCGCTGTTCCCGCTCACCCCCACCCAGGTGACGGCGCTGAAGCTCAAAGGCATCCCGGTGGAGTACGCCGCGCCCAAGGAAGGTGCCGTGGTGCTCAACCAGGCCGAATGCGTCACGGCCAACAACGACCAGCCGGAGCTTGCGCAGAAGCTCGCCGAGTTCCTGCTCAGCCCCGAGGCGCAGTCGCCGGCCCTGGAGCTGGGTGACCAGATCCCGTCCAACCCCAACACACCTACCAGTGACAAGACCCGTGGCCAGGTCGAAGCCATGCAGACCTACCTGCAGACTGCCGTGACCATCGACTGGGACCAGGTCAACACCCAGCGCCCCGAATGGAACGCGCGCTGGAACCGCCAGATCGAGCGATAAGCCGAGGGCCTGGGCCGCTCCCGCCCCTTTGGGCTGCGCTGTCGGTCCGCGTACCCTGTGGGAGCGGCTTTAGCCGCGAAGAATCCAGCGCAGTGCATGGCACCGGCTGCGCCGGTGTTCGCGGCTGAAGCCGCTCCCACAGGGTCCCGGCTAGCTCAATGAATCATGTTCAGTTCTATGAGATCGAGTTTCCCGCGAAGAAGGCAACACACCTCCAAACCCTGACACCTCAATCCAGCACCGGCCGCAACAACGCCTGGGCCTCGTACAGGGTCGGCAGATACCGCAAGCGTATTTCATCCACACTCAACCGCGAAGCATGGGTGGTGATGGTCAACGTCGCTTTCAGCCGGCCAGCCCGGTCCAGCAGTGGCACACCCAGCACGCGCATGCCGATTTCATACTCCTGGTCCACGATACAGAACCCCTGCTCCTTCACCCGCAGCAACTCCGCCTCCAGCTGTAACCGGTCCGTCTGCGTATAAGGCGTCAACCCTCGCAGCGGGTTACGCGCAAAGTAGGCATCCCGCTCCCCCTCATCCAGCCAGGCCAGCCAGACGCGCCCGCCGGCGGTGCAATACATCGGCACCCGCGAACCCGGCCGGATCGACAACGAGGCCACATGGCTGTAGCGGCTACGTACCAGGTGGATGATCTCGTCACCATCACGGGTACCTACCGACACATGCTCCTGGGTCTGCCGCGCCACCTGCTCGACGATCGGCCGCAGCATGCGCGGCAGTTGTGCCGAGTCCACATACGCCTGGCCAAGGCGCAGCGCCTTGGGCGTAAGCCAGTACTCACGGCTGTCGGTTTCGGCAAACCCTTCGTGCACCAAGGTCAACAGAAACCGCCGCGCGGCACTGGGGGTAAGGCCAGACAACCTGGCCGCCTGCGGCACGCTAAGGCGCGGCTGCTCGGCGCTGAACAGCTGCATGAGCGCCAGGCCCTTCTGCAAGCCGGCGATCAGGTCACGGGGGTGGATAGCGGGGGTGTTCATCTATTCGACTCGCAAGCAGGGCAAATACAGCCGATTACCGCGATAACCGGATCAGTGATGCGATTATCGCATTAAACGCCCGATCAACGCATTGTTGCCCACGCCCCCTTGCCTCACCCTTGGCCTGCATAACAACGCCAATAAGGAGGTCAGCATGATTCGTGGTTCCACTGAACTGGTCGCCATCGTCGGTTCGCCCATTGCCCAGGTGAAGTCCCCCGAAAACTTCAACACCTGGTTCGCCAACAACAACTGCAACCTCGCCATGCTGCCCATCGATCTGCATGAGGCCGCGCTGGATACCTTCGCCGGCACCCTGCGCGGCTGGCAGAACCTGCGCGGTTGCGTGGTCACCGTGCCGTACAAGCAGGCCCTGGCCAGCCGCCTTGATAGCCTGAGCGAGCGCGCAGCCGCGCTGGGCTCGGTCAATGTGATTCGCCGAGAGCGTGACGGGCGACTGCTGGGCGACAACGTGGACGGTGCCGGCTTCCTCGGTGCTGCGCGCAAACATGGCTTCGAGCCGGCCGGCAAGCGTGCGTTGGTAATCGGTTGCGGCGGGGTCGGCAGTGCCATTGCCTATGCACTGGGCGAGGCCGGCATCGCCAGCGTCACCCTCAGCGACCCCAGCACAGCGCGCATGGGCGCTGTGTGCGAGCTGCTCGGCAATGCCTTCCCCACGGTCGAAATCGCCACCCGGGTCGACGGGCTGGAAGGCTTCGACCTGTTGGTCAACGCCTCCCCTGTCGGCATGGGCGGTAGCGCGGAGCTGCCACTGCCTGCCGCCCTGCTCGCCACCTTGCAACCCGAAACCCTGGTCGCCGATGTGGTCACCTCGCCCGAGATCACCCCGCTGCTGAACCGGGCACGCCAGGTTGGCTGCGCGGTCCAGACCGGCCCGGAAATGGCCTTCGCCCAACTCGGCCACCTGGGCGCCTTCATGGGCGTCACGCCGCTGGAGATCTGAAGCCATGCCGACACATGAACATACGCAACACAACTTTGACCTGGTCGTGCTGGGCAGCGGCGCCGGTGGCCTTACCGCTGCCGCCACCGCCGCCCGCCGGGGGCTGAAAGTGCTGGTGGTGGAAAAGGCCGAGCACTTTGGCGGTACCTCGGCAATTTCCGGTGGGGCGGTGTGGCTCTATGGTACTGATCAAGCCCGCGCCGCTGGTGCGGTGGATTCCCCCGAGGCCATTCGCACCTACCTCAGGCAGGTCATCGGCGACGGCTATGCCCCCGCGCTGGTCGACGCCTTCATCGAGCATGGCCACCAGGCGCTGCGCTGGCTGGAGCAGAACACCGAACTGCGCTACGCCCTGCGCCCGCATTCGCCGGACTACTACCCGGACGCCCCCGGTGCCACCCAGTTTGGCCGGGCGCTGGAGATGGTCGAGTACGACGGCAGGCAGCTCGGCTCGCACTTCAAGGACCTGCAGATGCCGCCGCCCGGCATGTTGCTGTTCGGCGGCATGATGGTCAACCGCGTGGATATCCAGCACTTTCTCAGTATTCGCCGCTCGCCCCGGTCGCTGTGGCATTGCCTCAAGCTGATGGCGCGTTACGCGCGGGACCGCCTGCATCATCCGCGTGGCACCCGCCTTACCACCGGCAACGCCTTGATCGCCCGCCTGGCCAGCAGCGCCTTCGCCCATGGCACGCAGCTGTGGTTGCGCAGCGAAGCCCTGGAGCTGATCGTCGAACGCGGCGTGGTCACCGGCGTGGTGGTGCAACGCGAAGGGCGCCGTGAACGGGTGCTGGCCCGGGGCGGTGTGGTGTGCGCCATGGGCGGGTTCGCTGCAGGCGCGCTCGCCGACAGCTACCGGCCGGCCCGGCAGGCGCCGCACCTGACCATGTCACCGCCCACAAATGACGGCGCTGCCCTGCGCCTTGGCCAAGCCGTGGCCGCTGCCCAGGGTGAGGGCCTGGTGGCCAACTTCTTCTGGGCACCGGTTTCGGAACTGCGCCATGCCAGTGGCGAGCGTGAGCGCTTCCCGCACCTGGTCACCGACCGCGCCAAGCCAGGGGTGATCGCGGTGGGCCCGGACGGGCGACGCTTCGTCAACGAGTCCGATTCCTACCACCACTTCGTGCAGACCATGTTCGCCAAAGGCATCGCCAGCTGCTGGCTGGTCTGCGATGCCGAAGCGATGAACCGCTACGGCCTGGGCCTGGCGCGGCCAAAGCCGGTGGACAACCAGGCGTTGATCCATGCCGGCTACCTGCACCGCGCCGCAACAGCGCAGGCACTGGCCAAGACCATTGGTGTCGACCCACAGGTATTCATGCAGACCCTGGAGCAGTTCAACGCCGACGCCCGCAACGGCATCGACCGCGCGTTCGGCAAAGGCGGCAACAGCTACAACCGCTACATGGGCGACCCGCAACACACGCCCAACCCATGCCTGGCGCCGCTGACCAGCGGCCCGTTCTACGCCATCCGCATCCACACCGGCGACCTTGGCTCAGCCCGCGGCCTGGTGACCAACGCCCAGGCCAACGTGCTGAACCGCGATGGCCAGCCGATTGCCGGGCTGTATGCAGTCGGCAACGACATGAACTCGCTGATGAAAGGCACCTACCCCGGCCCCGGTATCACCCTGGGCCCTGCCCTCACCTTCGGCTGGCTCGCTGCCAACCACATCGCCGCGCGCCTGCAGGCGCCAACCACCCAAATGGAGACCCCAGCATGTACTACGAACTGAGAACCTACACCCTCGACCCACTGAAAATGGCCGACTGGCTGAGCCTGTACCAAAGCCACGCGCTGGAGGTGCAAAGCGAGCATCTCGGTAACCTGGTCGGCTTTTTCACCAGCGAGTTCGGCGAGGTCAACCAGGTGGTGCATATCTGGGGCTATGCCAGCCTCGACGAACGCATGGCACGCCGCGCAGCCATGGCAGCGGACCCCCGTTGGGCAGAGTTCTCAAGGCGCAACCGCGAGCTGGGCGCGGTACTGCATTTGCAGTCGCGAATGCTGCGGCCCACCGGTTTTTCGCCGCTGCAGTAAAACCTTCCTCCAACGCCTGAGCGGAACCCCACCATGCAACCCCTCGAATGTGACGTACTCGTCATCGGCTCCGGTGCCTCTGGCCTGGCTGCCGCCGTTACTGCCGCCCATCACGGCCTGCAGGTGATCGTCGCGGAAAAAGCCAGCCAACTGGGCGGCACCAGCGCCTGGTCGGGGGGCTGGCTGTGGATACCGCGCAACCCGCTGGCCATTGCCGAAGGCATCGTCGAGACCGACGATGCCCCGGAGCGCTACCTGCGCGCGCAAACCCATGTCAGCGAACTGGACCCGCGCCAGCGCGCCTTCCTGCACCATGGCCCGGAGATGGTGGCGTTCTTCCAGCAACACACCGCCGTGCAGTTCCAGTGCGGCAGCCGCATGCCCGACATGCGCGAGGGCGATGGCAGCACGCGCGGTGGTCGTTCGCTGTGCGCCCTGCCATACGACGGGCGCCTGCTCGGGCCCTGGCTGCACAAGCTGCGCCCACCGCTGGACATCGTCAGCCTGGCCGGCATGGGCATTGCCGGCGGCGCCGACATGGCCGCCTTCTTCAACGCCACACGCTCGCCCACGGCCGCGCTGCATGTGGGCAAACGCCTGCTGCGCCATGGCCGCGACCTGCTGCTGCACCGCCGCAGCCTGCAACTGGTCAATGGCAACGCCCTGGTGGCACGGCTGCTGCGCAGCGCCCTGGACCTTGGCGTGACGCTACTGACCGACAAGCCGGCCAGCCGCCTGCTGGGCGAAGGCCGGGTCAGCGGCGCACAGTTTGCCGACGGCCAGATGATCCACGCCCGCCGCGGTGTGGTGCTGGCCTGCGGTGGCTTTGCACATGATCGCCAGCGCATCGCGCACCTGATGCCGCATGCGCCGGACGGTACCCAGCATTACTCCGCAGCCCCCAGGGAAAACAGCGGCGACGGCCTGCGCCTGGGCGAACAGGCCGGTGGCATGGTCCAGGCGACTGCGACCCATGCAGGTGCCTGGGCACCTGTGTCGCGGGTGCCGCGCAGCGATGGCAGTTTCGGCCATTTCCCGCACTTGATCGATCGCGCCAAGCCCGGCTTCATCGCCGTGCGCGGCGATGGCCGGCGCTTCGTCAACGAGGCCGATTGCTACCACGACTTCATGAACGCACTGTTCGCCGCCACGCCGCAGGGTGAAGCGCCGGAAGCCTGGCTGATCTGCGACCATGCCGCGCAACGTCGCTATGGTATCGGCTGGGCCAAGCCCTTCCCTTTCCCCACCCGTCACTATCAACGCTGCGGTTACCTGCACAGCGGTCGCACGCTGGAGGAACTGGCGCAGCGCTGCGGGATCGACGTCGAGCAGTTGCAGCGCACGGTGGACGGCTTCAACCGCCATGCAACCCGGGGTGAAGACCCGCTATTCCAGCGCGGTGTATCGGCCTACAACCGGGCGCAGGGCGAGCCGTCGCAAGCCCCCAATCCGTCGCTGCGGCCACTGCTGCACGGGCCGTTCCACGCAGTGAAACTGTTGCCGGGCAGCCTGGGTACCTTCGCCGGCCTGGGCACGGATGCCTCGGCCCGGGTACTGGACCGCAATGCGCGGCCGATCCCCGGGCTGTATGCGGTGGGCAACGACATGCACAGCGTGATGGGCGGGCACTACCCGAGTGGCGGTATCACACTGGGGCCGGGGATGACATTCGGTTATCTGGCTGGTAGAGCGTTGAGTACCTTGACCACCTGAAATCACGTTGCCCCTTGCCTCGCACGCAGGCCCAACGCAACCGTTCGGTAACCGAACACTAGCCCCTCCCTTTAATTGACGCTGCCGCCTTCACTGCTCACCATGCACCGGCCTTGCGTGCCCCCTGCCTGGGAACCGGTCACGTACTTGCAGCACCGCAGCTGAATACAATTTCAAGAATCGAGCAGTTTATGAACCACTCCAAGATCACCCCCGCCGCCCCCCGGATGCCCCAGGGTTCGATCGGCGACAAGCTTCGCGGCGCCTTCGGCGTCGGCAAGACCCGTTGGGGCATGCTCGCCCTGGTGTTCTTCGCCACCACCCTGAACTACATCGACCGTGCCGCGCTCGGCATCATGCAGCCCGTCCTGGCCAAGGAAATGAGCTGGACGGCGATGGACTACGCCAACATCAACTTCTGGTTTCAGGTCGGCTACGCGGTCGGCTTCCTGCTGCAGGGCCGGCTGATCGACAAGGTCGGGGTGAAGCGCGCGTTCTTCTTCGCCGTGCTGCTGTGGAGCCTGGCCACCGGCGCTCACGGCCTGGCCACCTCGGCCGCTGGCTTCATGGTCTGCCGCTTCATCCTCGGCCTGACCGAGGCCGCCAACTACCCGGCCTGCGTGAAGACCGTGCGCCTGTGGTTCCCGGCTGGCGAGCGGGCCATCGCCACCGGCCTGTTCAATGCCGGCACCAACGTCGGCGCCATGGTCACACCGGCCCTGCTGCCGATGATTCTGGCCGTGTGGGGCTGGCAGGCCGCGTTCATCGCCATGGGCAGCCTGGGCCTGGTGTGGGTGGTGCTGTGGGTGTTGAAGTACTACAACCCTGAAGATCACCCGCGCGTGCGCCAGAGCGAGGTGGAGTACATCCAGCAGGATGACGAGCCCGAGCCAACCCGCGTGCCGTTCAGCCGTATCCTGCGCCTGCGTGGCACCTGGGCCTTCGCGGTGGCCTACGCGATTACCGCACCGGTGTTCTGGTTCTACCTGTACTGGCTGCCACCGTTCCTCAACCAGCAATACAGCCTGGGCATCAACGTGACCCAGATGGGCATCCCGCTGATCATCATCTGGCTGACGGCGGACTTCGGCAGCATCGGCGGCGGCATCCTGTCTTCCTGGCTGATCGGCCGTGGCGTGCGCGCGACCACCGCGCGGCTGGTGTCGATGCTGATCTTCGCCTGCACCATGGTCAGCGTCACCTTTGCCGCCAACGCCAGTGGCCTGTGGGTCGCGGTGGCGGCCATCTCGCTGGCGGTGGGCGCGCATCAGGCATGGACGGCGAATATCTGGAGCCTGGTGATGGACTACACGCCCAAGCACCTGGTGAGTACGGTGTTCGGTTTCGGCAGCATGTGCGCGGCGATTGGCGGGATGTTCATGACGCAGATCGTCGGTAGCGTGCTGACCGCTACCAATAACAACTATGCCGTTTTGTTCACCATGATCCCGGCGATGTACTTCCTGGCGCTGGTGTGGATGTACTTCATGGCACCACGCAAGATCGAGAGCGCCTGAACGCGCTGACCATTTTCCTCTACGGGCCCTTGCGGGCCCTTTTTTTGGCCAGTCAGCAAACAGTAATTTGCCTGCCCGGCCTCATCGCCGGCAAGCCAGCTCCCACAGGTACAGCGTTGCTCTCGAGGTTGTCGCTGTACCTGTGGGAGCGGGCGTGCCCGCGAACACGGGCGGTAGCCCGTGCCATGCGCCGCGCGCTGTCAATCAGACTCTGGCCAACACTGCCATGGCCTTCTCCAGCGCCATGCGCGCACGCTGTTCGCCGCTCATGCCCTGTTCCAGCAACTGCCGTGTGGGGATCTCCAGGCTCAACGGCACACTTGGCGGCAAACCGCGCAGCAGGCCGACCAGATCGGCATCGCCCTCGCCCGGGAAGCGCCGCTCGTTGCGTGCCTGGCGCAGGATCTCGTCCATCTCGGCCGGCACCGGGCCGGCAACGTCGCACAGCTGGGCATAGCGCATGCGCTGCGGTGCCAGTTGCGCCAGATCGTCCAGCGAAGAACCGGAGCGGTTGAAGTGGAAGGCATCCACCAGCACACAGCCATTGGCGCGGTCGGCGTTGGCCACCACCCGCATGGCCTGGCGCAGGTCACGCACATCAGTCCAGGGCATGAACTCCAGGTGCGGATGAATGCCATACCCCGCCGCCAGGTCACACAACGCAGCAAAGCGCTCGGTCAGCCGCGCTTCATCCGGGTCGTTGCCAGCCACCAGCAGCTCCGTGCCGCCCAGCTCGGCGCCCACCGCCAGGATCGGCTCGAAATCGGCGACACAGGTTTCCGGCTTAAGCCTCAGGATCTCCAGGTCGAGCACCTTGATGCCCGTATCGCGCAGGCGCGCCTGGGTCTGCCGGCGCAGGCCGGCATCGGCCACCAGCGGGAAATGCTGCTCCTGCTCGGTGGCGGGCACCAGGCGCAGGCCAACGTGGCTGTAACCGGCGCGGGCTGCTGCCTCGACCATGTCCGGCGGGGACAGCTCGAGTACCGTCAGGGCCGCCAGGGAGAAAATTCGTTCAGTCATTATCGTCACCCGACAATTCAAGCAATGTGCTCGGGCGCACAGGCCCGGCCAGTTTCCGCGGCCTGGCGGATCGCCTCGATCAGCGCCAGGGTACGGCCACCATCGGCGGCATCGATCAGTGGCGCCTGCTCACCCCGGGCAACCCGCACGAAGTGTTGCAACTGCAAGGTCAATGCCTCGCCGGCGGGGATGCTTTCCTCGCTCTGCAACAACGGCGTGTGCCAGCCCGACCCGACCTCGGCGTAGTGCCAGCGCTTGAGTTGCGGAATGCTCAGGGCCCCCTGGGTGCCGGCCAGCAGGTAGCACGGTTGGCCATCCTGGCGCGGGTAGACCGGGCTTTCGCCGGAGTCCAGCTCCCAGCTCCACGGCGCGGCCACCGCGTCGGAGCCAGTCAGGCTGCCCAATGCTCCATTGGCGAACTGCAGTAGCACCGCGGCGCTGTCCTCGTTGGCAAAACCGCGCACATCGTTGCGGGTGAATGCCTGCACCTGTACCACCTCGCCGCACAGGTGGCGCAGCAGGTCGAGGTCATGGATCAGGTTGGTCAGCAGGAAGCCAGCGCCCGGCTCGCGGCGCCAGGGGGTGTCGAAATAGCTGTCGGGCTTTTGCAACTGCCACAGCGCGGTGACGTTGATCAGTCGGCCCAGCTTGCCGTCGGCAATCACCTGGTGAGCCTTGGCGATCAGCGGGTTATGCCGGCGGTGATGGCCGACCAGCACCGGCACATCGTGGCGGCGCGAGGCTTCCACCAGCGCGCGGACTTCATCCAGGTGCACGCCCACCGGTTTTTCGACCAGCACCGGTACACCGGCCTCGACGCAGCCCAGGGCGGTGGCGACATGCAGGTTGTTCGGGTTGGCGACGATCACTGCCTCGGGGCGCGCGTGCTCCAGCATCTGGCGGTGGTCGGCAAAACAGGGCACGCCGCATTCGGCGGCAAAGGCCTCGGCCTGCGGGCCCGGGTCGGCCACAGCGCACAGCTGGGCCTGCGGCACATTCAGCAAATGCTGGTAATGCTGGCGGCCCATGCTGCCGGCGCCGATCAAGGCAATACGAAGGGGTGCGTTCAACAGCCTGTCCTCTTGTCATTGTTGTCATGCGGATTCCGGAATCTGATTCCACAATCCACATTCGACAATTTAGAACCAGGTTCAGCTTTTAAGAAGAAGCCGCAGGACAGAGTGTGCGGTAATCGACCGGAAATGCACCTTCAAGCGAACAACTCACTGGCCCGGCTGGCCGCCGACAGTTCCTCTGCCGCCGCCAGCAACAGCGGCGCCAGTTCTGCCATGCGGCTTTGCGCCAGGCGCGCACTGGGCCCGGCGATGCTCAGCACACCGATCACCTCGTCACTTTGCGGGCGGCGCACCACCGCAGCCAGGGCCGAGGTGCCAATGGCCGAGGTTTCCTCGACCCAGGCATAACCGCGCTCGCGAGCGCGGCGCAGGTAGGTGAGCAACTCGTCGGTGGAGCGTGGTGCATTCGGGCCGAACTGCGCCGGGTCGGCAATGCCCTGGCGCAATACCATCTGCAGCGCCTGCTCATCGTCCAGGCTGGCCAGCCAGGCATGCCCGGACGCGGTATAGAACAGCGGTGCGTCGCGGCCCATGTCCGGGTCGTAGCGCAGCCCGGAGCGGGCGCCCTGGGACTTGGCGATCCAGGTCTGGCGAGCACCGTCGATCACGCCAAGGCGCACCAGTTCGCCGCTGTCCTGGGCCAGGCGGTCGAGAATCGGCTGAATGATGTCGGCACCGCTGCTGGCAAGATAACGGAAGCCCAGCGCCACCAGCTTGGCCGACAGCTGGTAGCGGCTGTTGTCCCGGTTCTGCCGCACATAGCCCAGCCGCACCAGCTCGGTGAGCATGCGATGGGTGGCGCTCTTGGGGATGTCCAGGCGCTCGGCCAGGGTTTGCAACGGCAGCCCTTGCGGTTCACCGGTAAGGCTTTCTACAAGACTGAAGGCGCGTTCGATCTGACTACCAGCCATGACACAGGTCCCTGAAATTTTTGCGAATTCTAGAAGATGATTCCATACCGCCGATAGCCGCTGCAGCCAGCGCGACACGAACTGTCCGGTTATCGCCCATTACTTGCCCGGCAGGGCCGCCACACCCTTGCAGGCCGATTCGCTGCCAATAAGAATGTGGAACCTTGTTCCAATAACAATACAGGAATCCCGCAATGCCTTCCGCTCCCTACGAAACCGAATGCGATGTACTGGTCATAGGTTCTGGTGCCGCCGGGCTGGCTGCGGCCGTGACGGCTGCCTGGCACGGGCAGAAGGTGATCGTGGTGGAAAAGGAGCCAGTGTTCGGCGGCGCCACCGCCTGGTCCGGCGGCTGGGCCTGGGTGCCGCGCAACCCGCTGGCACGCCGGGCCGGTATCGAGGAAGACATCGAGCAGCCGCGTACCTACCTGCGCAATGAACTGGGGGCGTATTACAACGCCGAACGCGTCGACGCCTTTCTCGAAGCCTGTCCGCACATGGTGGCGTTTTTCGAAAAGCACACGGCGCTGCAGTTTGCCGACGGCAACGGCATCCCCGACATGCATGACGACACACCGGGCGCGGCCCAGGGCGGGCACCAGGTGATTGCCGCGCCCTATGACGCCCGCGAGGTCGGTGCGCTGCTGCCACGCCTGCGCAAGACCATGCGCGAAACTTCGTTCATGGGCATGCCGATAATGGCGGGTGTCGACCTTGCCGCGTTCCTCAACATGACCCGCTCGCCCAAGGCCTTGCTGCACGTGTGCAAACGCTTTGGCCGCCACCTGTACCACCTGGCCCGGTATGGCCGGGCGATGCACCTGGTCAACGGCGTAGCGCTGGTGGCCCGCCTGGCCAGGTCGGCGCAGGACCTGGGCGTGCGCCTGCAGGAGTCGGCACCGGCCAAACGCCTGCTGGTCGAGGATGGCCAGGTGCGGGGGGCGCTGGTGGCTACACCGCAGGGCGAGCAACTGATCCGTGCCAAGGCCGTGGTACTCGCGGCGGGTGGTTTCCCCAACGACAATGCCCGCCGTCGGCAACTGTTCCCGCGCGATGCCAGCGGCCACGACAACCTGGCCCTGCCCCCCAAGGGTTGTTCGGGCGACGGCCTGCGCCTGGGCGAATCGGCCGGCGGTGTGGTCGCCACCGACCTGAAGTCGCCGGTGGCCTGGGCGCCGGTTTCGCGAGTGCCGCACCGCGACGGCAGTGTCGGCCACTTCCCGCACATCATCGAACGCGGCAAACCGGGCATCATCGGCGTGTTGGCCGACGGCAAGCGTTTCGTCAACGAAGCGCATGGCTATTACGACTATGTGTCAGCGATGGTCGCGGCGGTGCCGCAGGGCGAAGAGGTGTGTTCGTGGCTGGTCTGCGACCACCGCTTCCTGCGCCGCTACGGCCTGGGCCACGCCCGCCCGGCGCCGCTGCCGGTGTGGCCGCACGTGCGCAGCGGCTATCTCAAGCAGGGTGCCACCCTCGAGCAGCTGGCCGAGGCCTGCGGCATCGACCCGGTAGGGTTGCGCGCCACGGTCAGCGACTTCAACAACCATGCCCGCAACGGCCAGGACCCGGCGTTCGGCCGTGGTTCCACACCGTTCAACCGCAAGCAGGGTGACCCGCAGCACAAGGGGCCAAACCCTTGCGTGGCGCCCATCGAGCATGGGCCGTTCTATGCGGTGAAGGTGCAGCCCGGCTGCTTTGGCACCTTCGCCGGGTTGCGCACCGACGGGAATGCCCGGGTGCTGGATGCAGCTGGGCAGCCGATTGCTGGCCTGTATGCGGCGGGTACCGACATGGCCAGCGTGTTTGGCGGCTGGTATCCGTCGGGTGGCATCAACCTGGGCCCGGCGCTGACCTTTGGCTATGTGGCCGGGCGGCATATTGCCGGGGCGCAGGAGTATGAATGAGGTGAGCGATCACTGATGGCCGTGCCCTGTTCCTCATGGACGGCGCGATTCCTGTAGGAGCGGCCTTGTGTCGCGAAAGGGGTGCGAAGCGCCCCCAACGATCTGTGCATCACCGCAAAAACGCCGGGGCCGCTTTGCGGCCCTTTAGCGACACAAGGCCGCTCCTACAGGAAACCGCGCCTGCCTGCGATACCTCAGTGCGTCATGCCCAGCTCGGCATCATCCATCAGCGCCTTGGCCATCGCGCTCAGGTAATGGGCGGCCCAGATCATCATCGGTTTCTCATCCATCAGGCCGGTAATGGTCAGTTCGCGGACATAGCCCATCAACTCCGAGGACTGCTCGCGGGCATCGCGGCAGGGGATGCCGGGCTCGATGCGGAACAGTGGATGGGTGCCGTTTTCACCTTGGTAGAAGGTGGTCTTGCCGACGGTGAATTGGGTGTCTTCTGTGGTCATTATTCAATCCCCCTGAAATATCTCGAGTGCCTGAGCCGGCCCTTTCGCGGGTAAACCCGCTCCCACAGGTACTGTGCAAGTCTTGAAGTCTGTGGTGATCCTGTGGGAGCGGGTTCACCCGCGAAGAGGCCAGCCTTGGCGACAAATCAATAAAGCCTTAATGCAAAGTGCTGCGCCCATCGGGCATCTGCATCTGGATCAAGGTGTCTTCCAAGGAATGGGGGGATGTGGGGTGGATCGGGGACAACTTTCAGCATGAATCAACTCCTTGATGGAGCTACCACACACCTGCTGTCAAACGGGAGGGCGGCAACTGTACGTAGGTTGACAGACCGGCGGAGTTGATCAGTTACCGGCGCACGCGAACGTGCCCTACGCACAGCTGCCATTGAAACCTCAGCCATGCGATCAACCCGAAGCGGCCTGTCAAAGCCGATCGCTGATGTGCAGCGACCCGCTGAGACTAGAGCGCTGCCAAAGCGGCCGCAACGGGAAACAGGCGGCGTGAGTATCTTTGGGAAATGGCCTACAAGGAAGGGCCTAAATCTGATTTTTCGTTCAAGCCGGGCAACGCATCTGCCCCAGCCAGTACGCCACATCCACATCGTCGATCTGCTCGGCACGCAGGAACCGCTCGGCATACTGGCGGTACACCCCGCTGCTGAGGAACAGCTCCAGCAGCTGGCCGTCGATGTGCCCGCCACGGGCCATGCCCACCAGGATCTTCACCGACTCGGACACGGTCTTCGGCGCCTTGTAGGGCCGGTCGGCCGCGGTCAGCGCCTCGAAGATGTCGGCAATCGCCATCACCCGCTCGGCAATGCCCAGGTCCTGCTCGCCCAGCCGGCGCGGGTAGCCGCTGCCGTCCATTTTCTCGTGGTGGTTGCCGGCGATGTCCGGTACCCGCTTGAGCTGGCGGGGGAACGGCAAGGAACTGAGCATGATGATGGTCTGCACGATGTGTTCGTTGATCTTGAAGCGTTCCTCATCATTCAGCGTGCCGCGGCGGATCGCCAGGTTGTACAACTCGCCATGATTGCTGGCGTAGGCCGGCAAGCGCATGTCGAAGCCCCAGCGGTTGCGCGGGTCGCCCTTGGCCACCGGGGGCTTGCGCGGGCCCCAGGGCACGCAATGCTCAGGGCGGTCGGCCAGCAGTGGTTCGTCAACCGGTAGCGCAGGCGCAGGCACATCGGCAAAGCGCTCCACCTCATCACGGGAGATGCCCAGGCGGTTGTCGAAATGGCGCTGCCAGCGGCGCTGGCCAATCTGCTGCAGGCGCTCGATGTCGGCGTCCTGCATGAACTCGCCGCCGATGTTGGCCTGGGCGACGAAGGCGAAGTCGTCCTGCAGCTGCGCCTGGCTGCGCGCCAGGGTGGCTTGCAGCGCCTGCTGGTCGCCACCGCTGGCCAGGCCTTGCCAATAGGCCAGCTCGGCATCCCGCCAGAGCACCTCGAAACGCATGCGTACCTCGTGGATACGGTTGTACAAGGTTTCCAGCTTGGTCGCCTTGTCCACCACATACTCGGGGCTGGTGACCTTGCCGCAGTCGTGCAGCCAGGCCGCCACGTGGAATTCGTAGCGTTCAGCCGCGGTCATGCTGAAGCTGGCGTACGGGCCGGTTTCGGCCGCCACCGCCTGGTCCAGCAGCATCTGCGCCAGTTGTGGCACCCGCTCGCAATGGCCGCCGGTATAGGGGCTCTTGGCATCGATGGCATCGGCCAGCAGCTTGATCATGGCATCCAGCAGGCGTTGCTGGGCTTCGACCAGCTGACGCGTCTCGATGGCCACCGCCACCACCCCGGACAGTTCGGCAACAAAGCTGCGGAACGGCTGGCCTGTCTGCTCGTGTACAGACCCATCGCCCAGTTGCAGGACCAGGATGCCCAGCAACGCCTGGCTACGGTCATTCAACACCAAGGCCATGCTGCCCTCATGCAGGCCGAGGGCCTGGGTCACCGCCGTGGCCAGGTGCTGCTGGGCAGTCTCATCCACGGCCAGCTCGCCAGGGTACTGCTCGCCACGGCAGGCCGCGGCCAGGCGCAGCAAGGCATGTTCGGCATCGAACAGGTACACCACGCCGGCATTGACCCCGGCGGCTTCCACCAGATGGGTCAACACACCGTCGAGCATGCGCTCCAGGTCGCGCTCGCGGCTGAGCGTGAGGGTAATCGCCTGGAAGCTGCGGATGGTGCCGGACATGCGGCTGAGCACGCGGCTCAGTTCACGCACCTCGGACACCCGCGAGCGCACCCCGACTTCGCGGCTGAAATCAAAACCCGCCACGCCTTGCAGCTGTTCGGCCAGCAACCGCAACGGGCGGCCGATGCGCCGGCCGAGCACACCACCGAGCACCAGCAGCACGGTTATCAGGGCGGCGGTCCAGAGCAACTGTTCGAGCAGTACCTTGCGTGCACCGGCCAGCAACTCATGGCCTGGCACGGCAATCAGCACCTGCAGGTCCTGCCCGGCCAGGTTGGTCAGTGGCACACGCATGCCATACCAGGTCTGGCCGTCCACCTGATAAGGCTGCGGGCGGGTGCCTTGCGGCAGGTCGGCGTAAAGGTGCTCCAGGCTGGGGATGCCCAGTTCGCCGATGCGCGACAGGCGCACGGCCTGCCCTTCGTGCACGATTACCCGCTGCAAGTCCGGGTAGGCCACCACGCTGCCCTGGTCGTCGACCACGACGATCTCGGTGCCGGGGGTCATGCGCAGGCCTTGGGTCTCGCTGGCCAGGTCATCGACCGAAACGTCCATGCCGATAACCGCCCCGCCGTCGACGCTGCGCTGGGCCATGGTCAGGCCGATCTCGCGGGTGGTGTAGAACACATAGGGGTGGGTCAGCACGGTGGTGGGTTGGGCGCTGGCTTCGACAAACCACGGGCGCGTGCGCGGGTCGTAGCGGTATTCGGGCTTGGCCTGGGCCTGCAGCAGGTTCAGCGCGTGGTCGTAGAAGCGCCATTCACCCTGCACCGCCCCGCCCTCACGGCTGACACTCTGCACCAGGAACACAGTGCCCGGCGGCGCGGCGAAACGCTGCAGCAACTGCGGGTCGCGCAAGCGGCGCACCAGCAGGAACTCACCACTGGGGTAACCCATGTAGGCAGCACTGAGCATGCGGTTGGCGTCCAGCGTCTCGACCAGTTGCGGCAAGCGTTCCAGGCGCTGCGCCGGGGTTTGCGCGGCCGGGTTGTGGGCGAGCAGGCGGATACTGCTGTGCACCGGGTCGATCAGGCGCCGGGCGCGCTCGTCGATGGTCTTGCCAATTTGCTGGGCAGAATCACCCGCTGCGGCCACCAAGGTCTGGCGAATGCCGTGATAGCCCTGCCAGGCCAGGGCGGCGCCGAGCAGCAACATGCCCAGCACGATGGCGAGTGCCACCAGCCACTGCAGTGAAATGCCACGTCCGGCGTTGCCAGCAGCACGACCATTCGACACGCAGCCCATCCCAGGTACTCCATGTATGGCACATTGCCTTGGCTGATACCCGCAGCAGTGTAGAGGGCGGACGGGCTTTTTGCCGGGCTAGAGAAGAAATTTAGTCTTGCATGGCTCCTCTAGCCAGCACTGGCCCTTGTAGGAGCGGCCTTGTGTCGCGACAGGGCTGCAAAGCAGCCCCGGCAATTTGTGCATCCGTGCTGAAACCCTGGGGCTGCTTTGCAGCCCTGTCGCGACACAAGGCCGCTCCTACAGGTCCTGGGTATGCCTTCAGGGATCAGGCGCGCAACTGGTACCAGGTGGTCTTGAGCTGCGAATACTTGTCGAACGAGTGCAGCGACAGGTCGCGGCCAAACCCGGACTGCCTGCCGCCGCCGAACGGCACCGTCACGTCCAGCGCATCGACCGTGTTCACCGACACGGTGCCGGCCTTCAAAGCCCGCGCCACGCGGTGCACCTGGTTGAAGTCATCGCTCCACACCGACGCCGCCAGCCCATAGATGCTGTCGTTGGCCAGGCGCACGGCCTGCTCTTCACTGTCGAAGGCACTGACCGCCAGCACCGGCCCGAATACCTCTTCCCGCGCCAGGCTCATACGGCCATCGACACCGGCAAAAATGGTCGGCTCGATGTAATTGTCCGAGCCGTCGATAGTCAGGCGCCGGCCACCACACACCAACCGCGCCCCGTCCTGCCCGGCACGGGCGATGGCGGTTTCGATCCGGCCGGTCTGCCCGGCATCCACAATGGCACCGGCACGGCTCGCCGGGTCCAGCGGGTTGCCTGGCAGCCACTTACGGGCCTTGGCCTGCAGGCGCTCGATGAACTCGTCATGGATGGAGCGCTGCACGTACAGCCGCGAGTTGGCCGAGCACACCTCACCCTGGTTGAAGAAGATACCGAATGCCGCCTTTTCCGCAGCCAGGTCCAGGTCCTGGCAGTTTTCGAACACCAGGTTGGGGCTCTTGCCGCCGCACTCCAGCCATACCTGCTTGAGGTTGGACTGTGCCGAGTACTGCATGAAGTACTTGCCCACCTGGGTGGAGCCGGTGAACACCAGGCAATCCACGTCCGGGTGCAGGCCCAGCGCCCGCCCGGCCTGCTCGCCCAGGCCCGGCACCACGTTCAGCACGCCTTCCGGCACACCGGCCTGCAGCGCCAGCTGGGCCAGGCGCAGGGCCGAGAATGGTGATTGCTCGGCGGGCTTGAGCACCACGCTGTTACCGGCAGCCAGCGCCGGGGCGAGCTTCCAGGCGGCCATGTCGAGCGGGAAGTTCCACGGCACCACGGCGGCGACCACGCCGAGGGCTTCGCGGGTGATGGTGGCCAGCGCGTTGGGCGCGGTGGGTGCCACCTGGTCGTACAGCTTGTCCAGTGCCTCGCCGTACCAGGCGAACACCTGCGCCGAGCCCGGCACGTCAATGTTGTAGGCGTCCATGACTGGCTTGCCCATGTTCAGCGAGTCGAGCAGGGCCAGTTCTTCGCGATGGGCCATGATCAGCTCGGCCAGGCGCAGCAGCACTTTCTTGCGCTCGCCCGGGGCCATGCGCGGCCATGGGCCTTGTTCGAAAGCCCTGCGGGCGCTGGCGACGGCCAGGTCGACCTCGGCCTGGCCGCAGGCGGTGACCTGGGCCAGCACCTTGTTGGTAGCGGGGTTGACGGCAGCGAAGGTGGCGCCGTCCTGTGCGCTGACGGGCTTGCCGTCGATCAGTGCATTGGCCGGGAGGTAGAGGTCCGAGGCACGTTGTTGCCAGAATTCGAGGGTGTACATTTGTACTCCAGGCGACCGTCGTGGCGGTCTCTGTTGCTCGTGAGGTGCAGTGTCGATACAGCACCGGGGGAGCGGGTTCATCGAGGCGTCGAACCGCCGCGAACACCGGCGAAGCCGGTGCCATGCACCGCGTCGCATTCTTCGCGGGTGAACCCGCTCCCACAGGGGCTGCGGAGCGCTCGCAGGTTTTTAGAGCTTGCCGACCAGGCGCGCCGTGCGGTCCACGGCAATGCGGGTCTTCTCCACCAGCTCATCCAGCTCGCTGTGGTTGGCGATCAGCGCCGGCGCCATGATCATCCGGCCCAGGGTGGAGCGAATGATCACCCCTTCCTCGAAACCGAAGGTGCGGCACTGCCAGGCCAGGTCATTCTCGTTGGCGAAGCGCTTGCGCGTCGGCTTGTGCTCGGCGAACTGCAGCGCCGCCACCAACCCGGCGCCCTGCACCTGGCCGATCAACGGGTGGTCGGCAAACACCTCGCGCAGGATGCGTTGCAGGTACGGCCCGGTGTCGTCCTTCACCTGGCGCACGATGCCTTCGTCACGCAGCGCCTTCAAGTTGGCGATGGCCACCGCCGCCGCCACCGGGTGGCCGGAATAGGTCAGGCCGTGGGCGAACACCCCGCCCCGCTCCACCAGCGCCTCGGCAATGCGCTTGCTCAGCACCAGGCCGCCCATGGGCACGTAGCCGCTGGTCAGGCCCTTGGCGATCGACAGGGTGTCGGGCTCGAAGCCGAAGTACTCGTGGGCGAACCATTCGCCAGTGCGGCCAAAGCCGCCGATCACTTCATCGGCGCACAGCAGCACGTCGTACTGGCGGCAGATGCGCTGGATCTCGGGCCAGTAGCTTTCCGGCGGGAAGATCATGCCGCCCGCGCCCTGGAACGGCTCGGCGATAAAGCCGGCGACGTTCTCGGCACCCAGTTCGAGGATCTTCTCCTCCAGCTGCAGGGCGCAGCGGCGGCCGAACTCGGCCGGGGTCAGCTCGCCGCCCTCGGCGTACCAGTACGGTTCGTCGATGTGCGCCACATCCGGAATCAACCCGCCCATTTCGTGCATGAACTTCATGCCACCCAGCGCCGTGGCGGCCAGGGTCGAGCCGTGGTAACCGTTCCAGCGGCCGATCATGATCTTCTTGTTCGGCTGCCCGACCACCTGCCAGTAGCGGCGCACGGTACGGATCAGCACCTCGTTGGCCTCGGAGCCGGAGTTGGTGTAGATCGCGTGGCTGTAGTGCCCCGGCAACAGGCTGAACAGCAGCTCGGACAGTTCGATCACCGCCGGGTGGGTGGTGTGGAAGAACATGTTGTAGTAGGCCAGCTGGTCCATCTGCGTGGCTGCGGCGGCAGTCAGGTCGCGGCGGCCGTAGCCGAGCTGGGTGCACCACAGGCCGGACATGCCGTCCAGGTAGCGCTTGCCCTCGCTGTCCCACAGGTGCAGGCGTTCGCCACCGACGATCACTCGCGGCCCTTCGGCGTTCAGCGCCTTCTGGTCGAGGAAGGCATGGATGTGGTGCGCGGCATCGGCTGCCTGGTAGTCACGGGTCTGGCGTTGCGGGGCGAAAGGCGCATTCATTGTTGGTTTTCCTTTGCGGTGGGGTTGCAGGGTGGCTTGCGCTCAGCGCAGCTTGCCCATGTAGCTTTCCAGCGGGTCCTTGCCCAGCACGCCCTGGGCATTGGCCAGCGCGTCGATGAACAGGGAGAACAGCTCGGACTGGGTACCGATGTCGAGCTTGGCGTAGACGTTCTTGCGGTGTGACTTGATGGTGTCCTCCGACACCCCCAGGCGCTCGGCCAGCGACTTGGTCGAGTGGCCACGCAGGATCAGCTGGGCGATACGGCACTCACGCTCGGTCAGCAGCGAGCTGCCGAAGTTGTTCAACGCCGCGTGGATGCGCTGCTCGAGGATGTTCTCGAAGCGCCCGGTGCGGCTGTCCAGCCCGGCGAAGTGCTTGCCGAGCACCGCCAGTACCCAGGGCGTGATACGCGCGAACAGCGCACGGGTTTGCCCATCGAGCTTGTCGGTGAACGCCAGCGATACCGCCAGGCTCTGCCCGGGCGCGACCTGCAGGATGTAGTTGAGCTCATCCTCCAGGTGCGAGTGCCGGTAGAACGACTGGTAGTACTCGCTGACCTCGAAGTGGTCGGGCGCCACTTCGAACAGGCCGTAGCAACCGGACTCGACCTGCTCCACACAGGCCCCGTAGAACGGGTCGAGCAGATAGAAGCCGGACAGGTAGCGGCTGACATTGCCCTCGGGCTGCCAAGGCGCCTTGTCGTCCTGCTCGAACAGCGCGCAGGGCATGCCGTCGTGCGGGTACAGGTACACCGTGGTCGCCTGGATCGGCCGAATCACGCCAAGCGCAGCAAACAGGGTGGCGGCAAAGCCCGGTCGGCCGATCGCCTCGGTGACCTTGGCCAGGTGCTCGAACCACTGTTGCGAAAGCAATTGATCAGTCACTTTGGGCCTGCCGTCTCAAGTAAAGGCACCGCCGCCAGTGCGGTGCGTCGTTGGCCAGATACTCCCATGGCACTGCAAACACCGAAATCACCCTTTGGGGTGAGCAGGCAAAGCCCCCTGCCGGCTCACCCCAAAGGGTGATTCCGGGTACCGGCGGGGTGTGGGAGCATCAACCCGCCCCAGCGCTGCGAGCCACCCGCTCGACCTCCTTGCACAACACCCACCGGTATCGAGCCCGCTCGCATACCGCGGCGTCCTGCATCCCTTTCCAGGAGTTAGCAATGCATACAACAACAAGTACAGCCCATAGCCCTGCACATAGCCCGTCGCAACCCACCGCCAGCAACGGCCGTTTCCGCAAGTCCATGGGGCTGCCCGCCCTGGTGCTGTTCGGCCTGGCCTACATGGTCCCCCTTGCAGTATTCACCACCTACGGGCTGGTCACCCAGATGACCAAGGGGCACCTGCCCACCGCCTACCTGCTGACCCTCGCCGCCATGCTGCTGACCGCCTACAGCTATGGCCGCATGGTCCAGGCCCACCCCTATTCCGGCTCGGTCTACACCTACACCCGCAAGGCCTTCGGCAGCCACATCGGCTTCATCGCCGGCTGGACCCTGCTGCTCGACTACATCTTCCTGCCGCTGCTCAGCTACCTGCTGATCGGCATCTACATGTCGGAGTACTTCCCGGCCATCCACGCCTGGGTGTGGGTGGCGGGCTCCATTGCCCTGGTCACCTTCCTCAACCTGATCGGCATCGAGTCGATCACCCGGGTGAACTGGATCCTGGTGGTGGTGCAACTGGTGTTCATCGTCGTGTTCGTCGCCCTGTCCATCCACAACCTCGGCGGGCAGGCGCAGCCGGTGTCGCTGCTGGCGCCGTTCCACCACGAAGGCTTCAGCGTGCCGTTGATCATGACCGGCGCCGCCGTGCTGTGCCTGTCGTTCCTGGGCTTCGATGCGGTCTCGACCATGGCCGAGGAAACCAGCAACCCCACCTACCGCATTCCCGTGGCGATCCTCGCCGTGTCGCTGATCGGCGGCATGTTGTTCCTGGTGGTGTCGTACTGCGCACAGATGGTGTTCCCTGACTGGGGCAGCTTCGCCGACCCGGACTCGGCGTCGGTGGACGTGATGCGCCGGGTCGGCGGCGAACTGCTGGTGACCGCCTTCACCGCCACCTACGTGGCCGGCTGCTTCGCCTCGGCCATGGTGTCCCAGGCCAGCGTGTCGCGGGTACTGTTCGCCATGGGCCGCGACGGTGCGTTGCCCCGTGCGTTCGGCCAACTGGTGACGAAAAAGCGCGTGCCGGCCACGGCCATCCTGCTGGTCAGCCTGCTGTCGCTGATTGCCTTGGTGATCAGCCTCGACACGGTGGCCAACATGATCAGCTTTGGCGCGCTGTTCGCCTTCTCGGCGGTGAACCTGGCCGTGGTCAAGCACTACCTGATCGACCACAAGCTGCGTGGTGGCCGCAACTACCTGCTGTATGGCGCCATTCCCGGCCTGGGCTTCCTCAGCACGCTGTGGCTGTGGAGCAGCCTGACCAGCCTGTCGTTCACCATCGGTTTGTGCTGGATGGGCATGGGCCTGGTGGTGCTGCTGGGGCTTACCCGGGCGTTCCGGGTGAAGCTGCCGGAGTTGCAGATGGCCGAGTGACCCACGCGCTTTCAAGCATTTGCGCGGTCCCTGTGGGAGCGGGTTTACCCGCGAATACCGGCGAAGCCGGTGCCATACACCGAGTCGCCTGCTTCGCGGGTGAACCCGCTCCCACAGGGGGCCGTGCATACGATGGAAACTTTTGGAGAAGGCCGTTGTGATAACAATCTGTTATCACCTGATCCGCATTAATCATTATTCAGCACGCATTTCGCCCCCTACAGTCCCAGCCCAACGACTGTCATTGCCAACGGGAAACGAAATGTCCATCGAACATCGCCTGAACCACATCGCCGGCCAGCTCAGCGGCAACGGTGACGTGCTGCTGAACAGCGTCGACGCCCACACCGGCGAGCCACTGCCATACGCCTTCCACCAGGCGACCGGCGACGAAGTCGAAGCCGCCGTGCTGGCCGCCGAGGCTGCCTACCCGGCCTACCGCAGCACCAGCCCGGCACAGCGCGCCGCCTTCCTCGACGCCATCGCCAACGAACTGGACGCACTGGGCGATGACTTCGTCCAGCATGTGATGCGCGAAACCGCGCTGCCCGAGGCACGCATCCGCGGTGAACGCGCCCGCACCAGCAACCAGCTGCGCCTGTTCGCCGATGTGGTGCGCCGTGGCGATTTCCTCGGTGCGCGCATCGACCGTGCGCAGCCCGAGCGCACCCCGCTGCCACGCCCGGACCTGCGCCAGTACCGCATCGGCGTCGGCCCGGTGGCTGTATTCGGTGCCAGCAACTTCCCGCTGGCCTTCTCCACCGCCGGCGGTGATACCGCCTCGGCGCTGGCGGCCGGCTGCCCGGTGGTGTTCAAGGCCCACAGCGGGCACATGCTGACCGCTGCCCACGTGGCCGCGGCCATTGACCGCGCGGTGGCCGGCTGCGGCATGCCTGCAGGCGTGTTCAACATGATCTATGGCGCCGGCGTGGGTGAAGCACTGGTCAAGCACCCGGCCATCCAGGCGGTCGGCTTCACCGGGTCGCTGCGTGGTGGCCGCGCCCTGTGCGACATGGCGGCTGCGCGCCCGCAGCCGATCCCGGTGTTCGCCGAAATGAGCAGCATCAACCCGGTAATTGTCCTGCCCCAGGCCCTGCAGGCCCGTGGCGAGCAGGTAGCCGGCGAACTGGCCGCCTCGGTAGTGCTGGGTTGCGGGCAGTTCTGCACCAACCCGGGCCTGGTGGTGGGCATCAAGTCGCCGCAGTTCGAACGCTTCGTGCACACGCTGGTGGCGCGCATGGCCGACCAGGCGCCGCAGACCATGCTCAACGCCGGCACCCTGCGCAGCTACCAGAGCGGTGTGCAGCACCTGCTGGCGCACCCTGGCATCCAGCACCTGGCCGGGCAGCCACAAGCCGGCACCCAGGCCCAGCCACAGCTGTTCAAGGCGGATGTGAGCCTGCTGCTGGACAGCGACCCGCTGCTGCAGGAAGAAGTGTTCGGCCCGACCACCGTGGTGGTGGAAGTGGCCGATGCCCAGCAACTGGCCGAAGCGCTGCGCCACCTGCAAGGCCAGCTGACTGCCACGCTGATTGCCGAACCGGACGACCTGCGTGCCTTTGCCACGCTGGTGCCGCTGCTGGAGCGCAAGGCCGGGCGCCTGCTGCTGAACGGCTACCCGACCGGCGTAGAGGTATCGGACGCGATGGTGCATGGCGGGCCATACCCGGCCACCTCCGATGCCCGAGGCACTTCGGTCGGCACCTTGGCCATCGACCGCTTCCTGCGCCCGGTGTGCTTCCAGAACTACCCGGATGCACTGCTGCCGGATGCGCTGAAAAGTGCCAACCCGCTGGGGATTGCGCGGTTGGTGGATGGGGTAGCCAGCCGTGGCGCGGTTTGATCTGACATTGAGGTAGCCTGTACTGGCCTCTTCGCGGGTAAACCCGCTCCCACAGGTACTACACAGCTCATGAATTCTGTGCAGTACCTGTGGGAGCGGGTTTACCCGCGAAGAGGCCGGCACAGGATTACCAGCCCTGTATACAATCCGCAAAAACCTTGCTTACAATGCCATGCGCCTATGACATCGGTAATCGCCGATGCGTATTGCGACAGGCTTAAGCCATGTCATCTACAAATGCTCCAAGAACGCTACTGGTCAAGAACGCCGAACTTCTGGTCACCATGGACGGCGAACGCCGCGAGATCAAGAACGGCGGAATGTTCATCGAAGGCAACCTGATCCGCCAGGTCGGCCCCAGCGATACCCTGCCACAGCACGCCGATGTGGTGCTGGACATGGCCGGCAAGGTGGTCATCCCTGGCCTGGTCAACACCCACCATCACATGTACCAGAGCCTCACCCGCGTGGTGCCTGCAGCCCAGGACGGCGAGCTGTTCAACTGGTTGACCAACCTCTACCCGATCTGGGCACGCCTGACCCCCGAGATGATCGCGGTGTCGACCCAGACCGCCATGGCCGAACTGATCCTGTCCGGCTGCACCACCTCCAGCGACCACCTGTACATCTACCCCAACGGCTGCAAGCTCGACGACAGCATCCATGCCGCCGACGAGATCGGCATGCGCTTCCATGCCGCGCGCGGCAGCATGAGCGTGGGCCGCAGCCAGGGCGGCCTGCCGCCTGATTCGGTGGTGGAGAAGGAAGCCGACATCCTCACGGAATCCCAGCGCCTGATCGAGGACTATCACGACGCCAGCCACGGCTCGATGCGCCGCATCGTGGTGGCGCCCTGCTCGCCGTTCTCGGTCAGCCGCGACCTGATGCGCGAAGCCGCCGTGCTGGCACGCCAGTACGGGGTGTCGTTGCACACACACCTGGCCGAGAACGTCAACGACATCGCCTACAGCCGCGAGAAGTTCGGCATGACCCCCGCCGAATATGCCGAAGACCTCGGCTGGGTCGGCCACGACGTGTGGCACGCCCACTGTGTGCAACTCGACCAGCATGGCATCGAGCTGTTCGCCCGCACCGGCACGGGTGTCGCCCACTGCCCATGCTCGAACATGCGCCTGGCCTCGGGCATCGCCCCGGTGCGCAAGATGCGCGACCACGGGGTGCCGGTGGGCCTGGGGGTCGACGGTTCGGCATCCAACGACGGCGCCAGCATGATCGGTGAAGTGCGCCAGGCCCTGCTGCTGCAACGGGTGGGCTTCGGCCCCGACGCGATGACTGCACGCGAGGCGCTGGAAATTGCAACGCTCGGCGGTGCCAAGGTGCTCAACCGCAACGACATCGGCGCCCTGGCCCCAGGCATGGTGGCCGACTTCGTCGCCTTCGACCTCGGCCACGTGGCTTATGCCGGTGGCCACCACGACCCGCTGGCGGCGCTGGTGTTCTGCACCCCGACCCAGGTGCACACCAGTGTCATCAATGGCCGTGTGGTGGTGAAGGATGGCCAGTTGGCCACGGTCGACCTGCCACGGGTGCTGGAGCGCCACAACCAGTTGGCACGCCAGCTGGTCAGCGGCGAATAAGCAGCCATTCGGGGCCGCCTTGGCGGCCCTTCGCCGGCAACGCTGCCGTGTCTTGCGAAATCAGAGGACCATGAGCATCTCATGCCAGGCCATGCCGCCGTGGTCCGACGGCGACGGTTTCACGTACTGATACCCCAGCTTCTGGTACAACGCCACATGCTGTTCCTTGCACATCAGGTGAATGGTCAGCTTGCCCGCCGCCTTCATGCGAGCGATGAATTCATCCATCAACTGCTTGGCGTAGCCTTTGCCCTGGTGCGCCGGGTCCACCACCACCGACATGATCACCACGTTTGGCGCCGCCGGGTCATGCCCGACCAGCTCCTTGAATGCCTCGTCGGACATCACCACTTCGTGGGCACAGCCACTGTTGATGAAACCAACGATCTCGCCCGCGTTTTCCAGCACCAGGAAGCCCTGCGGATACTGCGCGATGCGGGTGCGGATCTTCTCCAGCGTGGCCGCCTCATCGCCTTCATAGGCACCGATTTCGATGGCGTAGCAGCGTTCGGCGTCGGCGGCTGTGGGGGTGCGGAACTGAGGGGCGCTCATGGATGGATTCCTTGGTAATGGCTAAAAACAGCCGCCATGGTAAATGAGCGCCGCAGCCACAGGTACAGCTTGTACCCGAAACCTGCGCAGTAACCGAACACATCCACCGCGCCGCCTGCTTCGCGGGCATGCCCGCTCCCACAGGTACGGCACAGGCTTCGGGATCACGCTGTACCTGTGGGAGCGGCCTTGTGTCGCGATGGGGCGCAAAGCGCCCCCCAAACTCAACGCGGTGCGCTGACGTCCGTTTGCCCGGTAGCCAGCAAGGCCCCACGAACAAAACCACTGCGCAACTGCCGTTCGACAAAGTCCCGCACATAGGCTGCAGCCTGCTCGCGCCCACGCGGCACGGCCATGGCTTGGCGAATGGCGGTGAACGCGCCGTCCAGCACCCGATACCGCAAGTCGGCATCGGCCACTTTCTGCAACGGCTGACGCACACCGGCCGCGGCATCCAGGCCTTGCTCGATGAACAGGTCAACGGCGCCAGCCGAGGTATCGGCACGTACCAACTCGGCGTGTTCGAGGGTGCGGCTCAGGTACAGGTCATAGGCAGCCCCCTTGCCCACGGCCAGGCGCAAGCCGGCACGGTCCAGTTGCTCGACCTGTTGGAACGGCGCATCGCGGTTTACCAGGTACGTGCCTTCGATCAGTACATAGGGTTCGCTGAAGGCTATCTGTGCTTCGCGCACCGGCTCGATGGCGAGGAAGGCCAGATTCCAGGTCCCCTCCTCCAGCGCCGCGAAAACTTTGCCGGCGGCGTCGAAGGTATGCATTTGCAGGGTAACGCCAAGCTCTTCGGCCAAAGCCTTGGCAAGAGCGACCGATACGCCCTGCGGTTCACCGTCCGGGCCACGCTGTGCGAGGACCGGATTGCCGAGATTGATGGCAACCGGGAGGATGCCGTTGGGGGCAAGTTGATTGAGCACTGCTTGCGCGATGGTGGCAGGCATCGGGTTCTCCATGAATTTTTCTGGCCTTACCAGATAGGCAAGGTGTAGGTCACGATCAGGCGGTTTTCGTCTGCACCCCGGGCGAAATTGGAGCGGTAGGCCGCATTACGCCAGCGAATGCCAACGTTCTTCAAGGGGCCGGCCTGGATCACGTAGGCGATATCGGTGTTGCGCTCCCATTCACGCCCCTGCTGTGTCGAGGTGGCCGCATCGGCGTGGTCGCCCTTGACATAGCGGGTCATGAAGCTCAGCCCCGGGATGCCCAGCGCAGCGAAGTCGTAGTCATAGCGCAACTGCCACGAACGCTCGCCCGGCTCGGCAAAGTCGTTGATCTGGATGTAGTTGGTCAGGTACGGGTCGGTACCGTTGAGGAACGGCATTGAGGTATCGCCATTCATTTTCTGCAAGCCAAGGCCAAAGGCATGGCCGCCCAGGCTGTAGGTAAACATGCCGCTCAGGGCGCCGCTATCGATGGCACCACCACGGGCTTTGCCGGCGTCGTCACTGAGCATGTAGCGCAGGTCACTCTTGAGCTTCCCCGGGCCCAGGCTCCATACATGGTTGAGGCCGAAGAAGCTCTGCCGGTACACGTCCTGCAACTCGGCGTACTGGTAGCTAATGCCCAGCTGCTTGCTCAAGGCGTAGTCAGCACCGCCGATCCAGTAGTCATCCCCTTCAACGGCCCCGGCGAAGCGCCGGTTCTTGTTGTTGAGGGTAATCCTGGTCGCGTTGGTCGAGTCGCGGTCGGTCATCCGGTTGAAGCGCGCAGCGGTGAAGGTCAAGCCTTCGATTTCCTTGACCGTCAGCAAGCCGCCCTCGAAGGTTTGCGGCAGGATGCGGCCGGTATTGGCCTGCACGGTCGGCAGTTTGGGGACCAGGGTGCCGTACTTGAACTCGCTGGCAGACACCTTGACCTTGGCGGTCAAGCCCAGGCGGCTGAACTCGTCGGCGGCGCGACCATCGTCGTGCACCGGCAGCAGACCAGAGCCTGCACGGTCGGGGCTTGAATCGAGCTTGATGCCAAGCATGCCCAGGGCGTCCAGGCCGAAGCCGACTGTGCCAGGGGTGTAGCCGGAGCGCAGGTCGAGCAGGAAACCCTGAGCCCACTCCTCGCGCTTGGACTGGCCGGTGCCGTCGCGGAAGTCGCGGTTGAAATAGTAGTTCTGCAGCGTCAGATTGGCCTTGCTGTCCTGGATGAAGCCTTCGGCGCTGACGGTGCCGGCGGCCAGGCAGGGAGACAGGGTTAGCAGGGTACGCAGGATGTTCTTGTTGTTGTGCATCTGGCGGTTCCGAATTTGCTGGGATTGTTGGGGCCGCGGCGCGGCCCTGTCGCGACACAAGGCCGCTTCTGGTGGTTTGGTGTTGCTTCAGAGGTGGCGTGCTCCTGTGCAGGAGCAGCCTTGTGCTGCGAACGGGCTGCGCAGCAGCCCCAAGGGACTAGTGGGCGGATGCGGTCTGCGGCTGACCGGGTTCCTTGTTGTCAACCCGCATCAGCAAGGTCATCAGGAACGCCAGTAGCAACAAGGCACTAAGGAACATCAACCCGGTCGCCGCACTGCCGGTCTCGCCCTTGACCACGCCAATCAGCGACGGCCCGGCAAAGCCGCCGAGGTTGCCGATGGAGTTGATCACGGCAATCGACACCGCAGCGGTGGCGCGGTCGAGGAACAATGTAGGCAGTGCCCAGAACGGCGACTTGAAGCTATATAGCCCGGTCAGCGCCACACAGATCATCGTCATCGATGCCACCGGGCTTGGCAGCATGGCCGCACCTACCAGGCCCAGGGCCGCCACCGCCAGCGGGATAGCCGAGTGCAGCTTGCGCTCGTTGCGCCGGTCAGAGCTGCGCGACCACACCACCATCAGAATGGTCGCGACAATGTACGGCAGCATGGCGATCAGGCCGATCTGGGTATGGGTCAGGCTGCTGCTGAAGCCCTTGATGATCTGCGGCATCCAGTAGCCGACACCCAGGCTGCCGCACTGGTACACGAAGTAGATGAACGCCAGGTACAGCACCTTGGGGTTGACCATGGTCTTGAACACACTCAGGCGCTTTACATTCTTGCGGCTCTGGCGGTCACGTTCCAGTTCGGCGATCAGCCAGTCCTTTTCTGCCTGGGTAAGCCACTTGGCCTGTTCGGGCTTGTCGGTCAGGAACAGGAAGCAGGCCACGCCGAGGAAAATTGCTGGCACGCCTTCGAGGAACAGCATCCAGCGCCAGCCGCTCCAGTCCAGCCACTTGATGTTGTCCATGATCCAGGTGGAAAGCGGTGCACCGATGATGTAGCTGACCGGGATCGCCGCCGTGAACAGGGCCACGGTGGTGGCCAGTTCCCTGGAGCGGAACCAGTAAGTCAGATACACGATTACGCCCGGAAAGAACCCGGCCTCTGCCACGCCAAGGAAGAAGCGCAGCACATACAGCTGGTTGGCGGTCTGGGCAAAGGCGGTAGCGGCAGCGATGGCTCCCCAGGTCACCAGGATGCGGGCGATCCACACCCGCGCACCGTACTTGTTGAGCATGACGTTGCTCGGAACTTCGAACAGGAAGTAACCGATGAAGAAGATACCCGAGATGAAGCCGAAGGCTTCACTGGTCAGGGCCAACTCCTTGTTCATTTCCAGGGCCGCGTAGCCGATGTTGGCACGGTCCAGGTACGACACGATGTAAAGCAGGAACATGAAAGGGATGATGCGCAGGGTGACCTTGCGGACCGTGGCCTGTTCATCGACAGTCTTGTTGTTGTTCATGGCAACCTCACTATGGGGCAGGCCAGAGCCCGCCCCTTTTCATTGTTATACGTGCAGCCCGGTTCAGGCAGAAAAAACCATGCAGACCGGACTGCCGGTCGAAACCGCAAAGCCCGTCTTGCTCAAGCGTCCGTGCTGCGCATCGACTGCCAGGGCAACGATGCTGTCGCTGTCTTCGTTCAGGGCGAAGACAAAGCGCTGGTTGGGAGTAAGGGTGAAGAAGCGTGGCGTGCTGCCACCGCTCGGCGCCACATCGGCTAGCGTCAGCAGGCCGCTTTGCAGGTCGATGGCAAACACTGCGATGCTGTCGTAACCGCGGTTGGAGGCGTAGAGAAAACGCCCGCTGCGGTCCACTTCGATTTCCGAGGCGCGGCTGTTGCCGGTGTAGGTCGAGGGCAGTGACGACAACACCTGCAGCGGTTGCAGTGCACCGGTCATGGCGTCGAAGCGGTAGCTGGTGACGGTGGAATCCAGCTCGTTGATGGCAAAGGCGTAAGGCGCATTGGGGTGCAGCGCGATATGCCGTGGCCCGGCGCCTTCGCGACTGGCCACGAAGGGTTGCTCGGCCGGGTACAACTTGCCGTTGTCGAAGCGGAAGCTGAACACCCGGTCCAGGCCTTTGTCCGGCACCAGCACAAACTGGCCCGAGGCATCGAACGGGTTGAAATGTGGCTTGGCAAATGGCTGCTCGACCCGGTGCGGCCCGATCGGCCCTTCCAGTTGCACCAGCTGGCTGACCGCACCCAGGCGGCCATCAGCCTGTACGTCCAGCACTGCCAGGGTGCCGGTAATGTGGTTGGACACGACCATGTGGCGCTCGCTCGGGTCCAGCGCCAGGTGCACCGGGTTGCGGCCTTCGCAGCTGACGGTGTTGAGCAGGACCAGGCTGCCATCGTTGCGGTCGACGCTGAAGGCGCTGACTTCGCTGCGATCGCCATGCACGCTGTACAGACGGTCGCCGGCCCGATTGAGGGCCAGGAACGACGGGTTGACCAGGTCACCGACCACCTGCACGCGCTCCAGGGTGCCCGCCTGCTGGTCCACCTGATAGACCGTGATACCGTCACCCCTGGCATTGCGCTCGCGGGTGGTGCGCGAACCGACGTAGGCAAACATTGGGTAGTTCTCCCGTTAGTGGATGAGCGCTGGCCTTTGTGGCGGCAGCAGCGCCCCGCACGGTGGCCATCACGGCCACCGCCTTGAATCATTCAGAGCAGCATCGTTCAGGTCAGCAGCGTCAACTGCGGGTGCGCTTGACCACTTTGCGAATCACATAGGGCAGCACCCCGCCATTGACCAGGTAGCGGATTTCCTGCTGCGAATCGATGCGGGCAATCAGCTCGGCCTCGTCGCGGCGGCCATCCTGGCGCTGCACCAGCAGGCGGATGCGGTTTTCGCCCACGCTCAGTTCGTCCAGGCCGACGAAGTCGAAATGCTCGCTGCCATCCAGTTGCAGGTCGTCCACGCTCTCGCCGCCCTTGAACAGCAGCGGTAGCACGCCCATGCCGATCAGGTTGCTGCGGTGAATCCGCTCGATGCTGCGTGCCACCACGGCGCGCACGCCCAGCAGGGCCTGGGCCTTGGCCGCCCAGTCACGGCTGGAGCCGGCGCCGTAGTTGATACCGGCGAACACCACCATTGGCGTACCGGCATAGCTCTGCGCCGCGTCGTACAGCGGCAGGCACTGACTGTGGTCGGCGTTCCAGGCCCAGGCACCAGGACCTGGCTGCTGCTCGCCGAGCAGGCGGTTACGCACCGACTTGTTGGTAAACGCGCCACGCAACATCACTTCGTGGTTGCTGCGGCGGGTGGAGTACTGGTTGAGGTCCTGCGGGTCCTCGCCGCGCGCCAGCAGCCACTCGCCAGCCTGGCTGTTGGCAGGGATCGCGCCAGCAGGGGAAATATGGTCGGTGGTCACGTTGTCGCCCAGCACCATCAACGGCCGCGCCCCCTGGATCGCCAGGCTGGCCTTGGGTTCGGCCTGGATATCGGCCAGATACTGCGGACGGCGCAGGTAGGTGGACCGCGCATCCCACGGGAACTGCACGCTGCCTTCGGCCGACAGCGCCTGCCAATGGTGGGTACCGTCCCAGACGGTGGCCAGGCGTTGCCGGAAGAATTCCGGCTTGACCACCCGGGCCGCCAGTGTGGCGACCTCCTCGTCGCTGGGCATAAGGTCGTGCAGGTACACCGGGTTGCCGGCGCTGTCATGTCCGAGCGCTTCGCGGGTCAGGTCGACCTCGACGGTACCGGCGATGGCGAAGGCCACGCAAAGGGCCGGCGAAGCCAGGTAACCTGCGGGCACCTTGGGGTTCACCCGGCCTTCGAAGTTGCGGTTGCCCGACAGCACCACCACGCCTTTCAGGCCCTGGTCGGCAAAGGCTTCCACGTGGGTTTCAAGCTTGCCGGAGTTGCCGATGCAGGTCATGCAGCCAAAGCCGGCCAGGTCAAAGCCCAAGGCAGAGAAGTCCTGCAGCAGGTCGGCCTCGGCCAGGTAGTCAGCCACCACCTGGGAGCCCGGCGACAGTGAAGTCTTGACCCAGGGCTTGCGCTGCAGCCCCAGGCGTCGGGCGTTACGCGCCAGCAGTCCAGCCTGGATCATCTGCGCCGGGTTGGCAGTGTTGGTGCAACTGGTGATCGCCGAGATCACCACGGCGCCGTGACTGATCGGCGTACCGAAGGATGGCTCGAAAAACTGCTCTGCCTTGGGGCCGGCAATCAGGTTGCCATTACCGAGCACCTGCTCCTGGAACGAGGCGCCCGAGCGCGACAGCGGCTGCCGCTGGTGCGGTTGGTACGGGCCGGCGACACTCGGCTCGATGGTGGCCAGGTCCAGTTCGATCAGTTCATCGAACTGAGGCTCTGGCTGGTCATCGCGCCGATGCAGGTCCTGGGCATGCATGTAGCTGGCGGCTTGCAGGCACAGCTCGGCTGAGCGGCCGGTGAGTCTCAGATAGTCCAGGGTCTGGTCGTCGAACGGGAAGAACACCACGGTGGCGCCATACTCCGGCGCCATGTTCGACACCGTACCGCGCGCCGCCCAACTGAGGGTGGTCAGGCCAGGGCCGGTGAACTCGACGAACTTGCCCACCACCGAACGCTGGCGCAGGATCTGCGCTACATGCAGCGACAGGTCGGTGGCGGTCACGCCCGGACGCAGGGCATTGGTGACGCGAAAACCGATCACCTGCGGGAAGTTGATCGGCACCGGCTCGCCAACCATCGCCGCCTGCCCTTCCAGGCCGCCGACTCCCCAGCCCAGCACGCCGATGGCGTTGATCATTGGTGTGTGGCTGTCGGTGGCGACCATATCGTCCGGGTGCAGCAGGCGCTGGCCGTCTTCCGTGCGGCTTTCCCATACCACCTTGGCCAAGGCTTCCATGTTCATCTGGTGGATGATGCCGGTGCCCGGCGGAATCACGCCAAAGTTGTCCAGGCTCTTCTGCGCCCACTTGATGAAGCGATAGCGCTCGCTGTTGCGGCGAAAATCGATGTCCAGGTTCTGTTCGACCGCTTCCGGCTCGGCAAAGCGCTCGACAATCACCGAGTGGTCGATGGTCAGCACCGCCGGGATCTGCGGGTTCATCGCCGCCGGGTCGCCACCCAGCTCGGCCACCACGTCACGCATGCCGGCGAAGTCGGCCAGCGCCGGCAGGCAGGTGGTGTCATGGAACATCAGGCGGTTGGGCTGGAACGGCACCTCGCAGTCCGGGCCCTGACCCAGGGCGCGAGCCAGCACCGGCTGCAACGCCTGCGGCGTGCAGCGGGCGACGTTCTCCAGCAGGATACGGATGGAAAACGGCAGGCGTTGCAGCTGGCTGGGGTTCAGCAGCTTCTTCAGGTCGACGTAGGTAAATTGCGCCTGGTCGATCTCCAGGGTGCTCATCAGGTCGCGGGCAGTCTCGGTCATGCTCGTATCGCTCGGTTTCTGGTCGTGTGCACAGGCCGTAATCGGCACTCGGCGTTGTGGATGAGCCGATGGTAAAAGCAGCCTGGGCGGATGAAAATTGATCAATTACCACAGCAGCGTTCGCCAATCGCGAACGCTCAACAATGGCCCTAATCCGCCAGTTTCAGGTGGTCGACAAAGGTCTTGAGGGTGGCCGAGGCGCCATCGAACTTGCGCAACGCCAGCAGCAGGGTGCGCTGCGCCCAAGGCTCGTCAAGGGTCACCGCCTTGATCTTGTGGCTGCGCAGGTACTGGTCGATGACACTGCGCGGCAGCACGGCGACACCGAGCCCGTTCGACACCATGCGGCACATGCAGTCAAAGCTGCTGATACGGATACGCAGCTTCAGTGCCTTGCCCAGCCGCTCGGCTTCACTGGTGAGCAAGGTGTGCACCGAGCTTTCCAGGTGCGGGCCGACCATCTCGTGCTCCAGCACCTCTTCGAAGCGCACCCGCTGACGGGTCGCCAGAGCATGCCCGACAGGTACGGCCAAGGTCAGTTCGTCGTGCCGGTAGGGGAAGGTTTCCAGGCCCTGAGCAGGAGTTTGCGCGGCGATGATGCCAAGGTCGGCGCGCCCGTCGGCAACTGCACGGACCACCGCCGAGCCTACCCGCTCTTCGATGTCGAACTTGATCGCCGGGTACAGCTGGGCAAAGCCGGCCAGGTCCTGCGGCAGGAACTGCGACAGCGCCGAGGTAATGGCATGGATACGGATATGGCCCTTGACCCCGCTGGCGTAGCCGCTCAGCTCGGTATCCAGTTGGGCCATGGTCTGCTTGAGCTGGCGGGCGTAGAACAGTAGCGACTGCCCCGCCGGGGTCAGCTCCACGCCGCGAGCATTGCGCACCAGCAGCGGCGAGCCGATCTGCGCCTCCAGCTCGGTGATGCGCTTGCTGATCGCCGACACCGCCACATGCTTGATGCGGCTGGTGCGGGTGAGATTGCGCTCCTGGGCCACGGTGATGAACAGGTCCAGGCTGGTAAGGTCGTAACGCACGGCAAAGTCCTGAAAGGCAGAAGCCGGAGCAGCCTGCGGCCACCCCGGTGTTGATCGGCGCGGGTCAGCCAGCGCTCCATGGGAACAGGCCAAAGCCCATGGCCACGAACATGATCAGCATGCACAGCGCGAACGCCCATTTCAGCGTGTACTTCTGGTGGTCACTGAACTCTACCCCAGCCAGGCCACACAGCAAGTAGGTCGAGGCCACTAGCGGGCTCAGCAGGTGGATGGGCTGGCCGACCAGCGAGGCACGGCCGATCTCGGCATGGGTGATGCCGTACACCTCGGCGGCCTTGGCCAGCACTGGCAGTACCCCGTAGTAGAAGGCGTCGTTGGACATGAAGAAGGTGCCGGGAATGCTTGCCAACGCCGTAATCGGTGCCATGTACGGCCCCCAGCTTGCCGGCAGCATGTCGAGGAAACTCTTGGACATGGCATCGACCATGCCGGTGCCCGAGAGGATGCCCGCGAGGATGCCGGCAGCGAGGAAGATGGCGATCTGGTTCAACGCCGTCGGCGCGTGGGCAGAAATGCGCCTGCGCTGGTCCTGCATGTGCGGGTAGTTGATCACCAGGGCGATCGAGAACGCCACCATGAACAGAATCGCCAGCGGCAGGATTTCCAGCACCAGGCCAGCCATCAGGGCGATGGTCAAGCCGGCATTCAGCCAGAACAGCTTGGGCCGGCGTAGTTCGGCGTTTTCTTCCGACAGCGACGGCGTAGCCTCGTTGTCGGTATCGTCGAACACCGTGGCGGCCGCGCCCAACGACTGCGGCAGGCGGCCCAGGCGCTGGCGTTCACGGGTACCGATGAACCAGGCCAGCAGCAGTACGCCGAGGAAGCTGATGATCAGGGTCGGGATCAACGGCAGGAACAGTTCGGCGGTTTCCACCTGCAGCGAGGCGGCGGCACGGGCCAGCGGCCCACCCCAGGGCAGCAGGTTGGTGACGCTGGCGGCAAGAATCACCACGCAGGTCAGCGCCAGCGGGTCCAGGCGCATGCGCTTGAACAGCGGCAACATGGCCGTGACAGTGATCATGTAGGTGGTCGAGCCGTCGCCGTCGAGCGACACCAGCCCCGCCAGCAGGGCGGCGAACACCACCGCTTTCATCGGGTCGCCGCCGATCAGCAGGATGAACTTCTTGATTATGGGGTCGAACAGGCCGGTGTCGAACATCACCCCGAAGTAGAGGATGGCGAACATCACCATGATCGCCGTGGGCGCGACCTTGCGCAGCCCCTCGATCATCATGTCGCCCATGTCCGGCCCGAAGCCTGCGAACAGCGCGAATAAAATCGGTACCGTAGTCATGGCCACCAGCGGCGACAGGCGCTTGGTCATGATCAGGGCCATGAAGGTCACGATCATGCCGTATCCAAGAATTGACAGCATTTGTATCACCTTGACTTGAAATACAATTGTTTTTATGAGTCAGCGCCGAAGAGACGCATCAAGGTAAAGCGGCAGGCAGCCGGCCTGCGCCGTCAACTCATGTGCAGGCCGCCATTGAGCGAGAAATCCGCCCCGTTTGCATAGCCCGATTCGTCAGATGCCAGCCAGGCACAAATGGCGGCGATTTCGTCCGGGGTACCCAGGCGGCGCGCGGGGATGTCCTGGATGATGCGGTCCATCACCGAGGCACTGGTGACCGAGCGCAGTTTGGCCGTGGTGATGAAGCCCGGCGATACGGTGTTCACCGTCACCCCGCGTGCGCCAACTTCGCGGGCCAGCGCGCGGGTGAAGCCGCGAATCGCCGATTTGGCGGTGGAATAGTTTACCTGGCCTACCTGGCCGATCTGGGCGTTGACCGAGGAAATATTGATTACCCGGCCCCAGCTACGGGCGACCATGTCGTCGATGACCTGGCGAGTGACGTTGAACAGGGAATTGAGGTTGGTATCGATGACCGTGCTCCAGTCACCGGGCTGCATGTCGCGGAACACCACGTTGATCGCGGTGCCGGCGTTGTTCACCAGTACATCCACCGGGCCGACTTCGCGCTTGATACGGGCAAAGGCCTCCTGGCACGAGTCCCAGTCGGCGACATTGCCTTCCGAGGCGATGAAGTCGAAGCCGTGCTGTTTCTGCTCGGCCAGCCAGGCGTCCTTGTGTGGCGATGCAGGGCCGCAGCCGACCACGACGGTGAAACCATCCCGGGCCAGGCGCTGGCAGATGGCAGTGCCAAGGCCGCCCATTCCCGCGGTGACGTAGGCGATACGTTTGCTCATGGGTGTACTCCGTATTGTTTTTGTGGGGAGCATTGCTGGCCACCGGTGGCGGCGGTTGCTGACTACTTAACGCGAAGCCTGATTGTTTTGCAAGCCAACACAGTACAATTTATTTCGCATGCCCGACGAAAACAAAAATGCATTTTTGAACTTAAATAGGCAGTAACTGAAGCCCGCATGGCCCAGTCGAGTGTCAAGCCTCCAGAAGCCTACGCAGCATCAGCACCGCACTATCTGGCGTAGTCAGCACCGGTCGCCCGCTGGCATAGCGCGCACCTTCCGCGGCCCGGGTCATGGAGAACTGGGCAAAGCACAGCACATCGCACGCCTCGATCTGCCCGGCCAGGTCGGCAATCAGGCGGTCATGCCGGGCTGCATCGCCCTGGTGCAGGGCTTCCAGCGCGTGCGGGCAAGCACCCGATACAATGCGAATCTGCACACCACGCGCGTCGGCCGCCTTGGCAAACTCCTCACTCATCGAACCGATGCTGGGCTCGAAGGTGGCAAGGATACCTATCGTGCGCGCCTGCCCCAGTGCCTCGTCGATCATCGCCTCATTAGGCTTGAGCACCGGGATATCCAACTCCCGGCGACTCGACTCGATGGCTTCGCCAAACGCCGAACAGGTAAACAGTACCGCATGCGCGCCAGCATCGCGGGCGTAGCGGGCCAGTTCGCAAAAGCGCCGTTTCAGGTCGTCGGTCAACTGCCCGGCGCTGCGCAGGTCGCGCGACAGCGAGTCTTCCAGCAGGTTGCACAGCTCGGCCTCGGGCCACAGCCGGGCAAAGGTTTCGTTGATCGGCGCAATGGCCACGGGCGTGGCGTGTATGAGAAAAATGCGTTTGGTGCTGGTCATGCGTTCTCCGGGGTGCAAACATTGTTGACGGCAAGCCAGGCTTGCCAGGGATGATGTTTCCGGCCGGGGGTTGCCCGGCTGTTTTTTGCGGCTCGCCGCCCGTTGCTCGAAGCGCCAGGACATGACCTCCAAGATAAAAACGGACCTCGCCGGCCAACTCGCACCGAAAATCCTCGACATGGCCCGAGCCCGCTCCATGCGCGCTGGCGACCCGCTGCGCGAAGAAGCCTTCGCCAAGGAACTGGGTGTATCGCGCTCGCCGGTGCGCCGCGGCTTTGCCTTGCTCGAAGACCTCGGCCTGGCAGTAAAGGAGCCGAACCGCGGCTACTTTCTCACCCGCGATGCCCGCGACATCGACGTACGCAAGTTGCCGCTGGACGTCGACACCTTCGAAGACTTCTACCTGCGCGTGGTCGACGATGTACTGGCCGGCGAGATCAGCACCTCGTTCTTCGAGGCCGAGTTGCTGCGCAAGTACGACGTACCACGCGGCCAGTTGCTCAAGGTGCTCAATCGCCTGGCCAACGAAGGCATGATCGAACGCAACCCGGGCCAGGGCTGGAGCATCAACAGCTTCCTGCATGACTCCGAAGCGCATATACAGAGCTACCGCTTCCGCATGGCTATCGAGCCGGCAGCGCTGCTGGAGCCCACCTACAAGGTCGACAGCGCTGCCTTCGCCAAGGCGCGGCGCATCCAGCAGGAACTGCTCGATGGCGATATCTTCACCCTGTCCCGCTCGCAACTGTTCCAGATCGGCTCGCAACTGCACGAACTGATCGTGCGCTGCTCGGGCAACACCTTCTTCCTTGAAGCGATCCGCCGGCAAAACCAGCTGCGCCGGTTCATGGCCTACCAGTCCAACGTCGACCGCCCTCGGCTGATCAGCCAGTGCAAGGAACACATCCAGCTGCTCGACCTGATTGAACAAGGCCGGCGCGAAGAGGCAGCGGCCTTTCTGCGCCAGCACCTCGACGTGGTCAGCCGCCTCAAGGCCGCCCGCGAAGCCCAGGAAGCCCGGGACTTGAAACAGGCGCTGGCGGTCGCCGACCTGGGTTAGGCGCACGGCGCGTCGAGCACAACCACACCATCATCGTCGCCATACAGCCAGTCACTGGCGGCGATGGTCTGCCCGGCGAACGTCACGCTCAGGCCCACCTGCCCTTCGTTGCGCTTGACCGACTTGCGCGGGGTCACGCCCAAGGCCTTGATCGCCAGAGGCAGCCCCTGCAGCACGGCCTTGTCGCGCACATGGCCGTACACCAGCACACCTGCCCAGCCGTTGCGCGCCAGGTCTTCGGCAATGTGGTCGCCGAACAGCGCGCAACGCTCGCTGCCACCACCATCTATCACCAATACCTTGCCCTGCCCTGGCTGAGTGCTCAGCTCCTTGACCCGTGAATTGTCCTCGAAGCACTTCACCGTCACCGCCCGCCCCTGGAAGTCGCGCTTGCCGCCCAAGTCGACGAATACCGGCGCCAGCACCCGCGCCCGCTCGCCCAGTTCGTCGCACAGGTCCGTGGTCTTGATCATGTTGCGCTCTCCTTTGTTCAGTAGCTCCGTAGCCGAAACAAATGTTGCATGAATTGGTTTTGCATGCAATAAAATGCAAAGTCGAGCGAATAACGCCAACCCAAGATGCACAACCAATGGCACCGAAAACCCGCTTGTCGGCTGGCCTTTAATGTATTTCGTAATCACGACGTACACTATCGAGCGACGTCGATGAAGCGCCTTGATCCTCAATAGAACGCCCGAATAAAAATGGTTAGGAGAGTGTGATGCGAATTCTGGTTCTTCCCTGCGACGGTATCGGCCCCGAGATCGTGGAGTCGTCGATGGCGGCACTGCACGCTGCCAACCGCAAGTTCGACCTGGGCCTGTCGTTCGATTACGACGACGTCGGCTTCGCCAGCCTGGAAAAGTACGGCACCACCCTGCGCGACGAAGTGCTGGAGAAGGCCAAGACCTACGACGGCATCATCCTCGGCACCCAGTCCCATGCCGACTACCCGGCCCCGGAGAAAGGCGGTCGCAACGTTTCGGCGGGCTTCCGCATCGGCCTGGACCTGTACGCCAACGTACGCCCGGCGCGTACCCGCAGCTTCCTGGAATCCAACATGAAGCCGGGCAAGCACATGGACCTGGTGATCATGCGCGAGGCCACCGAAGGCTTCTACCCGGACCGCAACATGAGCCGTGGCTGGGGTGAAGTGATGCCCTCGCCCGACATGGCCCTGTCAACCCGCAAGATCACCCGGCACTGCTGCGAGCGCATCACCCGCCGCGCCTTCGAACTGGCGATGAAGCGCAAGCGCAAGGTCACCGCGATCCACAAGGCCAACAGCTTCCACATGACCGACGGGTTATTCCTGGAATGCGTGCGCAACGTGGCCAAGGACTTCCCCGAAGTGCAACTGGACGACCTGCTGGTGGATGCTTCCACGGCCCACCTGGTGCGCAGCCCGGAGCGCTTCGATGTGCTGGTGGCGACCAACTTCTACGGCGACATCATCAGCGACCTGGCCAGCGAGCTGTCCGGTAGCCTGGGCCTGGCCGGTTCGATGATGGCCAGCGACATCCATTGCTGCGCCCAGGCCCAGCATGGTTCGGCGCCCGATATCGCCGGCCAGGACAAGGCCAACCCGGTGTCGATGATCTTGTCGGTGGCCATGCTGTTGCAGTGGATGGGCGAGCACCATGGCAAGCCGGCGCTGTTCGAAGCCGGCAAGGCCATGGAACAGGCCGTGGACGCTGTGCTGGAAGACCCGGCCAAGCGCACTGCCGACCTCGGTGGCCAACTGGGCTGCCGCGCCTTTGGCGAGGCCGTGGCCGAAGCCATCGCCGGTTGACCCAAGTTGGCGGCACGCCCGTGCGTGCCGCCAAGCGCCCTTCCCTACCCCCACACAGGCCTGTGTTCCGAGCCCTGCGCATTCGGTGCCGGGCTGGAGGAACTGGCCATGAGCCAACCGATTCTGGGCTGCATCGCAGACGACTTCACCGGCGGCACCGACCTCGCCAGCATGCTGGTGCGTGGCGGCATGCGCACCCTGCAAGTGATCGACGTACCCGTCGGACCGATCGACGCCGATGTCGATGCCATCGTCATCGCCCTGAAAACCCGCACGCTGCCCGCCGAACAGGCAGTCGAACAATCCCTGACGGCTCTGGCCTGGCTCAAGGCCACCGGTTGCCGGCAGTACTTCTTCAAATACTGCTCCACCTTCGACTCCACGGCGCAAGGCAACATCGGCCCGGTGGCCGATGCCTTGCTCGACGCACTGGACACGCCATTTGCCCTGGCCTGCCCGGCCTTCCCGGAAAACCAACGCACCCTGTTCAATGGCCACCTGTTCGTCGGCGACACGTTGCTGAACGAATCCGGCATGCGCCACCACCCGCTCACGCCGATGGCCGATTCCAACCTGGTGCGCGTGCTGCAACAGCAAACGCCGCGCAAAGTCGGCCTGGTCCGCCATGCCACTGTCAGCCAAGGTGCCGCAGCCGTGCGCCTGGCTTTGGCCGATGCCCAAGCGGGTGGCTTCGGATATGCCATCGTCGATGCCATCAGCAACGCCGATCTGACGGTCATTGGCGAAGCCGCCAGCGAACAACGGCTGATCACAGGTGGGTCGGGCGTTGCCCTGGGCCTGCCGGACAACTACAAGCGCGCCGGCCTGCTGGCCGATACCGCCTGTGCGGCAGACCTGCCCCCGGTCGATGGGCTGGCTGCCGTGCTATCTGGCAGTTGCTCGGTAGCCACCAATGGTCAGGTCGCGCATTGGCACGACAGCGGCAAACCCAGCTTCGCCATCGACCCGCTGCGCCTGGCCGAAGGCCATGACCTGGTGACTGAAGCGCTGGACTGGGCCCAGCCACTGCTGGCCCAAGGCCCTGTGCTGGTTTATGCCAGCGCACAGCCGGACGCGGTCAAGGCCGTGCAGGCCCGGCTGGGCGTTGAGGCCGCCGGGGAAATTGTCGAGCGCGCCCTGGCGCAGATCGCCCTCGGCCTGCAGGAACTGGGCGTGCGCACCTTCGTGGTCGCCGGTGGCGAAACCTCCGGAGCGGTGGTCAAGGCCCTGGGCGTCAAGGCGCTGCGCATCGGCCCATCGATAGCCCCTGGCGTGCCCTGGACCCTCGGACTGGGCCAGGTGCCCGTGGCGTTGGCATTGAAGTCGGGCAACTTCGGTGGCCCCGACTTCTTCACCCAGGCACTGGAGCTGGCACCATGAACGAAAGCAAGCAACGGGAAGAGATCGTGCTGCTGGGCAAGTCGATGTACGACCGCGGCCTGACCCACGGCGGCACCGGCAATATCAGCGTGCGCCTGGACGATGGCTGGCTGCTCACCCCCACCGGGTCCAGCCTGGGCCGGCTGGACCCGGCACGGCTGACCAAGCTCGACTGGGAGGGTCGCCATGTCAGCGGCGACAAGCCGTCCAAGGAGCTGATGCTGCACCTGGCCATGTACCAGGAGCGGCCCACCAGTGGCGCAGTGGTGCACCTGCACTCGACGCACTCGGTGGCGGTATCTGTGCTGGACGGGCTGGACCCGGACGACCTGCTGCCGGCCATCACCGCCTACTACGCCATGCGCGTCGGCAAGCTGCCGCTGGTGCCTTACTACGCACCTGGCGACCCGGCACTGGCCGAGGCGGTGCGGGCGTTTTCGGGCAAGCACCACGCCATGCTGCTGGCCCACCACGGGCCGGTGGTGGCGGGCAGCGACCTGAATGCGGCGGTGGATGCCACGGAAGAGCTGGAGGCAACTGCGCAGCTGTTTCTGCTGATTTTCCAGCACAAGTTCCGCACCTTGACGCCGGAGCAGGTGGCTGAGTTGCGGCGGCAGTATTCCGTCAAGTGACGCGTTGCGTCGGCGAATCATGGGGGCGCTTTGCGCCTCATCGCGACACAAGGCTGCTTCAGGGGACCCGCGTTTTCCCGCAGGAGCGACCTTGTGTCGTGATGGGCTGCAAAGCAGCCCCCCAACAAACACCAGGAGACCCCATGCTCAATACCTTGAAAACCTGGTGGGCCACCCCGCTGACAGGCACCGCCGGCGCACTACTCGCCAGCGCCGCCCACTGGCCCCTACCGTGGATCATCGGCTCGATGCTTGCCGTGATCATCATCCGCTGCAGCGGCTGGGCCATTGCCGAAATCCCCAACGGCCGCAAGTCCGGCCAATGGCTGATCGCAACCTCCATCGGCCTGCACTTCACTCAGCCGGTGGTGCACGAACTTGCGAGGCATTTCCTGCTGATGCTGGCCGCCGCCTTCGTCACCCTGCTGCTGGCTTTGGTTGGCATCGCTTTCATCCACCGCCGCGGCATGGACCTGACCACCGCCTACTTCGCCTTCATGCCGGCCAACTTCGCCGAGATGATCCAACTGGGTATGCGCTATCGGGCAAACGTCAGCCAGATCGCCGCAGCACACAGCATTCGCCTGGTGCTGATCGTGCTCAGCGTGCCACCGGCGATGCTCCTGCTGATGCACGCGGCCCCCGGCACCTCGCAGCCACGCTTGCCGGCCGACTGGCAGTGGCTGGGGCCGATGCTGGCCGGTGGGGTGCTGGTGGCTTTGTCATGGAAGCGTCTGGGGCTGCCGAACCCGTGGATGTTCGGGCCGATGACCTTGTGTGCGGCGCTGACGGCATGCTTCGATCTGCGCATGGCGCTACCGGTGGAGTTGAGCCATTACGGCCAGTTGATGATCGGTTGTGCGCTGGGCAGCTTTTTTGACCGCGGCTTCTTCCGACGCTCCCCCCTGTATCTGGGCAAGGTGGTGGCGTTCACCCTGGCGATGATTGGCTGCACCTTCCTGTTCGCCTGGGGCTTTGCCTGGTTGTCGGGTAGCCGGTTGTTGTCGCTGGCGTTGGGGATGATGCCGGGAAGTACCACCGAGATGTACCTGACGGCGGAGGCGTTGAACCTTGGGGCGGGAATGGTGACGGCGATGCAGATCATGCGGCTGGTGTTGGTGATGTTGTGTGCGGAACCGCTGTTGAAGGTGTGGTTGGGGCGACGGGCAGCGGTTGAGCCTTGAGAGTGCCGGGGCTGCTTCGCAGCCCTATCGCGACGCAAGGCCGCTCCCACAGATACCGCGCAGGTCCCAAATACAGCGCTGTACCTGTGGGAATGGCCTTGTGTCGCAAAGCGGCCCCAAGGTTCAGATTTCCACAACAACGTTCGGCACAAGTTGCCCCTGCGCCGCCCTGCGCAGCTCCAGGATCGGCGACTTGCGCGCAAACGAACCACTGAGGTGGCGTTTCATCAGGTGCGCCGCCTCCAGGTTATCCCCTTCCTCCACCAGTTCGACCATGCGCAGGTGCTCGGCACACTGGGTATAAAGCCGCTTGCGGTCGATCATCGAGCGGTACTCGATCAACCGGCGCATGTTGTTCAACTGCCTGAGGATCATCAGATACAGTGGGTTGCCCGACAGCTTGATCAACTCCTCATGAAAACGAATGCCCGACTTCAGCAGCATGTCTGCAGGCAAGGTATCGATGCCACCGGCCAGCAGGTCGCTCTGCTCTTTCTTCAACCGCCGCAACACCTCGAGGTCGCCGATGAAGCTGCTTTCCAACAGCGCCGCTGGCTCGATCAGCGCACGCACTCGGTAGATCTGCTCGAGGGTTTCCGGGGTTTTGGCCACGTCGAGAAAGCGCCAGCCGTAGCCTGCCTTGGGTTCCGCCCAGCCGACCTTGGCCGCCCGGTTGAGTATGTCGGTGACCTGGAATTTGGTCAGGCCGTAGCGGTCACGCAGGTACTTTTCGGTTACCTCCGCCGGGATGGCGTCGTTGAGCCAGTCTTCGGAAAGCCGGTAGTACTCGGGCGGCTCTTCCAGCGAGGTGACTTCATCACTGCCCGGCACCATACCTCCCGGCATCTCCAGCACGAAAAAGCCACGGTTGGGAATCTGCTCCAGCAGTTTCTGCCCGGCGAGCGTGGTCAGCGCCTCTCGCGCGGGCGAGCGCGACACGTGGAAGCTGTCGGCCACCTTCTGCGCACTGAGGTGCGCGCCAGGGGCCAGTTCGCCCAGCTGAATCTTTTGCCGGATTTCAGAAACGATTCTCTGGACGAGGGTGCTCGATGCCATGTACCTGAACCAATCAAAGGAGGGTGTTTGCGCTACCGGATCTGCGCCACAGTATACGCGAGCATAGCCAACGAGAGCTCCTGAGAGCTGCGCCATGATCTGGCCCTGGTCAGCGGCATCATTCGGCACCGCGAATTCAGCTTGCTCGCAACCGACTATCTGTTTTGAGCCACAGAAGTTCTACAACTTGTTGCCGCTGCGAACTTTTTCCCGTTTACCGGTCTATGTGGGAGGCACAGAAAGGTAGCGGAACGCGAGACAAGCTTCGCCGACCACCTGCTGGCCAGATGGCTCAATTGTTATCAGAGGTTGGCTTCGCTCATGAAAATACATGTCGCAAGGTTGATGCTGCTCGGCCTGTTCTCGTTCGCGGCGATGGGCACGGCATCGGCAACACAAATGAAGGCGCCCGTAGTGGCAGCCCCGGTGGTTCAATCACCGTTGCAGCCTGCCGGCAACCCCTGGTCCAGGGTGGCCAGTGTGGCCGATGAACAGCCAGCCACACTGCTGGCCCACGATGACGACCGCTGGCATGACCACCGCAGCGACTGGCGCCGCGAACAGTGGCGCCGCGAGCAGGCCCGCCGTGATTGGGAGCGCCGGCGGGACTGGGAACGCCGACGCGACTGGGAACGGCGCCGCGACTGGGAGCACCGCCATGAGCGGGCCATGCACCACCGCTACAATGATGACCACCGCTACTATCGCCGTTGATCGCAAGCAGCCAACGCGCCCCCTGTAGGAGCGGCCTTGTGTCGCGATCGGGCCGCAGAGCGGCCCCGGCGATATCTGCTTCAATGCTGAAATCGTGGGGCCGCTCTGCGGCCCGATCGCGACACAAGGCCGCTCCTACAAGGTCCGCGCCAGTCAGGTGGGGGTATCCCCCGCCGCCTCGGCCTCCATCTTCAAACGGTCGGCCTTGCAAATGTACTTGGGCTTGCGCGGCGCCAGCTTGGCGCTGGCCTTCTTGGCATGCGCCTGCAGTAGCTGCTTGATCTTCTTGCGACGGTTCATTCTCACTCGACCTGTCAGTCCGGTTTGGCTGAACACATCATACCTTGCCTGGGCCAGCGTCTCGTTGACGTTATTTTCACGCTCGGCAGATTAGCGTCACGCCCTTTCCGGCCACGGGCACATCCGCTGGCCGCCAAGTACGACGAGGCATACGTGTCACACACTCCATCCCCCTCCTCGCCCAAACGCGTGGACTGGGCCGGCCTGGGCTGGCTTTTGCTGTTCTTCTGGTACTTCTCGGGCGTGACCCAGGCGTTGCTGCTGTTCAGTGGTACCACCGGGTTCGCCGGTTTTCGCGATGCATTCTTCCTCAGCAGCCTGTGGCTGGCCCCGGTACTGCTGCTGCCGCGCTTCACTCGCGCCACGGCAGCGGTCATCGGCCTGGTGTTGTGGGCTGCTTCGCTGGTGGGCCTGAGCTACTTCGGCATCTATCGCCAGGAGTTCTCGCAAAGCGTCATCTTCGTGATGTTCGAGTCCAACACCGCCGAGGCCGGTGAGTACTTCAGCCAGTACTTCAGCGCCTGGCTGGGCCTGGCACTGCTGCTGTACACGCTGGTGGCGGTGCTGCTGTGGAAGCGCGTACGCCCGGTCAGCCTGCCGCTGCGCAGCCGCCTGCCGGTGGTCGCCCTGTTGCTGCTGGCCAACCTGGTGTACCCGTTCTACAAGCAGATGGTCACCCAGGAACGCAGCTTCGCCGACGCGGCGGAAAAGGTGCAGCAGCGCATGGAACCCGCCGTGCCCTGGCAACTGCTGGTCGGCTACCGCCAGTACCGCCAGCAGCTGGACAACATGCAGGAGCTGCTGGCCAAGAACGCCGCGCTGCCGCCCCTGCAAAACCTGCGTGACAGCAGCGGTGCAGCGCCGCGCACGCTGGTGCTGGTGCTGGGCGAATCCACCACCCGCGAGCACATGCACCTGTACGGCTACAACCGCGACACCACGCCCAACCTCGATGCGCTGGCCGCCAGCGACAAGAGCCTGACGGTGTTCCGCAACGTGGTGTCGCCACGCCCGTACACCATCGAAGTGATGCAGCAGATCCTCACCTTCGGCGACGAGCAGAACCCGGACCGCTTCCTCACCGACCCGTCGCTGATCAACCTGATGAAACAGGCCGGCTACAAGACCTTCTGGATCACCAACCAGCAGACCATGACCAAGCGCAACACCATGCTGACCACCTTCTCGCAGCAGACGGACGCGCCGGTGTACCTGAACAACCAGCGCAACCAGAATGCCAGCCAGTACGACGACGTGGTGCTGACGCCGTTCGAGAAGGCCCTGCAGGACCCGGCGCCGAACAAGTTCATCATCGTGCACCTGCTGGGTACGCACATGGACTATCGCTACCGCTACCCGAACGACTACGCGCACTTCAAAGACCGCCAGGGGGTGCCCGGCAAGCTGACCGATGACCAGGTGGAAACCTACAACTTCTACGACAACGCGGTGCGCTACAACGACTACGTGGTGTCGAGCCTGATCAAGCGTTACTCGGCCAGTACCTCCAATGGCTTCCTGCTGTACCTGTCCGACCATGGCGAAGATGTGTACAGCTCTGGCAACCACGACCGCCTGGGGCGCAACGAAGGCGCGCCGACCCGGCCGATGTACACCATCCCGTTCTTGCTGTGGACTTCGCCCAGCTGGCAGGCCGAGCACCCGCGCGACCTGCAGGCGATGGCCGACCGCCCCTACAGCAGCTCGCACCTGATCCATACCCTGTCCGACCTGGCCGGGCTGAGCTATGACCGTTACGAACCGGCCAAGAGCCTGGTGAGCCCGCAGTTCGTGGTGGCACCACGCTGGATTGGCGACCCGTACCGCAAGGATGGTCTGCGCGAGTTCGACCACCTGCCGCTGGACAAGGCCGAGCGGGTGCGGGAGACGGCCAGTAGTGGCAAGAACCTGAACTGAGTGTTGCGCGGTAGGGATTGCCGGGGGCGCTTTGCGCCCCTTTCGCGACACAAGGCCGCTCCCACAAGGATGCGCACTGTCCTGTGGGAGCGGCCTTGTGTCGCGATGGGCTGCAAAGCAGCCCCACTGGCCCTGCACCGCGAACAAAGGTTTACCGCCCCAGCGTAAAACGCCATGCTTGGCGCATCTTTGGAATGAGAGATGCCCATGCTCACGGTGCAGGACCTGATCGATATCGAACTGCTCAAGTTGCAGGCCGTGGCTGGCGCGGCCGGCACCGGCAGGCTGATCACCTGGGCCCACACCGTCGACTTGCCAGACCCCTGGCGCTGGGTATCGCCAGGCGACCTGGTGATGACCACCGGCGTCGGCCTGCCCAGCGCCCAGGCAGACCAGGTGAGCTGGCTGGAGCAACTGGTGCAGAGCAACCCCAGTGCCCTGGTGGTGGCGCCGCGGGCCGATGCGCCGGCGCTGTCCGGCGAACTGCTGGCCGCCGCCGACCGCCTGTTGTTCCCGGTGCTGCATGGCAGCTTCGAACTGGAGTTCGTCAAGCTGTCGCACTACGTGATCGAGAGCGTGCTGCAGGCCCAGCGCGAGCGTTTCAACGCCAGCGAGCGGCTGTTCCAGACCTACGCCGACGCCTTGCGCAAAGCCCCCGACATGGCTGGGCGCCTGGCGATCCTGGCCGACACCCTCGGCCTCGACCTGGCCATCGAGGATGCCCCCAGCGGCACCACCGTGGTCGAAACCCGCCGGGCCGCGCAGGCTGCCGAGCGGGTGGAACGCATCCCGATCGGCGGCCGCGCCCGCGCCAACCTGCTGATGGCGCGCAAAGGCACCCGCACGCAGGATGACGCCATCCTGGTGCGCTCGCTGGTCGGCTTGCTGGGGGTGGAACTGGAACGCCTGATGATCCACCGCGACCAGCAGCGCGAAGAAGGCGCAGCGCTGTTGCGCAGCCTGCTCGACAGCGAGACGGAGTTCAGCCTGGCGCGGCCGATGCTGGAGCGTCGTGGCCTGGTCGGCACCTTGGTGAGCCTGGCGATCAGGCCGGGCAGCCACGGCCCGTGGAGCAGCGCCGACATCCACCAGGCCCCTGCCCTGCATCACTCCACGCCACTACTGCTCGACGACAAAGGCCTGCTGCTGGCGATCAGCCGTGACGACGCGCCAAGCCTGACGGCGCTGTGCCACAACCTCGGCGAGGGTACGGTAATTGGTATCAGCGGGCCGATCGCGGCGGCCACCGGCTTTCGCGAGAGCGTGCGCCAAGCCCGCCTGGCGCTGACCCAGGCCGAGGAAAGTGGCGCGCAGCAGCTGCGTTATGGCGAGGCGGAAACCGGCCTGATCATGGCGCCCAAGTCACTGGCCGAGGCGCGGGCGCTGGTGGGGCGTTACCTGGGGCCGCTGATCGAGCATGACCGCACCCAGGGTGCGGCGCTGCTGCAGACGTTGGTCACCTTTCTGCACAACGACGGCAACTGGAAGGCCACGGCGTATGATTTGGGGATTCACCGGCAGACGCTGGTGTACCGGCTGAAACTGGTGGAGCAGCTTACCGGGATCAAGCCGACCACTACCGGCGGGATTGCGCGGTTCTGGATTGCGATTCAGGCGGGGAAGAATACCGACCTGTTCGAGCATCTGGTCTAGGCCCTTGGGGGCGCTTTGCGCCCCTGTCGCGACACAAGGCCGCTCCTACAAGGAGATCGCATACAGGTCCGACCTGGTGCGATCCCCTTGTAGGAGCGGCCTTGTGTCGCGATGGGCCGCAAAGCGGCCCCAGATACACCTCAGTTCAACCCAACCTCTGCACCAGGCTGCTGCCCCCGCGGCCCCCGCACCATCGCATACGAAACCGCAATCACCACAATCGCAACCACGCATTGCCCCAGGCTCACCCGCATGCTCGGGTCGAAGGCCATGCTCACCAGCACCGCCACGATCGACCCGGTCACCAGCAACGGCAACCACGGATGCCCCCACATGGCGAACTTCAGCGTACCTTCCGCCACCCATTTGCGCCGCAGCCTGAGCTGCGACAGGCAGATCACCAGGTAGACGAACAGGAACACCGTGCCGGACGAGTTGATCAGGAACTGGAACACGGTATCCGGCCAAAGCGCCGCAATCACCACGCAGCCATAGCCCACCAAGGTCGAGGCAATCACCCCGCGTACGGGTACGCCATTGCCGCTGACCTTGGCCACCCAGCGTGGCGCCTCACCGTTGGAGGCCAGCACATAGAGCAACCGCGACGAGGTATACAGCCCGGCATTGAGTACCGACAGTACCGCCACCAGGATGACCACGGTGAGCATGTCGCCTGCGCCGGGAATGCCGATATGCTCCAGGGTGGTCACGAACGGCGACTTGCCGGGGGTGATCGAGGTCCATGGCTGTGCCACCACGATGAAGAACGTCGCCAGCACGAAGAACACCAGGATGCGCAGCATCACCGTGTTCACTGCCTTGCGGATGTTGCGCGACGGGTCTTCCGATTCGGCCGCTGCCAGGGTGGCGACTTCCACACCGGTCATGGAGAAGATCACCACCACCACCCCGGTGAACAACGCACCTACCCCATGGGGAAGGAAGCCGCCATGCTGGGTGAGGTTGGCAAAACTGGCGCTGGAGCCAGGCCACAGGTTGAACACGTACAACCCGGCCACGACCAGAAACACCACGATGGCCGCGACCTTGATGCCGGCGAACCAGTATTCGGCCTCGCCAAACGAGTGCACCGACATCAGGTTGAGCAAGGTCATGCCGACCATCAGGCCCAGGGCAATGGCCCACACCGGGATATCGGGCAGCCAGGCATTGATGATCTGCCCGCCGACCACGGCCTCGAAGCCGACCACGATCACCCAGAAGTACCAGTACAGCCAACCGGTCATGTACCCGGCCGGGCGCCCGAAGGCCAACCGGGCGTAGTCGACGAACGAACCTTTGGCCGGGTGCGCGGCGGCCATTTCGCCGAGCATGCGCATCACCAGCGCGACGATCAGGCCGGTGATGGCATAGGTGATGAAGGCACCCGGGCCGGTTGATGCGATAACCGCGCTGGACCCTACGAACAGACCGGCCCCGATCACACCGCCCAGGGCCAGCATGCTGATGTGCCGGGTCTTGAGGGCACGCTTGAGACGCGGGTCATGCTCCGACTGAATCGGCATTGGTTGTCTCCTTTTATTATTAGTAATCAACATTGCCGCTTCGCAAGGGTATGCAGGGGCCAGCGCATGGCCTATCGCAAAAAAACAGGTGCGCAGGCGCTGGCCTGTACAAATGTATGAAGGAAATTCGGGAAATTCGCAGAAGCGCGCTCTGTGTAGGAGCGGCCTTGTGTCGCGATAGGGCCGCGAAGCGGCCCCCGGCTTTCAGCGTTACAGCAACAATTGCTGGGGCCGCTTTGCGGCCCTTTCGCGACACAAGGCCGCTCCTACAACGGTCGGCGAGATGCTCAGGCAGATGTAGAACAGCTGCCCTGCCGGGCACTCCCCCGCACCGCCTCGGCCAGTTTGCGCAGGTTGGCCTGGTGGGCATTGACCAGGCTGGCGATGCTGTTGTCCGCGGGCGTCTGCAGCGAGGTACGGCAGGTCAGTTCGGCCGCACCCGGGCGCGTCAGGCGCCATACCGCCTCCAGCGATGCATAGCGCCCCGGCACGCTATCGAAGCGCTGCACGTCCACCCGCAGCAACGCCTTGCCGCCACCCACCGGCCCGCCCAACTGGTCCTGCAAGGCGCTGCGGAACTCATCCACCAGGTCGGCCCCCCACCACTCCGTCTCGAGGATGGCCAGGCCGCTCTGCCCTTGCCGCACCACCAACTGCGGGCGGTCCACCTGCGGCGGCACGGCCACCCTCGCCACCTGGATGCGCTGGCCACCGTCGCGCACCGGTTCGCTCGGTACCAGCGTGTGATAGTTGTTCGGGGTACTGCTGCAGCCCCACAGCACGGCCAGCAGGCCAGCGCCACACACATTGCGCAGTCGATGCATCGGCTGTCTCCTCAGGGTTCAAGGTCGGCGGCAGCGGCCGCTTTCGGCCGGCCGCGTATCAGCGACTCGGGGTGCCGGCCCAGGTAATCGGCAAGGTCACGCAGCGAACGCGACATGCGCTCCAGTTCGTCCAGGGTTTCGCCCATCCGCTCGCGCTGCGGCGAGTCTTCGGAAATGGCCGAATTGGCGGTGCGCAGGGTCTTGTGCACTTCGTCCAGCGCCACCTTCACGTCCGGCAGCGTCTGGCCATTGAACTGCTTGAGGCTGGCGCGCAACTCTCGCAGGCTGCCGTCCAGGTTGTTGGCGATGCTCTCCAGCGGCAGTTTGCTGATGCGCTCCACCACCCGTTGCAGCTGTTCCTGCAACTGCTCCAGGCTGCCGGGCAAGGTGGGGATGGTGATAGGGTCTGCGGTCTTGTCGAAAGCCACCTTGGGGGCATCGGGGTAGAAGTCCAGGGAAATGAACATCTGCCCGGTGATCAGGTTGCCGCTGCGCGCCTGGGCCCGCAGCCCGTGCTCGACGAAGGTGCCGATCAGCCGGCGCGCGCCGTCCATGTCGCCTTCGGCATGCTTGAACACGGACAGCATCTTGCGGTGCACCGGCCCCAACCGCTGCGGGTAGATCACCGCATCGACCACCACCGGGAAGGTCTGCCGGGTGGCATCGTAGTCGAGCTTGACCGAAGTGACCCGGCCAAACTCCACCCCCTTGAACTCCACCGGCGCTCCCACCGACAGGCCGCGCATGGCCTGGTCGAAGCGCAATTGCAGGTACTGCGCCTGGCCACTGGGCGGTGCCAGGGCGGCGTCACGGTCGGCAAACAGCTGGAAGCGCGCCTGGTCGGCAGCGGGCTCGGCTTGCGGGGCGAAGTCGGGCGAGCCAAAGGCCAGCCCGCCCACTAGGATCGACGACAGTGATTCGGTATCGATCTTCAGGCCGTTGGCACCGATCTGCATGTCGACGCCACTGGCGTTCCAGAAGCGGGTATCGGCGGTGACGAAGCTGTCGTAGGGGGCCTGCACGAACACGCCGATCTCCACGCCCTTGCCATCGCCCTGCAGGGCAAAGGACACCACCTCGCCCACCGGGATCTTGCGGTAGTAGATCGACGAGCCAATATCCAGCGACCCCAGGTCACTGGCGGTGAGCACAAAGCGCTTGCCCTTTTCGTCGTAGGTGATCGGCGGTGGCAGCTCCAGGCCGACAAAGGACTTCTCCGGCACTTTCGATGCGCCGGAATCCGCCCCGATGAAACTGCCCGACAGCAGCGTGTCCACACCGGACACGCCGCCCACGCCAATGCGTGGCCGCACCACCCAGAAGCGCGCCCCCTGGGTGGCGAACGCGCGGGCGTCGTTGGACAGCTGGACCTTGGCGACCACGCTCTTCTTGTCGTCGGCCAGGTCCACCGTAGTGACTTCGCCGATCACCACGCTGCGGTACTTGACCTGGGTCTTGTGCGCCACCAGCCCTTCCCCGGTGTGGAAGGAAATGGCGATGACCGGGCCCTGCTGCATCCAGTTGCGCACCACCAGCGAAGCGCCGATCAGGATCGCCAGTATCGGCACGATCCATACCAGCGACACACTCCAGCGCCGGGTGTGCACTTCAACCTGCCCCGCGCCCTCGCGCTTGTCAGTCTGTTGCACCATCAATGCGGCCTCCCTCGTTGGCACGGCTATCCCAGATCAGGCGTGGATCGAAGCTCATCGCAGAAAACATGGTCAGTACCACCACCATGCCGAAAAACAGGATGCCCACCCGCGGCTCGATGGTGCCCAGCCCGCGCAGCTGCACCAGCGCCGCCACCAGCGCCACCACCATCACATCGAGCATCGACCAGTAGCCGATCAGCTCGACGAAACGGTACAGCTGCGAGCGCTGTCGGCAAGCCCAGGTAGAGCCGCGCTGGGCGGTGAACAGCAACAGGCCGAGCGAAAAGAACTTGATGGCCGGCACGCCCACGCTGGCAATGAAGATGATCAGTGCGATGTCCCAGGCCCCTGCCTCCCAGAACTCCAGCACACCACCGCCAATGGTGCTTGCGCTGCCACTGCCGAGCATTTCGGTGTGCATCACCGGCAGCAGGTTGGCGGGGATGTAGAAAACCAGCGCCGCCAGCAGAAACGCCCAGCCGCGGCTGATGGCATTGGCCTTGCGCCGGTGGATGGCGGCACCACAGCGCTCGCAGGTGTGCTTGCCGCTGCCCAGTTCGCAGGCCTGGCCGCAGCCATGGCACAGGCACAGGCCCAGGTCGTCGGCGTTGGCCGGGGTATTCATACCTGCTCCCAAAGGTCGCGGATGTCCTTGCCGGCAATATGGATGATCAGCATGCTCAGTGCGGCCAGGGCCAGCAGGCCGATGCCGGGTATCACATCGAGCAACCCCGCCAGCTTGATCACCGCCACCATCGCCCCCAGCAGGCACACCTCCAGCATGCTCCACGGCCGCAGGCTCTCCAGGCTGCGCATGCACAGGGCAAAGCCGGGGGCGCGCTGGCCGGCCAGGGCGAAACTCAATAGCCAGCACAACAGGGTAATCTGCAGCACCGGCGCAAAGATGATCGACAAGGCCATGACCAGGGCGATGAAGGTGATACTGCCGTGGCTGAGGATCTGCACCGAGTCCCATAATGTCGCGGAATGGGTGAGCCCCTGCATGCCGATGGTCATCACCGGGTAGAAATTGGCGAACACCAGCAGGATGCCACCCGTCACGCTCAGGGCAAGCCGCTGCTGCACGGTCAGCGAGGTGTGCCGGTACAGCACGCCGCCACAGCGCTGGCAAACGGCGCGCTGGTGCTTGAGCAGCGGCGCACGGTGGTACACCGTGTCACAGTACTCACAGATGATCAGGTGCTGGGTCTGGCTCATGGGGTTTCCACAGGTAGCCCGGATTCACGCCGTGATACGCAGGCGAACCACGCTTGATATCCGGTTTAGACCATCCCGGCAAAACTGCCATCATCGGCAGCAAAGGCGAACTATTCTGTGAAACGGGATCCCCACCCGCTGGAGGTTTGCCATGCGTACGATGACGTGGAGTTGCCTGCTGGTGCTGCTGTGCGCGGCATCGGCAACCCAGGCGCAGTCGGTGGTGCCGCTCAAGGGCCAGAGCAGCCAGCAGATGCAACTGGATATCAATGATTGCAATACCGTCGCGACCAATGCCGCGAACAGTGCCGCGACCTCCAGCGACCCCCATGTCGGTGGCCGGGTACGCGGTGCCGCGGCCGGCGCGGTTGCCGGTGCGGCAGGCGCGCAGGTGCGCGGCAACCAGCACGACGAGCTGTATGACCGGGTCGGTGACGATGCCAAAGAGCAATACCGGCAGAACCGCGCCGGCGAAGTGGCCGCCGCCGGTGCTGCGGTCGGTGGCATGCGCCAGCGTCAGGACCGCCGTCAGGACCGGCGCGGCCAGGACGAAGCGAAAGCCCAGGCTCATGCCAGTGCCTATGCCGGGTGCCTGCAAGGGCGCGGCTATCAGGTCAACCCCTGACCAACGGGCACGCCATGCTCCTGCACGGCGTGCCCGTATCAGAACTTCGCCAGCTGCTCCCGGCAGAACTCCACGAACAACTGCGCCGGCTTGGTCAGCTGCACCCGCTTCAACCAGGCCGCCGCCAGCCCTGACAGCGCCACTGGCTCGGCGATATCCAGCATGGCCAGGCGTTGCCCGTCGTAGGTGTACTCCGAGTGCGGCCGCGTCACCAGCAGCGAAAAACCGAAGCCCTGCCCGACCATGCCGCGCACCATCTCGATCGACGGCGAGCTGAAGACGATGTTGGGCGTGAGGCCCATTTCGTTGAAAAGGCTGACGAAGTAGGTACGGCTGGGGGCCACGTCCAGCAGGATCATCGGCTCCGGGCACAGGTCACGCAGCGACACCTGGGCCTGCCCGGCGAAGCGGTGGTTCTCGGGCAGCAGCACATAGGGTTTCTGCGGCGGCATCAGCGGCTCGGCCTCGATGGTGCCGTCCAGGTCATGGTCGTAGAGGAACGCCAGGTCGAAGGTACCGGCGGTCAGGCCCTGGATCAGGTCCTGCTGCTCGCCGTCGCGCAGGCGGATATCCACCCCCGGGTAACGCTGGCGAAAGCCGGCGATCAGGCGCGGCAGGTACAGCGGTGCCACGGTTTCGAAGCAGCCGATGTCGATTTGCCCGGCCACGGTGTCGTTGTCGGCCAGGGCGTTCTGTTCGAATTCGTGGGCCATCTGCAGCAGCGACTTGGTCTTGGCATAGAAGCGCTTGCCGCTGGGCGTCAGTGACACACCCTGGGCGTGGTGACGGATGAACAGCTGCACGCCGAAGCTTTCCTCCAGGCTCTTGATGGCCGTGGAGATGGAAGGCTGGGCGATGTACAGCTGGCGTGAAGCCTCGGCCACGCTGCCGGCCTCGACGGTAGTGACGAAGTACTTGAGTTGTCGCAATGTGTAGGCCGCCACGGGCACCTCTCTGACGCCGGTCTGGGCGCGCTGGGATCATGCCTGTCACTTTACCCTTGGCAGCGGCTGGGTGGGGGCCGGGTGATGAAGGATTTACCTATGGCTTGAGCAGGTTTTTTGTAGGGGGACTTTAGCCGCGAAGAATCCGACGCGGCGCATGGCACGGGCTTCGCCGGTGTTCGCGGCTAAAGCCCACAGGAGCCTGGCAGCCCGCTGGTCAAATACCCCTGATTGTCTTTACTAGTACTCATCGGCTCCAGACATAGGGCGTGCGCTTATGAAGATCGTGGTCACCAGCATCCTCGTCGACGACCAGGCCAAAGCCCTGGCTTTCTACCACTACGTACTCGGTTTCGAGCCCAAGCACGATATCCCCATGGGCCGACACCGCTGGCTGACGCTCACTTCCCCCAACGACCCCAACGGCGTCGAGCTGCTGCTCGAACCCGACGCGCACCCGGCCGCCAAGGTCTACAAGGCCGCGCTCAAGCAGGATGGCATCCCCGCCACCTCGTTCGGCGTGCGTGACATCCAGGCCGAATATACCCGGCTGTGCGCGGCAGGCGTGCAGTTCACCCAGACGCCCACCGACATGGGGCCCGTCACCGTAGCGGTGTTCGATGACACCTGCGGTAACCTGATCCAGATCGCCCAGAAACACTAGCGATGTTCAGGACCCCACGGGCAGGCGCAAGGTCGCGCGCAACCCATGTGGCGCCTGGTTGCGCAACTGCACGCTGCCACCCAGGCGGGTCATGATGGTGCTGACGATCGACAACCCAAGCCCGGCGCCATTGGTCGAGCCCTTGCTGTAGAAGCGCTCGAACACCCGCTGCTGGTCGACTTCGGCGATGCCAGGCCCTTCGTCATCGACACTGACCAGCAAGGCCTGCCCTTCGCGCTGCAGTGTCACGGTGACCCGACCGCCTGCCGGCGAATGGTCCACTGCATTAGCCACCAGGTTCTGCAAGGCGATACCCAGCGCGCCAGCGTCGGTATGCAAGTGGTAGTCGCCGGCGGCGATGTCCAGCGAAGGCTCCAGCCCGCGCTCCAGGATCCATGGGGTCAGCTCGGCAAGGGTCTCGGCCACCACGCCCTCCAGGTCCACCCGCGGCCAGTCGCGCCGGCCTGGCCGCGGCTCCAGGCGGGCCAGGGTCAACAGCTGGTTGACCACCCGGGCAAGGCGGTCGACACCGCCCATCAGGAACTGCAGGGCCTTGTCACGCTCGGCAGCGCTGTCTGCATTGAGGGCGTTCTGCGCATGCAGGCGCAGGATGGCCAAGGGCGTGCGCATCTCGTGGGCAGCGTCGGCGATGAAACGGTGCTCGCGGCGCAGCAGGTCATCGATCTGCCCGAGCAGGCGGTTGATCGCCGCCTGCATCGGTTCCAGCTCCTTTGGCAACGGCACCAGTTGCAACGGCTCGAGCGACTCGGCGTGGCGGGCGCGGATCACCCTGGCCATGTTCTGCAGCGGCCGCAGCCCCCAGCCTATGGCCGCCCACACCAGCAAGGCCAGGGCCAGGCTGCCGAACAGGAATGGCAACAGCGTGTGCCGCACGATGCGTTCGATCAGGTCGTCACGCACGTCATTGCGCTCGCCCACCCAGATCACCCAGTGTTTTTCCGGCACCGGCAAGACGAAACTGCGCCAACGGCGCCCGTCCACCACCACGTCGGCAAACCCTGGCACCCGCGGCGCCTGCCCCAGCTGGGGGGCGCTGGGCGTGTGCACCAGCAGCCCGTTGTCGTCGGCCCACACCTGGAAGGCCAGCTTGCTCTCGTAGCGGTGCCCCACCTTGTGGTGCCCGGCCTTGCTCAAGGCCTCGTCGAAGGCACGGTACAACTCGTCACGGCTCTGCTCCTGCACCGGCAGGCTCATGATGCCCTGCAGCAGCCGGGCGTTCTGCGCCAGGTGGGCGTCGTACACCTCGTTAATTTCGTGGCGGCTGTCGTGGTAGTTGTACAGCGCCAGCAACCCGCTGCCGACCAGCAACAGCAGCATCACCCGCCACAAGGTGCGTTGGCGCAGCGAGCTCATGCCTTGCGTTCCACCAGGTAGCCAATCCCGCGCACGGTGCGGATCAGGCCGTTGAACAGCTTCTTGCGCAGGTGGTAGATGTTCACTTCCAGGGTGTTGCTCTCCGGCTCTTCATCCCAGCCATACAGCAACTGGGTCAAGCGTTCGCGGGTGAACACCTTGCCCGGCTGGGCCAGCAATTCGTGCAGCAGCAGGTATTCCTTGGGCGTGAGCACCACCGGCTGGCCCTGGTAGTGCACCTGTTGGCTGACCGGGTCCAGGCACACCCCGGCGTGTTCGATCAACACCCGCGCACGGCCACTGCTGCGCCGCAGCAAGGCCCGCAAGCGGGCCTTGAGTTCGTTGAGGTCGAAGGGTTTGACCAGGTAGTCGTCGGCGCCGGCGTCCAGCCCGGCGATGCGGTCCTCGGTGGCGTCGCGGGCGGTCAGCACCAGCACCGGCAGGCTCTTCCCGGCCGCACGCAGGCGCCGCAACAACTCGATGCCATCCAGGCGCGGCAAGCCCAGGTCGAGAATGGCCAGGTCAAATTCCTCGTGGCACAGGGCATGCAAGGCGCTGGCGCCATCCTGCAGCCAGTCGAGGGTATAGCCCTCGCGGCGCAGGCCGTCACAGATCCCCTCCCCCAACGCGGCATCGTCTTCTACCAGCAGCAGGCGCATGCTTAATCCTGTTTGTCCTTGATCGCTTTGAGTAAAGCATCGATTTCACCGCGCCGGCCCTGGTCGGCCAGCTCCCGCCCGGGACGGGGCGGTGCCTGCAACGCCTTTTGCAGAGCGGCGCGGGCTTCGTCGTAGCGGTTCTGCCGGTACAGGTGGTCAGCCCAGAAGTAGTTGCTGTCGATTCCGTCGGGGTTGATCGCCAGCGCCTGGCGCAGCATGGCCTCGGCCTTGGCTTGGTCGCCGAAGCTCAGCGGCCAGCCGGGCACCTGGTCGTACAGCGCGCCCAGGCTGGTGTAGGCCGAGCCCTGCAGGGCCTTGGGGTCCATGGCCAGGGCCTTTTCCAGGCTGGCGCGGGCGGCCTTGACCTTGCCCAGCGCGCCCAACCCGCCGGTGGCACCGGCCCAGCTGCTGTTGACGATGCCGTCCCAGATCAGCGGCTCGGCCGAGCCCGGGTGCTGGCGCACCAACGCCGCCGACTGTACCGCCAGGGCCTCGAACGCCCCGGCACGCTGGGTTTCGGGCAGGTTGTAGCGAATAACCGCCCAGCGCTGCTGGATGGCATTGAGTTGCTGGGTACCGTTCTGGTCGAGGGCCCAGGTGAACGGGGCGATGGCCAGCAGGCCGGCCAGTATCAGTCGTTTCATTTGCTCGACTCCTTGCTGTGCCAGGTGCTGTAGCGGCGGATCAGCGGCAGTTGCTTGCGCAGGGCGCGGTCGACCACGCCCGGCAGCATGCCGTTAAGGCGCACGAAGAGTTTTTCCGGCCAGCCCAGGTACAGTTCGCTGCGCTCGGCCTGCACCGCGTCGAGCACTGCCCGGGCGACATCCTGCGGGTCATCGACGCCTACCTTCAACGCCTGGTTCAGGGCCTGCGCGGCGCTGCTGTTCATCGTCGTGCGGGTGGTGCGCGGTGCGGCATACAGCACGTTCACCGAGGTGTCGGCAAGCTCGCGGCGCAATGCCTCGGAGAACCCGCGCAAGGCAAACTTGCTGGCGCAGTAGGTGGCATAGCCGGGGTAGCCGATCGAGCCGTAGATCGACCCCACGTTCACCACCAACGCACTGGGCTGCGCGCGCAGCAACGGCAGGCACAGGCGGGTGAGCTGCACGGCGGCCTTGATGTTGAGGTCGAACAACTCGTCCAGGGCGGCCTCGTCCATCTGTTCGAGCAAGGCGAAGCGGTTGACCCCGGCGGCGTTGATCAACAGGTTGCAACTGCCCATCGCCCGCGCCGCCTCCAGCACGTCACGGCGGCCTTCGGCGCAGCGCAGGTCGGCCTGCTGCCAACGCAGTTGGCCGGGGTAGCGCGCCATCAGTTCGGCCAGCTTGCCCTGCTGCCGGCTGACCGCCAGTACGCGGCCCCCGGCGCTGCAAAGCTGGTCCGCCAGCTCCAGGCCGATGCCACCGCTGGCGCCGGTGAGCACCGCCACGCAATCAGGCAAGCGCATGCTGTACCTCCTGCTGCGCGTTACGCGGCAGCCCTTCGAACATGGCCGTGTACAGGCGGTACACCACTTTGGCAGCGTGGATTACTGCTTGCTGGTCCTCGGCTTGGTCCAGGCGGTTCATCAGGCCACGGTAGGTGGCCATGTGGTCCTGGTCCAGGGCGCCATGGGAACTCAGGTAGCTGAACGCCTGGTCCGGCAGGCCGAGGCTGCCCTGCAGGGTACCGGCAGCCTGGGTGGCCAGGGCAATGCTGGTGCCTTCGAGCACGTTGACCATGCCGAACAGCCCGACCGGGTTGCTACGGGCAATCTGGTCGTAGAGAAAGGCCACCATCAGCTCGACAGGCAATGCCGGGCGGCCGCCCGCCACCTGCTGGGGGTCGCCACCGCAGGCGGCGATGTCATCGAGAATCCAGCGCTCATGGCCGTACTCCTCCTCGATGTACTCGCACACTGCGCCGCGCAGCCACTCCAGCCGCGCCGGCAAACGGGCCCCGCAGGCCATCATCAAGGGTACGGTGTGCCGCACGTGGTGGTAGGCCTGGGTCAGAAAGGCCACATAGGCCTCGAGGCTGGCCTTGCCGGCCAGCGCGTCGCGGATGACCGGGACGCTGAACAATGCCGTACGCTCGTCGGCGGTTTCCTGCTGCAGCGTATCGAAGAAAAGCATGGCAAACCTCGTGGGTCATTGAAGGTCGGATAACAGGGACTGGTAACACCGCAGGATCTGTTCGCGGCGTGGCCGGCCGTTGGCGGTAAGGGTTTGCCCGGCGGCACTCAAGGGTTCGGGCAGGCGCCGCCAGGCATGCACCCGGGCATAGTCCGGCAGGCCGGCATTGGCCTGACGGATGGCCTGTTCGAGGGTGTGGTCGTCAGCCTGCGGGTCCAGCGGCCAGATCAGCGCCAGGTTGTGCGCCAGGCCTTCGCCGTGGACGAACGCCTGGGCGATCACCCCGCCCTGGGTCAGTTCGGCCTCGACCCACTCGGGGTTGACGTTGCGCCCGAAGCTGGTGCTGTACTGGTGCTTCTTGCGCCCGGCCAGGTACAGGAAACCGTCGCTGTCGAAGTGGCCCAGGTCACCGGTCGGCAACCACGGCTCGCTGAAGGGCGGCTCGCCCAGGTAGCCGAGCAACGCCGAACCGGCCACCTGCACTTCGCCGTCTTCGGCAATGCGCACCTGCACATGCGGCAGCGGCCGCCCGACACTGCCCGGGCGGTGCGCCCCGGGGCGATTGAGGCATACCACCGAGGCGCATTCGGACAAGCCATAGCCCTCGAACACCGGCAGCCCGACAGCCTTGGCCCGGGCCAGCAGGCTCGGTGCCACCCGCGCGCCGCCCACCGCCACGAAGCGCAACGGGCCGACCCGCATCAGGCCGCGCTCGATGGCAGTGACCAGCCCAAGCAGCAGTTGCGGCACCAGGATCAGGCTTTCGGCCCCACTCAAGGCGATGGCGCCCAGCAATTGCTTGAAGTCGACCTGGCTGGCACCGCGAAAGCCCAGTTGCGCCTGCGGGTACAGGGCAATGCTCGCCCCGGCCAGCAGGGCCGCGTACAGGCCCAGGTTCTCCAGCAGCACCGCCAGGGGCAATACCGCCAGGTACTTGCCTGGCGCCGTGGGCCGGCTGGCGGCCTCCAGTTCACGCGCTACCCGCAGCATGGCATCGGCGCTCAGGCATACGCCCTTGGGTGCACCGGTGCTACCGGAGGTGTAGGTGACTTTCGCGGTACCCAGTGGCAAGGGTGCGGCCGCTGGCGGCCGCCGGCTCCAGAAGCGCTCACTGGCAGTGAAGCCGCTGGCGTGCAAGTCGTCAGCGAAAGCCTCGTCGGCCAGCGCCAGCACCGCCCCGCTCTGTGCCAGGCAGTGGCGGCGCTGGGCGCTGCTGAAGAACGCCGGCAGGATGACGATGGGGCGGGCCGCGAACAGCGCTGCCAGGTCCCAGAACAGCGCCTCGGGACCGTTCTCCAGGGCCAGGGCGAAGGTGCCCGATGGCTGCGCGCTCAACCAGGCCTGGCGTTGCTCGACCTCGTCCAGCAATTGTTGATAGATGAACGGCCCGCCAAGGCCCAGCAACGCCGGTTGCGCCCCTCGGTGACGAGCGTGCAGGTGCAACACTTCCCTGAACAGTTGGCATTCACGCGGCATGGCCGGCCTCCTGCACGCTCGCGGGCAAGCCCAGCCGCTCGAAAACGCCGCCGCGGGCCAGGGCTGCATGGCCGTAGTCGATGTTGCCGACGAACACTTGCGGGTGCTGCGCGTAGTAACTGCCCCAACTGTCGGCATCGCCGTTCAGCCGGCCAGGGTCGGCCACGGCCAGCGCCGTGGGCACCAGGCCCAGGCGATGAAAGCTGTTGACCAGGGTCGCGGCACCGGTGAAGGCCACCCACTGCAAGCCGCGAGCGGCCAGCAACCAGGTCACGGCAATGATCATGATCCGCGCGCTGCCGGCGCTGAGCGCGGCCAGGTTGCCCACTTCGACCAACTGCGTACGGCTGACCGGGCTGGCCGACAGCCGGGTCACGGCCGCTTCCAGCGGTTCATCCAGGTAACGCTCGATGAAGGTCGGGCCACTGCTGGCCAGGCGTATGCCGGCAGCGGCCATCAGGCGCCCGTGGCTGTCATGCAGGCCGAGCAGTTCGGGCAGGTAGTGCTGCACGTCGGCGTGGTGCGCGCAGGCAAAGCGGGCGTGAATGAACTGTTCCAGCTCGTCGCGCCCCGGCTCCCCCGGGTGTTTCAGTGTCATGTGGGCAAGGCGATCGCCGTGGTTGCCGATAGCCAGTGGAAACAGGCTGGCGCTGTCTGCCTGGGTCATGGCTGTCCCCCTTTCAAGTCAGGTCTCGGGGGCAGTATCAGGGGGCAATCTGAAGCCAATCTGAAGTGCTACATTTGCCATTGCCCTCATGCGCACCAACAAGGAAAACAGATGCGCCACGAATTCAGCGAAGTGCTCAACGACCTGGTCGACTACTTTCTGCTCGGCGATATCCAGCTGCTCGAGCGCTTCAAGCAACAACATGAATTGCCCGACGACCTGGCCCATGCGTTCACCCATGGCGACAGCGGCGACCAGGCCGTGCGTGAAGGGATCGTGCTGCCATTGGCCGGGGTCGATAACCTGCCCTACCGCATCCTGTTCACCCTGGACAACCACACCCCGGCTCTGCGCGAACCCGGCAGCCGCCTCAAGCACCGCCGCAATGGCTATGTGCTGCAGGTCGAGCACGGTGCGCTGATGCTGTACACCTGGCGCATCCTGCAGCACTTCACGCCCAAGACACTGGGTGACCTGATGGCGCGCTACCAGGTGCCGGGGCGGCCGATCATCGAGCTGGACAATGGCTGGTATGACGTGGAGGTGCTGGCGGGTGCGCTGGTGCGGGACGGGCTGTACGAGCCGGCGTTCGAGTTCGTGTTGAAGAAGCGCTGGAGCCGGGGCGAGGCTGCCGGGGTGGATACCGGGTATGCCTTTGGGTTGCGTGGCTATTTCGACTGATGGGTTGACTGTACCGGCCTCTTCGCGGGCTTGCCCGCTCCCACAGGTACTGCACAGATATCGAGAACTGTGCTGTACCTGTGATGCCAGAGCCTTTGGACTGCGTGGCTATTTCGACTGATGGGTTGACTGTGCCGGCCTCTTCGCGGGTGAACCCGCTCCCACAGGGCACAGTGGTATCCCTGTGGGAGCGGGCAAGCCCGCGAAGAAGCCGGTACTGGCAGCCTAAACCTTCATGTGTGGTTGATATCGCGATCCTTGGTCTCCGGCAGGAAGAAGATCCCCAGCACCGCCGTCATCACCGCAATCACGATCGGGTACCACAAGCCGTAATAGATATCTCCGGTCGCCGCCACCATGGCAAACGCCACGGTCGGCAGGAAGCCGCCGAACCAGCCGTTGCCGATGTGGTAAGGCAGCGACATCGAGGTGTAGCGGATACGCGCCGGGAACAGCTCCACCAGCCAGGCCGCGATCGGGCCGTAGACCATGGTCACGTAGATCACCAGAATGGTCAGCAGCAACAGCACCATCGGGTAGTGGATCTTCGCCGGGTCGGCCTTTTCCGGGTAGCCGGCTTCCTTCAACGCTCCGCTCAAGGTCGCGGTGAAGGCGTCGCTCTGTGCCTTGAAGTCCGCTGCCGCCAGGCTGCGTCCATCAAAGCTTGGCAGCACCCGTTCACCAATGCGGATCTGCGCCACGCTGCCAGGCTCGGCCGCTTCGTTGGTATAGGGGATGGCCCGCTTGGCCAGCAGGCTCTTGGCGATATCGCACGAGCTGGTGAATTTGGCCTTGCCCACCGGGTCGAACTGGAACGCGCACTGGGCAGGGTCTGCCATCACCACTACCGGGTTCTGCTCCTGGGCGACGAACACGTCCGGATTGCCGTACTGGGTCAGTGCCTTGAAGATCGGGAAGTAGGTCAGCGCGGCGATGATGCAACCGGCCATGATGATTTTCTTGCGGCCGATGCGGTCGGACAGGCTGCCGAAGAAGATGAAGAACGGTGTGCCGATCAACAGCGAACCGGCAATCAGCAGGTTGGCGGTCTGCGGCTCGATCTTGAGCATCTGCAACAGGAAGAACAGCGCATAGAACTGCCCGGTGTACCACACCACGGCCTGGCCGGCGGTGCCGCCGAGCAGCGACATGATCACCACCTTGAGGTTGTCCCAGCGGGCGAACGATTCGGTCAGTGGCGCCTTGGACGCCTTGCCCTCGGCCTTCATCTTCATGAACACCGGCGACTCGTTGAGCTGCATGCGGATGTACACCGAAATCGCCAGCAGCAATATCGACAGCAGGAACGGCACCCGCCACCCCCAGGCCTCGAATACCTCGTTACCCATGGCCGTGCGGCAGGCCATGATCACCAGCAGCGAGAGGAACAGCCCCAGAGTGGCCGTGGTCTGGATCCAGGCGGTGAAGAAACCGCGCCGGCCCTTGGGTGCATGCTCGGCCACGTAGGTGGCCGCGCCGCCGTACTCGCCACCCAATGCCAGGCCCTGCAGCAGGCGCAGGCTGATGAGGATGATCGGCGCGGCCACGCCGATCGTGGCATAGCTGGGTAACAGGCCCACCACAGCGGTGGACAGGCCCATGATGACGATGGTGATGAGGAAGGTGTACTTGCGCCCGATCATGTCACCCAGGCGGCCGAACACGATGGCGCCGAATGGCCGCACGGCAAAGCCGGCGGCAAAGGCCAGCAAGGCGAAGATGAACGAGGTGGTTTCATTGACCCCGGCAAAGAAATGCTTGGCGATGATCGCCGCCAGGGAGCCGTACAGGTAGAAGTCGTACCATTCGAATACCGTGCCCAGGGATGAGGCGAAGATGACCTTGCGCTCCTCCCGGGTGATACCGCGTTGGGGCGCGCTGCCCGTGGATGTGCTGTCGAGAACCGCCATGGGGTGCCTCCGTCTTGTCGTCATGCAGGCCGGGAGCACCTCAAATCTTTTTCACCATCGCACCCAGGCCCTGGGGGGCTTGCTTTGGATATGCGAAGCACGACGAGGCAGGCCGCCTCGGATCGCAGCAAGGTAACTGAAGCATAATAGGCTTTGCCGGGATATCCACTTGAGCCTCGCGCAATCCGTGTAGGATCGCGTGAGCCTGGGGAGAAAGGTCAGCGCAAGAACTGCAGGACTTCCGCCAGTACCCGCTCGGCCTGCTCCCGATGCGGCACATGGCCACAACCTTGCAGCAGGCGCATCCCCCCCGGGCCGCCAGCCAGCGCCACCAGCCGCTCGGGGTGTGCCGGCGAGCCGAACTCGTCGTTGTCGCCATGCAGGCTCAACAGCGGGCAGCGTACCTGCGGCAGCAGCGCATCCAGGCTCCAGTCGGCAAAGTGCTCGGACAACCAGTTGTCCACCCAGGCACGCAATACCCACTCGGCCTTGCCGCCGTGGTAGCGCTCCAGCCGTTGCAGCTGCCCGGGTTCGGCAAACTGCTGGTCGGCCACGCGAATGCCCTCAAGGGTACGGGCCTCGACAAACGCCTGCGCCGATTCGGTAATCAGCCCCACACACTGGCTGGCGAAGGCCGCCGCACAGGCCACGGCCATGCCGCCGCCAACGCTGTGGCCGAAGACAATGAAATCGCCAATGCCAAAATGCTCGCGCAGCGCCGTGAACCCCTGCTGTACCTCGTCCTCGACAAAGCCCAGGCGCAAGCTGCCGGGGTGGGCGTCGGAGCGGCCAAAGCCCAGGCGATCGTAGGCGATTACCCGGTGCCCGGTGGTTTGCGCAAGCTGCGCCGGGAACTCGCGCCACAGGGCAACGCAACCCAGCGAATCGTGCAGCAGGACGATAGGCGCGCCCTGCGCCTGCAGCGGCGCCCATTCCTGGGCGAAGAGCTTGCCTTGTGCGGTGTCGATCCAGTGCTCGCGGGTGTGCAGGTTGCTCATGGAGCCTCCGTTGCCGGTACCGGCCCTTTCAGCTCGACCTGGTTGCCATCAGGGTCGTAGCAGTACAGCGACAGCGCCTCGCCTTCGGCGCCATAGCGTTTTTCGGCAGGTTCGACTTCAACCCCCGCAGCTTGCAGGTAAGCCGTAAGTGCAGCCTCGTCGAACGGCTCGATGCGCAGGCAGAAATGGTGCAGGTTGCGCCCCTCGGCCCCCGGTGCCGCCCCACCAGGCTGGCCCAAGGGACCGTCCAGGGTCACCAGGTCGATCATCGCCGTGCCTGTGGCCAGGTGGACCATACCCAGGTCTTTGCGCACGCGGCTGACCGTGCAGCCGAGCAGTTGGGTGTAGAAAGCGACACTGCGCTCCAGGTCGCTGACCCGCAGGACGAGGTGGTCGATATGCTTGATGACGAATGGTCGCATGCCAAGGCTCCTTGTGGCCGCTGGATTCCTGCGGAAGCGGGCGTGCCCGCGAATCAGGCGTTGCGGTGAATGACACGGGCTTCGCCCGCTCTCATGGAACTGCACATAACTCATTGAATTAGCAGGGCCCCTGTGGGAGCGGCTTTAGCCGCGAACACCGGCGCAGCCGGTGCCATGCACCGCGTTGGATTCTTCGCGGCTAAAGCCGCTCCCACAGGGTACGAGGATCGCTTGCGAATTCAGTTATCTGCGCGACAGCGCAGCCCAAAGAGCTGGACAACCTCCCACAGGGGATCACGCAAGCCCGATGAGATTCACCACCATAGCCCACGTGCGCATGGCATGACCATATCCAGTTACTCGTTTACCAACCGTTGCAGCACGCCCCCTTCATGGCGGGCCAGGATGCGCAGCAGTTGATCGACCAGCGCCCGGTCCGGCGCATCCAGGTGGAAGTGGTGCCCGCCCGGATGCCAGGAGATCTTCGCCTGGCTGGGCAAGGCCGCCTGGCGCCGGGTAAAGGCTTCACCAGTAAATGCCCCCTGGCGGCCGAACAGCAGGTACAACGGGCAACGGATCTGGCTGAGCAGGTCGCAGGCTTCGCGCTCGGTCAGCGGCATGGGTTCGGGCAGCACCAGGCGTGGGTCGTGGCGCCAGCAATAGCCCTCGCCCAGCTGCAGCAGGTCGCGCAGCGCCAGCAGCCGTGCCGCTTCTTCCGACAGCCCGGTATCCAGGCGCTCGCGGCGTTGTTCCAAGGCTGTGTCCAGGTCCTCGAAACGGCCGACGTCCGGCTCGGCAAAACCCTGCAACTGGCTGCGCTGCACCATGCGCTTGAGCCGGTAGGCCCTGGCCAGGTGCTGCACGCGGTCGTCCTCGGCCACCGTGAACGGTGCGCCCATGCCGTCGAGGAAGGTCATGCTGGCAATACCGCTGGTCATGGCCGCCAGCAGCGACGCCACCCCGGTGCCCATGCCATGGGCCAGCACATGGAATTGCGCCAGGCCCAGGCTGTCGGCCACCGCCAGCATGTCCTCGGCATGTTCCCACAGGTAGTAGCCACTGTCGTGGCGGCGATGGTCCGAGCGGCCGTGGCCGACCAGGTCGGGAGCGACCACGAAGCAGCCGTCGAGCATCGGTGCCAGGCGCTCGAACGAGGCGGCGTTGTCCAGCCAGCCATGCAGGGCCAGCACCGGGATGCCATCCTCCGCCCCCCAGGTCCGTACCGCAATTTCAATACCGTCGAGGTCCAGCAGGTGATCCTTGGGACTGCACAGCGAATGCATCGTAGTTCTCCCTGATAGAGCGCCGGCCCATGGCCAGGCATCACATGACACCGACCCATACCCCACACGCCGGCGTCATCCACACGACATGCCTACCCCATGCCTTGCGCCACCATCTCCCAACAGCCCTGCCCGCGCTGCTCCCCTACCGACGCTCTCGTGCACAGGACCGACCTGCGCATTCAACTAAATACCACCGCATGCCAAGGCGAAACCTGTCGACTGGCGCCTCCATTGACCACGGAGACTTCAGCATGACCAGCACACCCGTGCCTTTCCATCAGGCCCAGATTGTCCGTAACCTGCCTACCTGGTGCCGAACGATGCACCCCGACCATACCCGCCGCGTCGTGCAGAGCGTGCGCAAGGACTACCTCGACGAAAACGGCTCGCATTACGCCTGGTACGCTGCAGCCAGCGATGAAGACAAAGCGCGTTTACGACAGCTGATCAGCGCCCGCAATGCCGGGTTCAAAGCGCTGCAAGCCTTGCTCGATGACTTCAGGCAGATCAGCGAATTCTGCAAGCCTTTGCTCGAGGGCCGGTTGGGCCCGGATGTCGAAGTGGACAAAGCCCAGTACCTGCACCAGCCGTTCAAGGTGTACACCACGCTGGAAAATGCCCCAGGCCTCGATTTTTCACTTGGCGGTGACGATACGCACATCAAGCAGCCCGAAGGGCCGCCACAGAAGCGCTCGCTGCTGGAAGCCGCACTGCACAATTTCGAAGGCCCCGACGAAGTGGGCCCGTTCGACACCCTGACCCTTGGCCCTGACAACGTCGACTCACTTCCAGGGCTCGAGCCCGAAGCGTTCGTGAACCTTTGCCGAAGCCTGGACCTCGGCCAGCAGTATCAAGACCACCTGCAGGGCATTTATGAAGGCGCCAGAAAGGCCGCGATCGAACAGCAGTGGATCGATGCAAGCCAGCAGGCACTGAAAACCGAGGCAATGATCGCCTACCTCAAGGGCCTGCTGACGCCCAAAGGCCACGAAGCTCTGGTACAGCTATGCGACAACGAAAGCACGCCGCGTTACGGCGAAAACAAGCTTCGCTGCTGGCGCTTCAGCCTGTTCGGCATCCCGCTTCATGGCGCACTGCTGATAGGCCCCGATGAAGCCGACCAGACCAACCCCTGCATGCTCTACATTCCCCACGATTCCGAACACCCGGTGAGGGAGTTTGCTTCTTTGCAAAAGGCCGGCTCACTCATGCGTCAACGCCTGCTGCAAACCACGTTTCGCCAGCACTTGATCAGCTTGGCTGACCAGGACAACCAGGTCGAACTCAGCCGCAAGCTCGAAAATGCCCTGTTCGAGCATGGCACCTCCACGCGCAAACCCAAGGACAAGCCTGAGCTGCACTTCAAGCGAACCCGCCTGGCCTTTCCCATCTGGCAAGTGCTTTACAGGGACCACAAGCGCCGCATCAAGGCGAACGCCAGAACGATCGCGGTACCGACCGCGGATGCCGACGCCAAGGCACGCAAGGAGCGGCTGCAGCACTGGCTGGACGCAGGCATGAACGTACTGAACGTGGCCGCCTTCTTCGTGCCTGGGCTGGATGCCGCGATGCTTGGGGTATTTGCCTACGACCTCATGGATTCGGTGTTCACCGGGTTCGAAGCCTGGGAAGAAGGCGATACCCAGGAAGCGCTGCAACAGCTCGAGTCACTGGCCATCAATGCCGCCGTGATCGCCGGTTTTGCCGTCGGCAGCAGCGCGGTCAAGGCATCAGGGTTCGTCGATGCGCTGGAAAGCGTCTGGAAAGGTGGCCGCGAACGGCTTTGGCACCCCGACATGGGCCCTTACAGCACTTCGAGCTCGTTGCCGGTGGGTGTGCAGAAAAATGCCCAAGGGCTCTACATCATCGATGGCAAAACCCACGTTTGGCTTCAAGGCAAACTGTATGAGGTATTCGAAACCGACGGACAGTGGCATGTGCGCCACCCGGACGCCCCCGATGCCTACACTCCGGCCTTGCGCTACCTCGGCGACCAGCGTTGGCAGTTGGCCCACGACAACCCGCTCGAATGGGATGATGCGCAGCTGCTCGAGGGGCTGGGCCGGTTCGGCCAGGGGCTGGATGCATCGGAGAAACTTGCCGCCTTGCGCATTACCGACGTCGACGCAGACACCTTGCGTCGCAGCCAGGTCACCGGCTCGCGGCCGCCGGCTCTGCTGGCCGATACCTTGCTGCGCCTGCGACTGGCTGACGACGTGGAGGGCATCATCACCCGGGTACGTCATGGCCAGCCTTTGGCTGCACATATGAACTTCGCGCTACCGGAACTGGTACAGCTGCCTGGCTGGCCCACGAACTACAGGCTGAAGGTCTTCACCGGTGCCGAAAAATGGGGGGACGCCGTCTACTTCGGTGCGCAGCCAAAAGCCGACACGCTGCAGATCGAGATCGGCCGCGGGGAGCTTGACGAAGGCGAACTGAGCAAGGTTGTCCTGGCAGAGATGGATGAAGATGTCATACAGCAGCTGCTACCCGATACGCCAGAAGAGCAGCGCCCGGGCGCCCTGAACGAGCTACTGGCCAACCACCTGACAGCACGTCGTCGCGAAGTCTTCGCGAGCATGCTGGAAAGCCATCGCGCACCGCTTGGCGACGAAGCGCAGACCTTGGGCCGCCAGTTCCCCGGTTTGCCTGACAATGCCCTGGAAGAACTCGTCGCGCATGCCGACAGCACCGAACGCGAACGCCTGAAGAACGGGCGCGTGCCCTTGCGCGTGGCTGAAGAAGCCCGCTACCTGCAGGCCCGTGCCCGCCTCGATCGTGCCTTGACCGGCCTGTACCGAGCAGACCTGGCCAATGCCGACAGCCAACTGCTGCGTGATGCATTGGTAGCCGAACAGCCGCAGGCGAGTGAAGCCGAGCTGTTCGCCAGCGCCCTCGCCGACCGCTCGGGCTGCGCCGTGCTGCTCGGCCAGCAGCCAATCAGGCCAGGCTTTCGCTCGCCCATGCGCCTGGCACATGGGCGAATCGGTTACCCGCTCAGTGGCCGAGGAGCAGGCCCTTTCGGCGAAAGCGCCGCGACACGCCGGCTCAAGTCACTTTTCCCCTCACTGAACAGCAACGAGATCAGCGCCTTGAGAGCCGAACTGAGCCAGACCGGTGACCTGGGCGCGGCGGTGCGGCAACTGCAGGCAGAGTGGCAAGATCTGAAACGCTATCTGGAAACGTGGTACCTGACCGCACGCAACATCAGCCAGCGCTTCGAGCGACAACAATGCGCCGACCGCCTCAAGGCTGCCTGGCGGCGGGAGGGCCCCGGCAACCTGGACACGCTCGTGCTGGAGCGAATGCAGTTAGGCGAGTTGCCAGCGATCACAGCCAGCCTGCCCCACATCCGTGAACTCAAGCTGGACGAGCTGCAACTGCAACGACTGGACAGGGCGTTCCTGTCACGCTTCCCCAACCTGCAAGTGCTGGAAGTGACCAACAACCGTACAATCGACGCGCAAGCACTGTTCGAGGCACTTGAAGCGGTGCCCAGGCTGCGCACGCTGGATCTGACCAACAACACCCTTGCTACCCTCTCACCCACCGCACAACGTGTGCTGGCGGCGATGCCAGACCTGCGCCAACTGAATTTGCGCCGCAACCAGCTGACACTGGATGAAGCGACAATGACTTTCCTCTGCGGCCGGCCACTGGATGTCCTGAGGCTGGGGCACAATGGCATCACACTCGATGAAAACCTCGCCACGCGCTTTCAGGACATGATCCATCCGCAGCAACTGGACCTGGACTTCAACCCGCTGCAGCACGCGCCTGATGTGCGCTACATGGCGCGGCTGCAGCGCCTGAACCTGTCCAACGCTCATTTGCAGGCATTTCCTACTGGCCTGACCACCTTGATGAATCAGCCACAGTACCAGTTGCGCTACCTGGACCTCTCATCCAACCGCATTCACCATGTTCCAGACCTCGAAGGTATCCTGCGCAGCCCCTATGCGCGGGACGTCGCCGCCCGCTTGCCCGAGCGCCGCTGGCTCTTCAACTACAACGATCTGGAGACCGAGTCGGCCAGGCGCCTGAGAGCCAGCGGCGTCAATATCTTCGAGCACACGCCCGAAAGGCAGGAGTGGCAAGGGCTCTGGCGCGACGCCGCGACCGACCAGCAGCAGCAGATGTGGTCCGACCTGTTCGACCAGAACGACAATGGCGACCTGCAAACGGTGTTGGAGCGCCTGACCTACTCGTTGGAAGCGCAAAGGGATCCGCAAGGCCTGCGTGCCCGAGTGTGGGCACTGTTGAAGCAGGCCCACGAGGATACAGCGCTGCGCGAGCGGTTGAACGAGGTGGCGCATACCTTCCCACCCGCTTGCGGTGATGCCGGCGCCGATGCATTCAGCGCCCTGGAAGTAGAGTTGCTGGCCAGCCAGGCCTCAGGGTTGGCAAGGGGTACGGCCAAGCCGCTGCTCGACCTTTACCGCAAGCTGTATCGTCGCGAAAAAGTCAACGAACTGGCGGACCGCATCAGCACGCATCGCATCGTGCGCAGGGCGGCGCTAGGTGGAGATGCCGGTCAGTTACCGGACCTTGACGTGCTGGATGTCCCTGCGGCAATCCCTGATGCGGTCCTGGCCAGAGAACGGGTCGACGATATCGAAGTTCGCCTGGCACTGCGCCAGTCCTTGGCCGAAGAACTCGATTTCCCCGAACCTAGCAGCGGCATGATTTATCGCCATTTCGCCAACATAAACCAGCAAATCGTCGACAACGTCCGCGCTGCTGTGCTCGAACTCGATGCCGACTCCTCCGCCCGACAGCAGTGGATGAGCCAACAGCCGGTCTGGGCTGACTACCTCAAGCGCCAATATGCCAGCCAGTTCGAAGCCATTACCGACTTCTGGCGGCCGGGCCTCGATTACCTGTTCTATTGCCTGGATGAAACTCAGGAGCCGGTCACGCACCTGGACGACGCGATATTACGTGCATTGGCCCCGGAAATGCCTGACCCTGCACTGGACGAAAATGGCACGCTACGTCGGGTTCCTCTCAATGAGCAAGCCTATGTCAGGACTACGAAAGCCTTGACCGAGGCACAGCAGGAGGTGGAAGCAGGGCTACTGCTGAGCCTTACCCGGCAAGAGGACGTCCTCGACGCCTGAACGCTGATCAATGACCACGCAGGTCTTCGAAGAAGGCCTGCCGCCCATCCACCTGGCTCGACGCACGCGGCGCTGCCGCCGCCTCTGCGTTGGCCGCCTCCACATGCCAATAGCAGTGCCTGACCGCGCGGGTTACCGCCACATAGGCCAGGCGCTGCACCTCTTCCTTCTGCGCGGTATCGAACGGCTGGGCATCACCGGCCTTGCCCAGCCCGGCCTGGCGATACACCTGGTTCTTGTAGGGTGAACTGGTCAGGTACTGGCAGTCGCCCAGCATGAACACTGCATCGGCCTGCAAGCCCTTGGCACTGTGGTAGGTCAACTGGCGCAGTCGGCGCTGCTCGGCCGGCAACGCCGCCTCGGCGTGCAGCACGCCTTGCAGGTGCTCGTTCATCAGCGCCCTGTCGCTGCCCTTGCGGTACAGCATCATTACCGTCTCGCCACGCTGGTAGTGCTCGATCAGCGTTTCACCCAGGGCTGCCTCGTCACGGTCGAACACCTTGACCGGCGAGCCTGGCAACTCGGCCGCCGGCCCGCTGGCCCGGGCTTTCTTGCCGGCAATCGCCGGGGTGCCCTTGACCAAGTGTTCGGCCGCATCGATCACCTGCTGCTGGCAACGGTAGTTGTCGACCAGCATTACCCGGGTGTTGGCCGGCGACGGGAAGGCCTTGGTGAATTCCATGAAGTACTTGGGCGAACTGCCGCGCCAGCCGTAGATCGACTGCCAGTCGTCGCCCACGCACAGCAGCGACGAGTGCTGGGCATGGCAGCCGGTGTGCATCGCCGGGCCGCGACGACGGATCTCGGCGAGGCTGGCGCGCAGCCAGCTGACGATCTGCGGTGACACGTCCTGGAACTCGTCGATCATCAGGTGCGCCAGCGGCCGCAGCAACGGGTCGGGCAGCAGTTGCAGGTTTTCCGGGTTGTTCTCGCCGAACAAGGCAAACATGCGGTTGTAGCTCATCACCGGCGGCGACTGGTCCAGCAGGTGCGCCTCCAGGGCCTTCCAGTACAGGGCCAGGGCCTCGAAGAACAGCGCATCGCTGTCGCCGGACGGGAAGTTCATCGCCGCCACGGCAGTGTTCACCTCAAGGCCGAGGTTCTCGATGAAGTTCGCCGCACCGACAAAGGCATCGAGCAGCGGCGCCGGGGCCAGTTCGCCCTTGACCTTGTATTCGAAGCCGGGGCCGGCCACGGCATCACCGGCCAGCGAGGCTGCCAGGCGCCGGGCCATGGCGTAGTTGTCGAGCCAGATCAGCGGCTGGTCGCAGAAGGCCTGCAACAGGGTGCGCTTGACCGCCCACTCGGCGCGCACTGCCAGCTTGGCGCCGGGGCGCTGGTACTGTGCGCTTTCCGCCGGGTCGAAGCCCAGCACGAGCAAAGGCCCCTGGCCGGCCAGACGGCCATGCACATGGAAGCGGCTGCCACGGATCTGGATGGTTTCGCGGCAGGGTTCGATGCCCTTGATCGGCCAGGCGCCGGCGGCGAACCACAGGTCTTCGATCACGTCGCACAGCTCTTCGTCGCGCTGGGCAGCCAGCTGGGTTACCTGGGCGCGCTTCTGCACATCGGGGTTGTTCGGGTCCAGCGGCTTCAGCTGAAGGGCTTCGCTGCGCAACAGGCCGATCAGCTCGGCAAAACGCGGGCTCTCGCCCAGCAGCGTGCTGTAGCACTGGTTCAATTGCTGGCGCTGGGCATCGTTCAGGCGCAGGTCGAACGGGTTGCTCTCGGCCTCGGCCTCACGCCCGGCCGGCATCTCGTTGCCCAGCGTTTCGAACGCGCGCACCTGGCCAAAACCCGGCAGGCTGCGCACCAGCGGCAGGATGCGCGAATGGAACGTGCGCACCAGCTCGCGGGCCTGCAGCGGTTGCAGGTTGATCTGCCACAGGGCGAACACCTGCAACAGGCGCTTGATGAAGTCCTTGCGCGACTCGCGGGTGAAGGTGACCACGGTCATCGCGTCCAGCTCGTAGCCCAAGTAGTGGCGCAACAGCAGGATGCGCAGCACCAGCGAGGTGGACTTGCCCGCCCCGGCCCCTGCCACCACGCAGGTGGACGGTGTGTCGCTGAATATCAGCTTCCATTGCGCGGCACTGGGTTGCGCCTCGGCGGGCAGGCGCTGGGCGACATCGGCCTTGAAGCGCTTTTTCAGCTCGGCAGTCAGGGGCAGGCGCCAGTCATCGAACAGGTTGTCATCCCGGCCCGGCACTGCGGCGGTGTCGGGCCGGGTATCGCGGATCACCAGCACCTGGCGCCCGGCCTCATAACCTTCCACCCGCCCGCGTTCGAACCCTTCACGCACGCCATCGGCATGGCCACTGCGCTGGCCGCTGGCGTGGCCGAGGAACCAGGAGTCGCGGTGCTGGGCATGCAGGCGGGTCAGGCCGCGCCCCAGCAGGCGGGCCGCCAGGCGGCGAAACCAGGGCAGTTGGGCAGGAGGGGTAAGGTCGGCGGGGGCCTGGGGTTGCTCGTGGGCCACGGTCACTCCGTTGAAAAACAAAATCAGCGGGCATGTTCGCCGCATCGACAAAAAATCGCCAGCGAATGCTTGCAGATCAGTGGATTAGGCGATGAAGCGGATAAAACACTCCATCGCTATCAATCTATTTTACTGATTATTTTAAGCCGATATTTACGCTTATTTTCGATGCTTCTTTGACGCATCATGGTCTCATTCCACTGATTCGAGGAGCACGACCATGCTGCAACTGCGACCGTTCGAAAGCCTCGGCCACGCCAACCACGGCTGGCTCGACGCCCACCATCATTTCTCGTTTGCCGAGTACTACGACCCGGCGCGCATGCACTGGGGCAACCTGCGGGTGTGGAACGACGACCTGATCGCTGCCGGCAGCGGCTTCCCGCCGCACCCGCACCGCGACATGGAAATCATCACCTATGTGCGTGAAGGCGCGATCAGCCACCAGGACAGCCTGGGTAACAAAGGCCGTACCGAAGCCGGAGATGTGCAGGTGATGAGCGCCGGTACCGGCATCGTGCACAGCGAGTACAACCTGGAAGACGTCGACACGCGTATTTTCCAGATCTGGATCGTGCCGGAGCGCACTGGCGAAGCACCGCAGTGGGGTAGCCGGCCGTTCCCCAAAGGTGAGCGTGGCGAAGGCTTCGTGACCCTGGCCAGCGGCCGTGCGGGCGATGAGGACAGCCTGCAGATCCGCACCGATGCGCGGTTGGTGGCTGCCACCCTGCGTGCCGGCGAAACTGCCGAGTACCGCTTCGATGCCGCACGCCGGGGCTACCTGGTGCCGGCCAAGGGGCTGGTGGAGGTCAACGGGCTGCGTGCCAAGGCGCGCGATGGCGTGGCGATCGAGCAGGAGGAGGTGCTGCGGGTGACCGCCATCGAGGACAGCGAGATCGTGCTGGTGGATGTGGCCTGAGGCCTGTCCTTGCAAGTTCGCATGTAGGTGTTCCCCTGTGGGAGCGGGCGTGCCCGCGAAGAATCCAACGCGGTGCCTGGCACCGGCTCCGCCGGTGTTCGCGGCGGTTCGACGCCTCGACACGCCCGCTCCCACAAGGTCACTGCCAACTCAATGAGTTATGTGTTGTTCTATGAGAGGCGGCCCCGGCAATTTCGGCTGTGATGCCGAGATCCTGGGGCCGCTACGCAGCCCTTTCGCGACGCAAGGCCGCTCCCACACGATCACCACGGCCCGATAAGACCATGCTTTAACCTGTGGGAGATTACCCAGCCCTTTGGGCTGCGCTGTCGCACAGATAACTGAATTCGCAAGCGATCCTCGTACCCTGTGGGAGCGGCTTTAGCCGCGAAGAATCCAACGCGGTGCATGGCACCGGCTGCGCCGGTGTTCGCGGCTAAAGCCGCTCCCACAGGGTCCCTGCTAATTCAATGAGTTAGTGCAGTTCTATGAGAATGGGCCTGCAAGCGCTAGCCTGGTACAGCCACTTCGGCGAGCACCTCGGCCGAGGTGGTGACCTGGCGGAAGTGATGCTTCCACAGGTCGATGCCCAGCTTGCCCGACCTGTCGAGCGAAGAGCCTACCGTCATGTCGGTGACCAGGGTGGGCATCAGCCCCGCATCGAACAGGGCGAAACCGGCGGCCAGCACACAGGTTTCGGTCTGCAACCCACATACCAGCACGCGCTCCACACCCAATTTCTTGATGTAGTCGATAGCCTCGGCGCTCTGCCCGTAGCCATGCTTGACGAACACCTGGTCGGCCTCGACCAGGCTGTCGTCCTCGGCCGCCGGGTGCCAGCCAAGCTGGCGCTCGAACGGCGTGACCTGTTCGTCGTGCAACTCGACCGAGGCGATGGTGGGGATGTTCGCCGACAACCGGCGCAGGCCATCGACCAGCCACTCGGGCGGGCTGAAGGTGGACTGGACATCGACAATGAGCAAAACCTGGCGCATGGGCGGATTCCGGGCATGGGCAAAGGCGCGGAGTATAACGCGATCGCCTGTGGTAAAGGCCTCAATGCCACGCTGCCAGGCTGTCCCCCTGGCGGAAGAATGCCCTCAGGTGCTCGACGAAGCACGACACCTTGGCCGACAGGTTCAGGCGTTCCAGGTACACCGCATAGATATCCGCAGGCGGCGTGTGGTAATCGCCCAGCACCTCCACCAGGCGCCCGCTGCGCAGGTGGTCGGCCAGGTTCCACTCGGCCCGCAGCAGGATGCCCTGCCCGTCCAGCGCCCAGTTCAGGGCGACCTCGCCATCGTTGGTGCTGAGGCTGCCATGCACCTTCACCGACTCGCTCTGCTTGCCGCGGCTGAGCCGCCAGATACCGAACGCGGCGTCGTTCTGGCGCAACACGATGCAGTTGTGGCTGGCCAGGTCCTTTGGCGATTCGGGGGTACCGTGGGCTTCCAGGTAACCGGGCGATGCGCACAATCGGCGGCGGTTGGCCGCGATCTTGCGGGCGATCAGCCGCGAGTCGGGCAACTCGCCAAAGCGGATGGCCACGTCGATGGCATCGTTCGGCAGGGCAATGGGGCGGTCGGTCAGGTGCAGTTGCACCTCCACCTCGGGGTAGCGCTTGGCAAACGATGACACCGCCGGCCCCACGTGGGTACGGCCAAAGCCCAGCGGCGCATTGACCCGCAGCAAGCCCTTGGGCTCGGCGCGGCTGCTGGACACCTGCCGCTCCATTTCCTCGATCTCGCCCAGTATGCGCTTGGCATTCACCAGGTAAGTCTCGCCTTCGGCGGTAAGGCTGATGCTGCGTGTGGTGCGGTTGAGCAGGCGCACGCCCAGGCGCTGTTCCAGCTGGGCCAGGCGCTTGGAGACCGCTGGCGGGGTCAGGTTCAGTTCGCGAGCAGTGCCCGCCAGGCTACCCACCCTGATCAGCTGGGTGAAGAACGCCAGCTCCGATACCGGATTCATAATTAACCTGAGGGAAACAATGAGTTGAATTTCATTGTATTACAGCATTTTTGAAAAACCATTACCTTTTGCCCTGCGTGATTAACCACAAGAAAGCTGGGCTCTTCGGCCGCCAAGGCCAGGTGTGACCTGCACCCCTCACGAGCAGCCCGGCCGCCAGATAAATCCGACTCACAACAATAATTCGGAGACGGCAATGGCCAAGCGATTGTTCGGCAAGCTCTACGTACAGGTATTGATCGGCGTAACCCTCGGGGTGCTGATCGGGGTGTTCTGGCCACAGGTTGGCGCTGACCTGAAGCCCATTGGTGATGCCTTCATCAAACTGATCAAGATGGTCTTCGCCCCGATCATCTTCGCCACGGTGGTGCTGGGCATCGCCAAGATGGAAAACATGAAGGAACTCGGCCGCGTCGGCGTGCGCGCGCTGATCTACTTCGAAGTGCTGTCCACCTTTGCCCTGGTACTGGGGCTGGTGGTGGTCAACATCGTGCAGCCCGGCCAGGGCATGAACGTCGACCCTGCCACCCTGGATGCCAAGAGCATCTCCACCTACACCGCCGCGGCAGCCGGCAACAGCGGCGGCTTCATCGATTTCCTGCTGCATGTGATACCCGGCAGCGTGACCGATGCCTTCGCCAAGAACGAGATCCTGCCGATTCTGCTGTTCAGCACCCTGTTCGGCATCGCCCTCTCCCACCTGGGCCCGCGCGGCAAGCCGATGGTGGATGTGCTCGAAGCGTTCTCCCACGGCATGTTCTTCATCGTCGGCATGATCATGCGCGTGGCACCGCTGGCCGCCTGCGGAGCCATGGCCTTCACCGTAGGCAAGTACGGGCTGGGCTCGATCGTTTCGCTGGGCAAGCTGATGGCGACCATGTACCTGACCTGCTTCCTGTTCGTGGTGGTGGTGCTGGGCGCCATTGCCCGGCTGTGCGGCTTCAACCTGTGGAAGTTCCTCAAGTACCTCAAGGAAGAACTGTTCACGGTACTGGGTACCAGCTCATCCGAGTCGGTGGTACCGCAACTGATGAACAAGCTGGAAAAGGTTGGCGTGTCCAAGCCTGTGGTCGGCCTGGTGATCCCCTCGGGCCTTACCTTCAACCCGGACGGCCAGTGCATCTACTACACCATGGCCGCCATCTTCATCGCCCAGGCCACCAACACACCGTTGACCCTGATGGACCAACTGATCGTGCTGGGTGTGCTGCTGCTCACCTCCAAAGGCTCTGCAGGCGTAACCGGCTCGGGCTTCATCACCCTGGCCGCGACCCTGGCGACCATGGACAACATCCCGGTGGCCGGCATGGTCCTGCTGCTGGGCGTGGACCGCTTCATGTCCGAAGCCCGGGCCATCACCAACACCATCGGCAACGCGGTCGGCACCGTGGCCATCGCCAACTGGGTGGGTGCGCTGGACAAGCAGCGCATGGCCCAGGCCCTGGAAGGCCAGCTGCCGGCCGACCCCGAACCCGAGGCTGCTGCGCCGCACCCTGCCCTTGCACGCATGGAGGCCGGCACACCCGCACCCTGACCTTTCGAAAAACAGCAAAAAGAACCCGCCTTGTGATGCAGTGAGGAAATAATCATGGACAAAGAAACAGCCGTGTCATCGCTTACCGACGTGATGGCCAAGTTCACCGCCTATATCGGCAAGCGCCTGCCCCGCGACGTCAAGGAAAAGACCGCCAAGTTGCGCGCCGCCGAAACCAACCCGCTGGCCATCGCCGTGTACGACTCGATGGCCGACAACCAGGAATACGCCGACAAGCTCAACCGGCCCAGCTGCCAGGACACCGGCGTCATCCAGTACTTCGTCTCGGCGGGCGCGCGCTTCCCGCTGCTGGGCGAGATGGAAGGCATCCTCGAGAACGCCACCAGGGAAGCCACCATCCAGGGGCCGCTGCGCCACAATGCGGTGGAAACCTTCATCGAGAAGAACACCGGCACCAACACCGGCTCGAAGATCCCGTGGCTGGACTGGGAAATCATCCCCGATGCCGACTACGCCATCGTCGACGTGTACATGGCCGGCGGCGGCTGCACCCTGCCGGGCTCGGCCAAGGTACTGATGCCGGGGCAAGGCTATGAAGGGGTGACCGAGTTCGTCTTCGATGTCATTACCTCGCGCGGTGTCAACGCCTGCCCGCCACTGCTGGTGGGTGTAGGGGTATCGACCTCGGTGGAGACGGCGGCACGCCTGTCGAAGAAGGCCATCCTGCGCGAAGTGGACTCCAGCCACCCCAACGAAAGCGCGGCGATGATGGAAAAGCTGCTGGAGGAAGGCCTCAACGAAATCGGCATCGGCCCGCAGGGCCTGACCGGCAACAGCAGCGTGATGGGCGTGAACATCGAGTCTTCGGCCCGCCACCCGTCCACCATCGGTGTGGCGGTGTCCACCGGCTGCTGGGCGCACCGCCGCGGCAAGATCCGCATCAACGCCGACCTGTCCTACGACATCCTCTCGCACGAAGGGGTAGTACTGTGAAAAAGATCCTGAGCACACCTATCAGCGACGAAGACCTGGCCAACCTCAACGTGGGCGATGTGGTCTACCTCACCGGCCAACTGGTGACCTGCCGTGACGTTGCCCACCGCCGGCTCATCGAGCTGGGCCGCGAGCTGCCGGTCGACTTGCGTGGCGGCGCGATTTTCCACGCAGGCCCCATCGTCAGGAAGAAGGACGATGGCAGCTTCGAGATGGTCTCCATTGGCCCGACCACCAGCATGCGCATGGAAAAGTTCGAGAAGCAGTTCATCGAGCAGACCGGCGTCAAGCTGATCGTCGGTAAAGGCGGCATGGGCCCGGAGACCACGACCGGTTGCCTGGAGAACAAGGCAGTGCATGCAGTGTTCCCGGGCGGTTGCGCGGTGCTGGCGGCGACCCAGGTGGAAGAGATCGAGCGTGCGGAATGGCAGGACCTGGGCATGCCGGAGACGCTATGGGTGAACCGCGTGCGCGAGTTCGGCCCGTTGATCATCTCCATCGACACCAAGGGCAACAACCTGTTCGAGCAGAACAAGGCCCGGTTCAACGAACGCAAGGGGGCGGTGATCAAGAAGATCAACAGCCAGGTGCGGTTCATCAAGTAACTGCGTGCGACATGGGGCCGCTTTGCGGCCCATCGCGACACAAGGCCGCTCCTACAGGGGATCTCCTGTAGGAGCGGCCTTGTGTCGCGATGGGCCGCGCAGCAGCCCGTGCATTTCAAGCCAACAGCTTTTCCTTCGGTTCCTCAAACCGACAGGTTGAAGTCCGCTGCGGTCACCGTGGTTGCATCCGCCACTCCCACCAGGCGGATGGAGTCGGTAGCACCGATGCTGACCAGCGTGTCCGCGCCGTCATCGGCGATGGTAACGTTGGCGGCAAAGGTGGCCGCGGTGATGTTGAAGGCGGTGATATCCAGCAGGTCCTGCCCACCCGTCGCATCGCTGTCGAAGTTGATGATCAGGTCATTGCCGAAGCCTGCGGCGAACTGGAAGACATCATTGCCATCAGTGGCCATCATCGTGTCATCGCCCGCGCCGCCGTTGACCGTGTCGTTGCCAGCCGCACCGTTGAGGAAGTCACTGCCACTACCGCCCGACAGAATGTCGTTACCATTATCGCCGAACAGCGTGTCACTGCCTGCGCCGCCGTTGAGGATGTCGTCACCCAGACCACCATTGAGGCTATCGTTGCCGTCGCCACCGTTGAGGGTATCGTTACCGATGCCACCCAGCAGTTGGTCGTTACCCGCACCACCGTTGAGCAGGTCGTTGCCGGCACCTCCGGTGATGACGTTGTCCAGCGTGTTACCGGTACCACTGAAGTTGTCTGCCCCGGTATAGGTCAGGTTCTCGATGTTGCTGGTCATGCGGTAGCTGGATAATGAGGTACGCACCGTATCCGTACCAGCCCCATTAGCCTCGATCAGCCCATCCCCGGCATTATCCACCACGTAGATGTCGTTTCCGAGACCACCTACCAGGCGGTCGGCACCCACCCCGCCATTGAGCAAGTCGTTGCCAGCCCCCCCAGTGATGATGTTATCCAGCGTGTTACCGGTACCGCTGAAGTTATCCACTCCGGTGTAGGTCAGGTTCTCGATGTTGCTGGTCATGCGGTAGCTGGCTAGTGTCGTACGCACGGTATCCGTACCGGCCCCAGCAGCCTCTATCAGCCCATCCCCGGCGTTATCCACCACGTAGATATCGTTGCCGAGACCACCCACCAAGCGGTCGGCACCCGTCCCCCCATTGAGCAGGTCGTTGCCAGCGCCACCGAAGATGATGTTGTCCAGCGTGTTACCGGTACCGTTGAAATTACCCGCACCGGTATAAATCAGGTTCTCGATGTTGCTGGTCATGCGGTAGCTGGCTAGCGTGGTACGCACAGTATCCGTACCGCCCTCCGTGACCTCGATCAGCCCATCCCCGACGTTATCCACCACGTAGATGTCGTTGCCGAGCCCCCCGACCAGGCGGTCGGCACCCGCACCGCCATTGAGCAAGTCGTTGCCAGAGCCTCCTCTGATGATGTTGTCCAGCGCGTTACCGGTACCGATGAAGTTACCCACCCCGGTGTATGTCAGGTTTTCAACATTGGCACCCAGGGTGTAGCTGGCCAGGCTGGTCTGCACCAAGTCGACACCACCGTTAAGCGCCTCGATCACCGTGTCGCCGACGTTGTCGACCACGAAGGTATCGTTGCCACCACCGCCGGTCATGGCATCCGCGCCAAGCCCGCCGTTGAGGATGTCGTTGCCAAGCCCGCCAAACAGTTGATCGGCACCGTCCAGGCCAGAGATCACGTCATTGCCTGCGCTCCCGATCAGGATATCGGCGCCATTGGTGCCGACCAGCGTCAAGGCTGGCACTGCAGCAGTCGCCGCCGAGGTGAGTGACTCCTGCGCGCCGAAGGCGTCGGTGTAGCGCACTACCACCTGCAGTTGCTGGCCTCCCTGGTCGAGGCCCGGGGTGAAGGTGGCCGCAGTGGCACCAATGATGTTGGTGAAGATGCCGCCAGTACCTTGCTGCCACTGGAAGCTGAACGCCCCCAGCCCGTCCAGGTCGGCAATACTGCCGGTAAGCGCCGTCAACGTCTGCCCCAGGGCTGGCGTGGTGTCGCTGATCAGCACGGCACCGGTAGGCGCATCGTTGACGTTGGCGACCGGGTCGAGGATGTCGGAGGCGATGCTTTCATGCACCCCGATGTCATCCACATAGCTGACCAAGACCCGCATGTTCTGCCCAACCTGTTCCTGGGTAAGGACAAAGGTGCTGCTGATCGCGCCGGCAATGTTGACCCAGCCGAGCCCTCGGTTGGACTGCCACTGGAAGGTGAACTGCGGATTGCTCAGGCCGTCGGCATCGACGATGGTCGCCGTGTTGGCGGTGAGGGTCTGGTTCTGCACCAGCAGCCCGGTCACGGTCGGCCCGGCGGTCGGCGCGCTGTTCGCCGACGAATCGACGATTTCCAGCGTGCCCTTGGCGTCCTGGTACACCGCCCGTACGCGGATGTTCAGCCCCGCCACATCGTCCGTGACCCGGTAAGTGGCGCCGGTGGCCCGGGAAACTTCGCCGGCAGCGACGAAGGTGATGTCTTCATAGACACCCGAACCTGGCAGGGTCTCGACTTGCCAGTAGTAAGCCACAGGGCCGTTGATGGCGCCGCTCGCATTGGTGGCGCTGACATTGTCGGCATCGTGCACCGCCACGTTGCTCACGCGCAGCAACTGGCCGCTGACCGATGTATCGTTACGCAGGCCGGTGACAGCGTCGAGGATCGCCAGGTGGCCCGTTGGGCCGGCATTGACGGCAGTGCCCACACCGGAGGCCTGGGCGCTGTCGGAGAACTGCAGGCGCTCGATACCGGTCAGGCGGTCGACACCATCACGCCCGTCCACCAGGTCAGTGACGATCACCGAGTTGCCATCGACCACCACGCTATAGTCGGTGGCTACCCCCGAGAACACCGCCGTGTCGTAGCTGTCGGTGCCGCTCAGGATTTCACGGACGATCACCAGCTGGCCCGGGTTGTAGGTGCCATTGAGCATCAGCGGCACCATCGGCTCCATGCTGTCGAAGCTGGCGATTTCCGGGCCGGTGCCGTCGCTGTTGGCGCGCACGCTGATGCGCACGTTCAGCCACTTGTCACCGTCGAGGATGTCGTCGCCGCCACGGCCCTCGATCAGGTCGCTACCACTACCGCCGAGGATGATGTTGCCACCGTCGTAGAACGTTGCCCCGGCAGCCAGCAGGCCGGCCAGGCCGTCGATCAGGCTGATGTTGGTCAGCACGCTGCCGTTGGCGCCGTTGGTTGGCAAGGTGGCAGAAGTTTCGCTGTCACCGCGCAGGAAGTCGCCATGGGCCGAACCCGACAGGCCTTCCATGATGTCGAAGCGCACCAGCGCAGACGCGCCCGAGCCCGGTACCGGCGGCACATCGAAGAAGCGGTCGCTGAAGTCGGCAGTCACGCCCTGGGCCAGGCCCTTGAAGGTCGCCCAGTCGTAGCCGGAACCACCGATGTAGCGGTCACCGAAGCCCAGGCTGCCGACCATGATGTCGTCGCCGCCTTCACCGTTGAACTTGTCGTTCTCGTTGCCACCGATGAACACGTCGTTGCCGATGATCGGGTCGTTGCCGAGCGGGTCGAAGTTGTCGCCAGGCGCACCGTCCGAGGTGCCCTTCTCGATCCAGTCGTCACCTTCGTTGCCCATGTCCTGCTCGTTGGCCTTGCTGCCCAGGATAAAGTCGTTGCCCTGGCCGCCAATGGCTTCGGAGGCGTCTTCACCGGTGACGATGAAGTCGTTGCCGAAACCGCCGATGATCAGGTTGACGCCATTACCGCCGTGCAGCACATCGTTGCCGTCGCCGCCCTGGATGTTGTCGTCACCACCCATGTCGCTGATGATGTCGTCGCCGGCACCACCACGCAGCTGGTCGTTGCCGTCGCCACCCTCGATGCGGTCGTTGCCGCCATCGCCCCAGACCGTATCGTCACCCTCGCTGGACACCAGGATGTCGTCACCCTCGGTGCCGCCCAGCACGATGTGCTCGGCACCGGCATAGCGGATGTAGTTGGTGTCCGGGCCTGCCGTCAGCGGGCTGTCGCGGAACACCACCTGCTCGCCGTTTTCGCCCAGTGGGTCGAGGTTGCCCAGGCCTTCGTTGAACTGCTTGCTCTGGTCCACTTCCAGGTAGAAGCCCGGGTCGGAGAACACCAGGCCCGGCAGGTGGGTGGCCGAGGTGTTGGCCATGATCAGCTTGGCGAACGAGTTGCTTTCCAGCTCGGCGTTCATCGACAGGCCGGCGGTGCGCTCCAGGTAGTAGAAGCGGTCGCCATCCTGCAGTTTCTCCATCTGGTTCTCGAACACGAAGTTGAAGGTGCTGCCGAGCATGCCGCCGAACGGGGTTTTCGCTTCGGCCAGGCCGCCGATCCAAAGGTCGATGGCATCGACCCCGGTCACGGTCACTGCCCTCAGGTCATCGGCGGTACCCAGCACGCCATCCCTGCCAGGCAGCGTGACGTTGGCGTAGGCTCCGGTGCTGTTGAGGAAGTCCAGGCGATCGGTCGGCGCGCCGTCGCCGCCGAACACCAGGGCCATGGCCGCCGCGCGTTTCTCCAGCAACGTGGTGGCCCCGGTGATGGTGCTATGGGTGCCGTAGGCGGCGATGAAGTTGATTAGCGACTCCGGATGCTTCAGGTGCTGCACCAGGTCGACCCAGCTGGTGTAAGGCTTGAGCTGGGTATCGCCGGTTTGCGCGTAGATGTCGCGGCGCACAGCGTTCAGCGAAGGAATACCGACGTCGCGGCCACGGGCGATGTTGATCGCCGGCAGGTCCAGCGGCAGACCGAGCAGGTTGTTGCGCAGCGCCTCGGTGACGAACTCGTCGATCTCGTTACCGGCCTGGCGGGTGACCCCGCGCACGATGGCACTGGTGGCATCCTCGGGGGTGACGCCACTGGCGGCATACGCCAGCGGGTTGAGGAACGCCGCGATCAGGCCCAATTGCTGGTCGGGGTTGGCGCTGGCCGGGTCGCTGATGACGGTGAAGTCGACGTCGAAGCGGTCGACGGTCTCGGTCAGCATCGAATGGCCGAAGCGGTACACGGTGTGGGCGAATTCGGCCACGATCGACGCATCGAGGTCGACGTCATACACCTGGGTCGGGGCGAAGAACAGGTCGACCCGCGGTTGTACGGTGCGGGCGAACTCCTCGAACACCAGGTGCTGGTACTGCATCTCGGTACCGAACTTGGCGGCCTGGAACAGCCGCTCGCCATTCCACACCAGCGCGTCGATTGCGGCCTGGTCGGCCGGCAGCACGGTTATCGGGTTGAGCAGCCACTCGTTGATGAAGGCCAGGTCACCCGAATCGAGCACGGTGTCCATGGTCTGCGCCACCAGCCGGTTGTGCTCGGAGTGGAAGATCGCATGCACGGCAGTCAGGCCGATGTTCTCGTTGACCCGGCCGTCGCCGGCGATGTAGTGCGCATCGAGCAGTTCGTTGTCGTAGGCCAGGTTGGCGCCAGTCTGCGGGTTCACCGGCACGGCATTGCCCACATCGGTATCGGCATCAGGCACCAGTACGCCGTTGCTGAACACCGGCACGGCATTGTGGGCGATGTCGGCAAGGAACTGGTGACCGGTGCGCACGGCATTGGTCAGGTCGATCGGCGCCAGCGGGTTGCCTTCGACCTGCTGGTCGTCGGCCGTGCCGGCAATGCCGTCTGCCCCTTTCATGATCACCATCGGGAAACCGTTGGGCCCCTTGATGAAGTTGCCGTAGGCATCGGTCGCCAGTAGCGGCACGTTGTCGACGTCTGCGTCGGTCAGGTTGATGCCCAGTACGTCACGGGCTTGGGCCTTGACCACCTTCCAGGTCGCCATGCCACCAATTTCGGTGTCGTCGGCGGTACCGTAGCGGCCGTCGGCGCCCAGGTCCCGGTTGGTGATCAATCGGCCGGTGGCGATAGGCCCGTCGTCGGTCAGCAGATAACCGCGCAGGAACACCTGGTGGGAAGGATGCGAGCTGTAGGTCTGGTTCTGATCCACGAACGGGGTGGTGGTATTGGTGTGCTCGTGGATGTCATCGGCGTTGCCGAGGATGCCATCCGGCCCAGGCAGGTTGGTGGCACGGGTCACCACCATGAAGTTGGCGGAGCCACCTTCCACGAACAGCGGATCATCCGGCTGCAGCGGGATGAAGATGGTGCCCGAGCCCCCCTTGGTAACCAGGTCCAGGCCATGGTCGAAGAACTGCCCGAAGAAGGTCATCCAGGCGTTGAACGGCGCCGACAGGCCAGCATCGGCGGCGGTGTTCTCGAACAGGTACACGTCGTGGTCGTCGGCGGTGCCGAACTGGCCGTCCAGGCCCGGGCTGGCGACGATGCGCACGCCGTCCTTGAGCACGTCGTCGTTGCCCACGGCACCGAAGTTGAGCACGCCGTCCGCACCTGGGTCATACGCGGTGGCATAGGCCGCCGGGTTGTTGGAAGTCTGGTCGACGACCAGGTTGCTGATGGTGCGCGGCTGCGAGTCGAACACCGGGCCGCTGGTCTGCTCGTAAGACGAGCCCGGAATGGCCGGCGAGCCAGGGCCGAAGAAGCCGGCCGGTGCACCTTCGGCCGGGTTGAACACCGGGTCGGTCAAGCGCGGGAAGACGTTGTCGGCGGCACCGAACTGGGTGTTGTTGATGCCGTTGAGGTTCATCAGGTTGTTGTTCGAGCCATCCACCGCACGCAAGCCCAGCGGCGCACGGATGTTGGGCAGCAGCGAGAGGATGTCTGCCCCGTTGGCATCTGCCTCGGCGATCTTGATCTGGTCGAGGATGAAGTTGAGGTCGGAACGCACCATGTGCAGCCCGGCACCGCCAGCAGTGGCATCCGCCACCGGCGTGGCTGGCGTCGGTACCACAGGCGCGCCCGGTTGCACCACGGTAGTGGGCTGGGAGAACAGCACTTCGGTGGTGCCATGGGCGTCCTGGTAGATCGCCTTGACCCGCAGCGACAACCCGGCCAGGTCCGGCGACACCTTGAACGTGGTGCCGTCGGCACTCTGGAACGCCAGGTCGCCGGCCGGCAGCAGGATGATGTCTTCGAACACGCCACTGCCCGGGGTGGCCTCGAACTGCCAGTAGTACGATACCGAACGGTCGGCGAGCGTGCCCAGCGGGTTGCCGGCACTGATGTTGTCGGCATCCAGCACGCCGGCCACGTTTACCGTAAGGACATCGCCCACGGTGATCGCACCGCCGTTGCCATCAGTAATGGCCGGGCTGCCGGTAGGCTGCGCATTCAGCCCCTCCACCAGCACCCGCTGGCTGTCGGCGAACTGCAGGCGCTCGATGTGCAGCAGGGTATCGACGCCATCGCGGCCATCGACGTTGTCGGTCACTGTCCAGACATCATCGGAAGTGTCGAGCGTACCTTTGGTGTTCTGCGTCACCGTGTACTCGCTCTGCACACCCGAGAACACTGCCGTGTCGAACGCCGCGCCTCCCGTCGAGGTGCCGGGCAGGATTTCCCGCACGGCCTTGAGCTGGCCTGGGTTGTAGGTGCGGTCGAGCATGAACGGAATCATGTCGACCATGCTGTCGAAGCTGGCGATCTCAGGGCCGGTGTGGTTGACGTCTCCTGGGGCATACACGGCGATGCGCACGTTGAGCCACTTGTCACCGTCGATCAGGTCATCGCCCCCACGGCCTTCGATCAGGTCGCTGCCGTTGCCGCCGAGCATGATGTTGCCGGTGGCAAAGCCGGTGGTTGGCAACCCGGCATCGGCCAGGAACTGCTGCAGGCCACGGATCAGTGCCACGTTGGTCAGCGCACTGCCGGTGGCACCGCCGTGGTTGAGGATGGTCACGGCATCGACATTATCGCCCTTGAGCACATCGGCGAAGTTCGAGCCGGACACGCCCTCGACCTCGGCAAAGCGGTCGAGGATGGAAGCCGGCGAAGCGCCGACCGGGTTGAAAATACCGGTGTTCTGGTTCGGTGCGTTGCCATGGGGTTGAGCCAGGGCGGCCAGGGTCAGGTCGACGGTGACGCCAACCTGGTCATTCTTGTTGGTAATCCAGTCGAAGCCGGACATGCCGTCCATCTTGTCCTGGGCGTCGCTGCCGACAAAGATGTCGTCACCGCCCTCGCCGATCATCTCGTCAAAGCCACCGCCACCGACGAAGATGTCGTTGCCGATCACTTCGTCACCCAGCAGCGGCGCGAAGTTGTCGCCAGGCGCACCGTCCTGGGTGCCCTTCTCGATCCAGTCGTCGCCCTCGTTGCCGGTAGGTGGCAGGTTGGTCTTGGCGCCGAGGATGAAGTCGTCGCCCTGCCCGCCGAAGGTGGTGCTGATGTCTTCGGTGGTGATGATGAAGTCCTGGCCGTTGCCGCCCAGGATCAGGTTACCGCCCACCAGCATGCTGCCGGCGACGATCACGTCGTTGCCGTCGTTGCCTTCCAGGCGGTTGTCGCCGAAGGAGTCGGTGATGATGTCATCACCGGCACCGCCCAGCACCGCATCGTTGCCCGCACCGCCTTCCAGGGTGTCGTTGCCGGCGTCGCCGTAGACGGTATCGTCGCCATCACCAGAGATGATGATGTCGTTGCCGGAGGTGCCGCCCAGCACCACGTGGTCTTCGCCGGTGTAATGCAGGAAGTTGGTGTCGGTGCCCACGGTATCGGGGTTGTCGCGAATCACCAGCGGCACCACTTCGACGCCGTTGATCATGATGCCGCCCGTCGGGTCGGCCCGGCCATCGACCCCCAGCCCGGTGAACTGGTTGGCCTGGTTCACCTCGAGGGTGAAGGTCGGCGTGAGGAACACGGTGTTGGACAGGTGGGTGACATCGGAGTTGAGCATGATCAGCTTGGCGAAGGAGTTGTTCTCCAGCTCGGTGCCAAAGTTCATGCCCGCGGTGCGCGACAGGTAGTAGAACCGGTCGCCGTTCTGCAGGGCTTCCAGCTGGGTCTCGAAGACGAAGTTGAAACTGGAGCCGAGCATGCCGCCGAATGGCATTTTCTGCTCGGCCAGGCCGCCGACCCAGAAGTCGATGTCATCGACACCGGTCACGGTCACTCCGGTGATGTCATCGGCGGTGCCGGCGACACCGTCCGCGCCGACCAGTGTCACGTTGGCGTAGGCGCCGGTGCCGTTGAGGAAGTCCAGGCGGTCCGCTGGTGCGCCGTCACCGCCAAGCACCAGCGCCACGGCGGCGGCGCGCTTGGCCGCTTCGGTGTCCGCCCCGGTGATGGTGGCGTGGGTACCGTAGGCGGCGATGAAGTTGATCAGCGACGCCGGGTGCTTGAGATGGTCGGCAAAGTCGGCCCAGCTGATGTAAGGCTTGAGCTGGCTGTCGCCGGTCATGGCATAGAAATCGCGCCGCGCCTCGTTGAGGGTGGGGATGCCGGTGTCACGGCCACGGGCAATGTTCAGCGCGGGCAGGTCCAGCGGCAGGCCAAGCAGGTTGTTGCGCAGCGCCTCTGTGACGAACTCGTCGATTTCGTTGCCCAGCTGACGGGTGACGCCACGGATGATCGCGCCGGCCGCTTCGTCGGCGGTAGCGCCACTGCCAGCGAAGGCCAGCGGGTTGAGGAAGGCAGCGATCAGGCCGAGCTGCGGGTCGCCGTTCACCGGGGCGAACGCCGGGTCGAAGCGGTCGACGGTCTCTGTCAGCATCGAGTGACCGAAGCGGTACACCACATGGGCGAACTCGGCGAGGATGGCCGGGTCGATCGAGGTGTCGTAGCCGTTGGGGGCCAGGAACTCGTCGATCTGCGGCTGGATGGTGCGGGCGAACTCTTCGAACACCAGGTGCTGGTACTGCATCTCGGTGCCGAACTTGGCAGCCTGGAACAGCCGCTCGCCGTCCCATACCAGCGCGGCGATTTCGGCGGGCGTGGTGGGGATGGCAGCGACATCATCGATCAGCCACTGGTTGAGGAACACCAGGTCGCCGGAAGCCAACAGGGTGTCCTTGGTCTGCTGCACCAGGCGGTTGTGCTCGGAGTGGAACACATGGTGCACGGCAGTCAGGCCGATGTTCTCGTTCACCCGACCGTCGCCGGCGATGTAGTGGGCGTCGAGCAGTTCGTTGTCGTAGGTCAGGTTGTTGCCACCCGGCCCCACCGGCTGTGCGTTGCCCACGGCAGTATCGGCGTCGGCCTGCAGCACACCGTTCACGATCACCGGCGCGGCGTTGTGGGCGATGTCATCGAGGAAGCCATGCCCGGTGCTCACGGCATTGGCCAGGCTGATCGGCGCGTCGCGGTTGCCTTCGACCAGCGTGGTGACGTCGTCGGCGGTACCGGCGATGCCGTCGGCGCCATTGCTCACGCGCATCACCACCTGCGGCATGCCGTTGGGCCCGCGCACGAAGTTGCCGTAGGGGTCGGTGGCCAGCAGCGGCACGCTGTGCACGTCGGCGTCGGTCAGATTGATGCCGAGCAGGTCGCGGGCCTGGGCCTTGACCACCGCCCAGGTGGCCATGCCACCGCTTTCGCCGTTGCCATCGTCGGCGGTGCCGAAGCGGCCATCGGCGCCCAGGTCACGGTTGGTGATGAGCCGCCCGGTGGCTACCGGGTCGCCTGCGGCATTGAGCGTGTATTCACGCAGGAACACCTGGTGCGAGGGGTGCGAGCTGTAGGTCTGGCTCTGGTCGACGAACGGCGAGGTGGTGTTGGTCTGGCCATCGTCGGCGGTACCCACAACACCATCGGCGCCTGCGGTACGCACAGCCCGTGGCAGCACCATGAAGTTGGTCGGGCTGCCTTCGACGAACAGCGGGTCGTCCGGCTGCAGCGGGATGAACACGAAGTCGGTGCTGCTCTTGGTGACCAGGTCCAGACCGTGGTCGAAGAACTGGCCGAAGAAGGTCATCCAGGCGTTGAAGCCGGCGGTCAGGCCGACGTCGGGCGACACGTTGGGGATGAAGAACACTTCGGTGTCGTCAGCGGTGCCGAACACCCCGTCGATGCCGGGGCTGATCACCGGAGCGGCACCACCATTGGCCTCGACCGCGGCCGGGTTGTTCGCCGTCTGGTCGACGATCAGGTTGCTGATGGTGCGTGGTTGCGAATCGGTGACCGTGCCGGTGCCGGCATAGTCGCCGCTGAAGGAGGGGCTGAGCAGGCGCAGGAACGAGTTGTCGGCGGCACCGAACTCGCTCTGCCCGGTTACCAGGTTGTTGTAGCTGCCGTCCACGGTGCGCAGGCCGAACGGTACCTGGCTGTTGGGCAGCAGGTCGGTCAGGCTCGCGCCATCGGCGTGGGCTTCGGCGATGAAAATCTGTTGAAGGATGAACTCCAGGTCCGACTTGCTGAAATCTGCCATTTCAATTGCCCTCGATCTGTCCGGAGATGACACAGGGCAACAGGGTCCTTCCCGCGCCCAGTCAGTGTTGACGTGCGCAGATACTGGTTCGGTGGTCCAGGTTCAGTGGGCACAACACTCTTGTGCTGGCCCCCACTGGCCTCATCATTCGCAAGCCGGCACCCACCATCCGGGGGGCCTTGTTAAGCATGCGATACAGCTGTAACGCACATGCATCGACCCCAGCTCGCACAGGGCCCGAATACATCAGACTAAAGTCGCAGGCGAAAAGGTTGTCAATATCCCGTCGAAAAAATCATCGGCCGATGATAATGCGATGCAAATAGCTGTTTTTTTGGCACTTATGAAAAGTTCAAAGACTTCATAGAGCGAAACGATATTACCGGCTATGTCGCTGCAACCTACGCTCCAGCATGTGGGAGCAGCGCAGCGTTTTGGAGCATCCGCCATTAGAGCGATCCGCCTGCGAGCCAACCAGAAGCCACGATTACCGCTGCACGGGGCGCCGCAAGGGCTTCCCGATTTGTGATAAAGGGAGGCCCCGATGCACAAGCCACCACGCACTCGTTCCGAGCTGGCCGACGTGCTGTTCCGCCTGCGCCGCAGCTTTTTTGCCCTGGCCGCCTTCAGCGGCGTCATAAACGTCATGATGTTGACGCCAGCAATTTATATGTTGCAGGTGTACGACCGCGCCCTGGTCAGCCGCAACGTCACCACCCTGACCATGCTCACCCTGCTGGTGATCGGCTTGTTCATGCTGATGTCGGCCCTGGAGATGGTCCGTACCCGCGTACTGATCCGGGTCGGCAACTTCCTCGACATGGACCTCAACCGACGCATCTTCAGCGCTGCCTTCGAACGCAACCTGAGCCGCGCCGGCGGCAACCCGGCCCAGGCCCTGCAGGACCTTGCGCAGGTGCGCCAGTTTCTGACCGGCAACGGCCTGTTCGCCTTCTTCGATGCCCCCTGGACGCCGATCTACCTGCTGGTCTGCTACCTGATCCACCCACTGCTGGGGCTGGTGACGCTGATCGGCTCGCTGATCCTGGTGGGCCTGGCCTACCTCACCGAGAAGGCCACGCAAAAACCCTTGGCCGAGGCCAACCAGGCGGCCATGTCGTCGGCCAGCTATGCCAACAACAACCTGCGCAACGCCGAAGTGATCGAAGCCATGGGCATGCTGCCGGAGATAGGCAAGCGCTGGTACCAGGGGCACTTGCGCATCCTGCAGATGCAGACCCTGGCCTCCGACCGCGCCGCAATGATCAGCAGCACCGGGCGCTTCGTGCGCATCACCTTGCAGTCAGTGATCCTCGGTGCCGGCGCACTGCTGGCGATCGAGGGCAAGATCACCCCCGGCATGATGATCGCCTGCTCGATCCTTACCGGCCGCGCCCTGGCCCCGGTTGAACAGGCGATCGCCGCGTGGAAGCAACTGCTGGGCTGCCGTTCCGCCTGGGGCCGGCTCAACGACCTGCTGCACGACTACCCGCAGCGGCCACCGAGCATGTCGCTGCAGCGGCCAATGGGCATGCTGGCCGTGGAAAACGTGATCGCAGGCGCCCCCGGCACCAACAACAACATCGTGCGCGGGGTCAGCTTCAGCCTGGTCCCGGGTGAAAGCCTGGGCATCATCGGCCCTTCGGCCTCGGGCAAATCCACCCTCGCCCGCCTGCTGGTAGGCGTGTGGCCGACCCAGGCCGGCAAGGTGCGCCTGGACGGCGCCGACATCTTCACCTGGAACAAGGCCGAACTTGGCCCGTGGCTCGGCTATCTGCCGCAGGATGTGGAGTTGTTCGAGGGCACTATCGCCGAGAACATCGCACGCTTCACCGAAGTGGACAGCGAAGCGGTGATCCGCGCTGCCCGCAGCAGTGGCGTGCACGACATGATCCTGCGCTTCCCGCAGGGCTACGACACCCGCCTGGCAGCCGACGGCAGCCCGCTGTCCGGTGGCCAGAAGCAACGCATCGCCCTGGCCCGTGCGCTGTATGGCGAGCCGAACCTGGTGGTGCTGGACGAGCCCAACGCCAACCTCGATGACGTTGGCGAAAAGGCCTTGGTCGATGCGCTGGCCGAACTCAAGGCGCGCGGGGCCACGGTAATCCTGATTTCCCACCGGCCTAATGTGCTGTGCGCGGTCGACAAGGTGCTGATGCTGCGTGACGGTGCCGTGCACATGCTCGGCAGCCGCGACGAAGTGTTCGCGGCGCTGCGCAAGGCCAGCGTGATCCCGGCGGCGACCGCAGCGCCGCTGGCCTCGGTAAAAGCACGGGAGTGATCGATCATGCAGATGACCCAACACACCGAATTGATTCCCGCCGAGGCCCGCAACGGTATCGACCTGGACATGGGCCGGCCGGCACGCTGGGGCGTATGGATGGTCATCGCCGGCTTTGGCGGCTTCCTGCTGTGGTCGTGCCTGGCGCCACTTGATGCCGGGGTGGTCGCCACCGGCACGGTCAAGGTCACCAGCAACCGCAAGGCGGTGCAGCACCTGACCGGCGGCACGGTCGAGGCGATCCTGGTGCGTGAAGGCGACATGGTGAAGAAAGGCCAGGAGGTGGTACGCCTGGACGCCCTGCGCGCGGTGGCCGAACAGGGCGCGGTCAGTGCCCAGTACATCGTCAGCAAGACCGTGGAAAACCGCCTGGAAGCCGAACGCGATGGCCGCGACAAGGTCACCTTCGACCCTGCCCTGCTCAAGCACTACGGCAACGACCCGCGCCTGCTGGCAGCCATGGACCTGCAACAGCGCCTGCTGGACACCCGCCGCGCCGGCCTTGCTGGCGAACTGAGCATCCTCGAGGAAAACCTGGCCGCCACGGCGGTGCAGCTCAAGGGCCTGCAGCAGGTGTACGGCGCCCGCGCCTCGCAGATCGGCTTCCTCAACCAGGAACTGCAAGGCACACGCGTGCTGGCCGCCGAAGGCTATGTGCCACGCAACCGCCTGCTGGAGCTGGAGCGCAACAATGCCGACCTGTCCGCCGGCCAGGCCGAAAACCTCAACAACATTGCCCGGGCGCGCAGCCAGGCCACCGAGATCAAGCTGCGCATCCTGCAACGCCAGCACGACTACCTCAAGGAAGTGGAATCGCAACTGACCGATACCGCCAAGGAGAACACCACCCTGGCCGATCGCCTGCGCGCGCTGGACTACGAAGTGACCCACACGGTGATCCGCTCGCCGATCGACGGCATGGTCCAGGCACTGAGCATCGCCACGGTCGGCGGCATCATCCAGCCTGGAGCCAAGATCATGGAGGTGGTGCCGCTCGACCAGCCGTTGCAGGTTGACGCGATGATCCCGGTGCAGGCCATCGACAAGATGGTGCCGGGCCTGGACGTGGACCTCGCCTTCCCGGCCTTCAACCATGCGAAGACGCCGAACATTCCCGGGCGGGTCATGACCATTTCCGCCGACCGCCTGATGGACGAAGAAAGCAAGCAGCCGTACTACCTGGCCCAAGTGGAAGTGACGCAAGGCGGCATGGGCCTGCTGGGCAGCAACCACATCCGCCCCGGCATGCCGGCCACCGTCACCATCAAGACCGGCGAGCGCAACCTGCTCAGCTACCTGCTCAAGCCGATGCTCGAACGCGTGGACGCCTCGTTCAAGGAGCAATGACATGAATCGCCCGTGCCTGATGTTGTGCCTGTTGGGGTTGTCCGTACAGGCCAGTGCCATGGACCTGAAGCAAGCCTGGGACCTGCTGCAGTACCAGGGCCCGATCTACCGCGCCGCGGTGCACGAGAAAGAAGCCGGCAGTGAGAACCGCGCCATCGGCGAGGCCGGCCTGCTGCCGCAGATCAACGCTGCGGGCTACTTCAACAAGGTCAATGGCAGCCAGCGGCAGAATGGCCGGGACAGCGACCTGGACTATGACTCCAAGGGCGCCAACGTGCGGTTGCGCCAACCGCTGTTCAACAAGCAGAAGATGGCCGAATACCGCCAGGGCCAGCAACGTGCCGACTACAGCGTGGCGGTGTTCGATGCCAAGACCCAGGACGCTGCGGTGCGCCTGGCCGACGCCTACTTCGACGTGCTGCTGGCCAGCGAAACCATCACCCTGGCCAAAGCCAAGCTGAATGCCTTCGAAGAGCAGCTGGCGTCGGCGAAGCGGCGCATGGAGCTGGGTGCCGGCACCATCACCGACATCGACGAGTCAGTAGCCCGTCGCGACCTGGCCGAGGCCGACCTGATCGAGGCCCAGGACAACCTGGTCAACGCCCGCCGCAAGCTGGAGGAATACATCGGTGAAACGCCGGAGTCGCTGACCACCTTGCAGCCGGGCTTCAGCACCCCGCCGCTGATGCCGGGCAACCTGCAGGACTGGCTGGTCAAGGCCCAGGCCGACAGCCCATTGATTCATGCGCGCCGGCACAACTACGAGCTGGCCGAAGAAGAAGTGAAACGCGCCCGCGCCGGGCACTGGCCGACCCTGGATTTCGTGGCGGGCTATACCGCCGGCAGCAGCCAGTCGATTTCCGAACTGAACCAGCGCAACCACTACAGCTCGATCGGGCTGGAGCTGAACATTCCGTTGTACAGCGGCGGCAGCACCAGCGCCCTCACCCGCCAGGCCAGCGCCAACAGTTCCAAGGCCCTGGATGAACTGGACGCCACGCGCGAGGAAGTGATTTCCGGCACCACTCGCGAGTACCGCGGCGTGCAGAGTGGCGCCTTGCGCATTCAGGCGCTGGAAAAGGCCGTGGCGTCCAACGAACGCTCGCTGCTTTCGGCCCGCAAGGGTTTCCGGGAAGGCGGTACCAGCACCAACTCGGATGTGCTCAATGCCGAGGAATTGCTGTTTGACGCCCGGCATGACCTGTTCGAGGCGAAGCTGAACTACCTGATGTCGCGGCTGCGCCTGGCATCGTCGGTGGGCAGCCTGGGGGATGACGATATCCAGCAGATCAACGATTACCTCGGGCCGGAACTGATAGTGAGTAACTGATGGCAACTGCCCTTGTAGGAGCGGCCTTGTGTCGCGATCGGGCCGCGGAGCGGCCCCCGGATTTCAGCTACGCAGGACAAATTGCCGGGGCCGCTTTGCGGCCCGATCGCGACACAAGGCCGCTCCTACAAGGAACCACACAACCCTCGCTGCCCCCATGGCTGCGCCTCTCCCCTTCAGGCTATGATCGGTCACCCCGCCGCGGACACCCTGCCCCATGCCCGTAGACCTGCAAGCGTTATACCCCAGGCTGATCCACCTGATGCTGGACACGGTGTTCGTGGTCGACCGGGACAACCAGATCGTTTTCGTCAGCGATGCCTGCGAGGCGCTGCTGGGCTACCGGGCCTGCGAACTGATCGGCACCCCGATCACCGATTACATGCACCCTGACGACCTGGCGATCACCCGCGCATCGATCGTCCGGGTGATGAACGGCCAATCCCACTACGACTTCCGCAACCGCTACATCCGCAAGGATGGCGGTATCGTGCATATCCTGTGGGCCGCCTGCTGGTCCGATGAGGCCGATGCCCGCATCGGTGTGGCGCGGGATGTCACCGCCCAACGTAAGGCCGAGGAGGAACTGCGCTTCCTGGCCCACCACGACCCACTCACTCGCCTGGCCAACCGGGCCATGTTCAATGAGCGGCTGGACACCGCCCTTGCCGCGGCCCGGCACCACAACCACCCGCTGGCGTTGCTGTTCATCGATATCAATGACTTCAAGGACATCAACGACAACCATGGCCACAGCGTGGGTGACCGGGTGCTGTGCACCCTGGCCCGGCGCCTGGAAGGCTGCGTAGGTGCGACCGATACAGTGGCGCGGATGGGTGGTGACGAGTTCACCGTGCTGCTGACCGACTACGTGTCGCCAGAGGCCATCGCCGAGCAGGTGGCACGCATCCTGGCCGCCATGGCGGAGCCACTCGGCGCCGAGTTTGCGGGCATCGATGCGCCATCCTGCAGCATTGGCGTGGCCCGTTTCCCCGAGGACGGCAACGATGCCGACATGCTGCTGCGCCATGCTGATGGCGATATGTACCGGATCAAGCGACAGCACGCTGCGGCCGGCTGAGCGCTTTGGCGGCCGCCAGCGGAAACGAGCACGACGGAGATGACCATGCGCAACCCTGAAGACGCCTTGCTCGACAGCTGGCAGCACAACGCCCAGGCCTGGATCGATGCGGTACGCAGCGGCAGTATCGAGAGCCGCCGCCAGGTCACCGACCAGGCCATCCTGCTGGTCATTCTTGGCCGCCAGCCCGAACGGGTGCTCGACCTGGGCTGTGGTGAAGGCTGGCTGTTGCGCGCGCTGGGCGACCGGGGTGTCGAGGCGGTAGGTGTGGATGGAGACCGGGCGCTGGTGGATGCCGCGCGTGCTGCAGGTTCCGCCGAGGTGCACCTGGCCAGCTATGCACAGCTGGCCGCCGGGCAGGCCTATGTTGGCAAGGACTATGACCTGATCTGCGCCAACTTCGCCCTGTTGCAGCAGGACATCATCCCGCTGCTGGCGGCGATGAATGCGTTGCTGGCGCCCGGCGGTGCGCTGGTGATCCAGACCCTGCACCCGTGGGGCGTGGCGGATGGGGATTACCAGGATGGCTGGCGGGAGGAGGCGTTTGCCGGGTTCGCCGGGGATTGGCAGGTGATGCCGTGGTACTTCCGTACCCTGGCCAGCTGGTTGAACGCGCTGGACATGGCGGGGTTGCGGCTGGTCAGCCTGCAGGAGCCACAGCACCCGCAGAGTGCGCTGCCGCAGTCGCTGCTGTTGGTGGCCGAACGCCCTTGAAGCATACGCGGTCGGTGTAGGAGCGGCCTTGTGTCGCGATGGGCCGCAAAGCGGCCCCAAGATTCATGCGGTGCTGCTGAAATCCTGGGGCCGCCTTGCGGCCCATCGCGACACAAGGCCGCTCCTACAGGGACCGCGCCGGGCTCAGAGGACCGGCTTGCGCGCCGCCCCGCTGCGGGCCTTGGCCATGGCTGCCAGGCGCACCGCAACGTTGGCCGCACCGTAACCGGCATACCCCCCCTTGCGCTGGATGATCTCGAAGAAGAAACGCTCTTCGAACGGCTCGGTGTACACGTGGAATAGCTCGCCGCCCTGGGCATCGCGGTCGTACAGCACGTTGTAGTACGCCAGTTCGCTGAGGAACTCGTCGTCGAAATCGAAACGCGCCGCTAGGTCGTCGTAGTAGTTCAGCGGGATCTCCAGCAACGGTACCCCAGCCAGTTTTGCCCGCGCCACCTCGCGGAAGATGTCGTCGCAATCGAAGGCGATGTGGTGCACGCCCGAGCCACGGTAGCTGGACAGCGCATGGGCGATGGCGGTGTTGCGGTTTTCCGAGATGTTCAGCGGCAGGCGCAGAGTGCCGCATTGGCTACGCAGGGCGCGGCTCTTGACCAGGCCATAAGGGTCCGGCAGCACCACTTCGTCGTCGGCAGCGAAATCGAACAGGCTCTTGTAGAACAGCACCCAGCTGTCCAGCGACTCGGCCGGCAGGGCCAGGGCCATGTGGTCGATACGGCGCAGGCCGCCGGTGGCCGTGGCGTTCTTGTCAAGGCTGAAGTCGGTGTCGTACAGGGTCTGGCCGGCAGTGCCCTGCTCCACCAGATACAGCAGGCTGCCATCTGGCGCACGTACCGCCGGCACTTCGCACTCGTTGGGCCCGACCAGGCCACGGAACGGCTGGCCACGGAAGGCGGTGGCGCGCTTCAAGGCGGCTTGCTGGTCCTTGACCCGCAGCGCGGTGGCACACAGCGACGGCCCGTGGGCCTCGAAGAAGTTGTGGCCGAAGGAATAGGGTTCGGCGTTCAGCACAATGTTGATATCGCCCTGGCGCAGCAGCTGCACCTCTTTGCTGCGGTGCTTGCCGGCATCGGCAAAGCCCAGGCGCTTCAGCCAGCTGCCCAGGCGCGCTCCAACGGCTTCGTCGACCGCGAATTCGAGGAACTCCACACCGTCATAGGCACTGGCCGCCGGTGGGGTGAACAGTACACCGGGCTCGATCGAGGTACCTTCCTGCTCCAGGCGCAGGCGTGTGTGCTCTTCGAGGTACAGCAGCGAACGCAGGCCGTCGGCGGCGTTCTGCCGGGGCGGTGCGGCGCGGAACCCATCGTTGAAGATTTCCAGCGACAGCGGCCCGCGGTAGCCAGTGGCAAGAATTGGCGCCAGGAAACCGGCCATGTCCATCTCGCCCTGCCCCGGGAAGCAGCGGAAGTGGCGGCTCCACTCCAGCACATCCATGGCCAGGATCGGCGCGTCGGCCATTTGCACGAAGAAGATCTTGTCGCCGGGGATGTCGCGGATCGCGCTCGGGTCGCCCTTGAGCGACAAGGTGTGGAAGCTGTCGAGGATCACCCCGAGGGCCGGGTGGTCGGCCTGGCGCACCAGGTTCCAGACTTGCTGGTAGGTGTTGACGTGGCGGCCCCAGGCCAGCGCTTCGTAGCCAATGCGCAGGCCGCGTTTGCCAGCGTGCTCGGCCAGCAGGCGCAAGTCATCAACCAGCAATTGTTCTTCGCCCAGGGCATCGGCCTGGACGTTGCTGCATACCAGCACCAGGTCGGTGCCCAGTTCCTGCATCAGGTCGAACTTGCGCTCGGCGCGGTCGAGGTTTTTCTGCAGGCGGTCGCGGCGGCAGCCCTCGAAGTCGCGGAACGGCTGGAACAGGGTGATGGCAATACCCAGGTCGGCGCACATCTGCCGTACCTGGCGCGGGCTGCCGGCGTAATAGAGCAGGTCGTTTTCGAAGATCTCGACGCCGTCAAAACCGGCGGCGGCGATGGCTTCGAGCTTTTCCGGCAGGGTGCCGCTCAAGGACACGGTAGCGATCGAACGCTGCATGGCGGGAGTTCCTTGTTGTTAGAGGGTTGAGGCCAGGGCTGCCTGTACCGGCCCAATCGCCGGCAAGCCAGCTCCCACAGGATTGGCGCATGCCTTGTGGGAGCTGGCTTGCCGGCGATTGGGCCAGACCTGGAAAATCAGGACCACAGTTCCTGGCACGATCGATTATTCGCAGGTAAAGTCGTCGCTTCAATCTCTTTGTACGGAATGGTTAGTTTTGCGTTCGATTATCGCACAAAACCGGTTTTAGCGAATTGCCAGTCCACTGGCCCGTGGTCAACATGAACCACAGACGCAGGCACACCGACCCTCGCCTCCTGCCTTGGCGAATCTCCGGCGGAACCTGTGCAAACAACAATAACAACGGAGACAACGATGGCTCACTCCAGCTCTCAAGCCAAGAAAGCGACCGCCAGTGGATGGATAGGCTCGGCACTCGAGTACTACGACTTCTTCATCTACGCCCAGGCCGCTGCGCTGATTTTCCCGCAGATCTTCTTCCCCAACACCGACCCGAAAATGGCCATCATTGCCTCGCTGGCCACCTACGGCGTGGGTTACCTGGCGCGCCCGGTCGGCGCCTTCGTGCTGGGCCACTGGGGTGACACCCGCGGCCGCAAGAACGTACTGCTGCTGTGCATGTTCCTGATGGGCCTGTCGACCATGGCCGTTGGCCTGCTGCCCACCTACCACGACATCGGCCTGCTCGCCCCGGCCTTGCTGGTAGTGCTGCGCCTGATCCAGGGCTTTGCCGTGGCCGGGGAAATCTCCGGTGCCAGTTCGATGATCATGGAGCACGCACCGTTCGGTCGACGGGGCTACTACGCCAGCTTCACCCTGCAAGGCGTGCAGGCTGGCCAGGTGCTGGCGGCGGCAGTGTTCCTGCCACTGGCCTACTTCATGCCCAGCGAAGCCTTCAACGACTGGGGCTGGCGCATTCCATTCCTGATGAGCGCCATCGTGCTGATCGCCGGCTTCATCATTCGTAAGGAAGTGCACGAAACCCCGGCGTTCGTGAAGGAAGAGAAGCAGGACAAAGTCGCCAAGTCGCCGATCAGCGAGGCCTTCCGCCACAGCTGGAAGCACATGGTGCTGGTGATGTTCATGGCCTTGATGAACGTGATCCCGGTAGTCGCCACCATCTTCGGTGCGGCCTACGCGGTGCAGCCAGCCTATGGCATCGGCTTCGACAAGAGCGTGTACCTGTGGATTCCGGTAGTCGGCAACATCGTCGCGGTGCTGGTGATTCCATTTGTCGGCAATCTGTCCGACAAGATCGGCCGTCGCCCGACCATGATCGCCGGTTGCCTGGGCTCGGGCCTGCTGGCTTTCGTCTACCTGTATGCGATCAGCATTCAGAACGTACCGCTGGCGTTCGCCTCGTCGATCGTGATGTGGGGCATGGTGTACCAGGGTTACAACGCGGTGTTCCCAAGCTTCTACCCAGAGCTGTTCCACACCCGCTACCGTGTTTCGGCCATGGCCATCGCGCAGAACATCGGCACCATGCTGACCGCCATGCTGCCGGCGCTGTTCGCCCTGGTAGCCCCGCCTGGTTCGGACAACATCCCGCTGGTGGTCGGTGGCCTGGCGTTCTTCATCACCTGCGTGTGTGCCCTGGCAGCGTACATCGCCCCGGAAACCCATCGCCTGGCAATGGAAGACCTTGGCAACCCCGATGCCAAGCCGATGGACAAGACCGCGTATGAGGCTAGCCGTAAAGGGAGCTTTCAGGCGGTGAGCCACTGACAGATTGCAGGGGGCTGCTCTGCAGCCCATTCGCGGGCATGCCCGCTCCCACCTTGACCGCATAGGCGCCAGGTCTTGTGCGGTCCCTGTGGGAGCTGGCTTGCCAGCGAAAGGGCCGCAACGCGGCCCCGGCAGTTTCAGCCCTTGACCACTTCCTGCAAGCGCGCCCAGAGCTGTTCGACATGCTCCCGCTCGGTCGGCAATGCGCCAATCGACACCCGCACCATCCACCGCCCATCCAGCGTCGCCGGTGTCACATAGGCATCCCCGGACGCGTTCAGCCGTTCGGCCCAGCCCTTGGTATGCGCATCCAGCGCCTCCCCTTCCAGCCCCGCAGGCCGATGGCGAATGCACAACGTCTGCAACTGCACCGGCGCCAGCACCTCCCACTCCGCCGCCGCGCCGATTTGCCCGGCCAGCCACTGGGCATTGTCCAGGTCACGCCGCAGCCGTGCCTGCAACGCCTCGACCCCCTCGCTGCGCAGCATGAACCACAGCTTCAACGCACGGAACCGGCGGCCCAGCGGGATACCCCAGTCACGCAGGTTCTTCACCTCGCCATCCACCGCCGACTGCAGGTAGCTGGGGTTGGTGCTCATCACCCGGATCAGGTGCTGCGGGTCGCGCACGTAGTAGATCGAGCAATCGAAGGCCACACCCAGCCACTTGTGCGCGTTGACCACCAGCGAATCGGCCAGCTCGATGCCGTCCCACATCCAGCGGCATTCCGGCAGGATCATCGCCGAGCCGGCCATGGCCGAGTCCACGTGCAGCCACAGGTCATGAGCCTGGGCGATCTCGCCGATCGGCCGCAGCGGGTCGAGGGCCGTGGTAGCGGTGGTACCGGTGGTCGCGACCACGGCGCAGGGCTGGTTGCCGGCGGCCAGGTCCTGCTCGATCGCCGCCTGCAGTGCTTCCGGGCGCAGGGCATGGCGTTCGTCGGTCGGGATCAGGCGGATGTTGTCGCGACCGAAACCGGCCAGCAATGCGGCCTTGTCCACCGAGCTGTGGGCATGGGCGCTGACATAGACGATCAGCGGCCTGGCCTGGGCTTGCAGGCCGCCGCGTACCAGTGCGTAGTCGCTGGCGCGTTCCCGCGCGCAGATCAGCGCCACCAGGGTACTGGTGGATGCGGTGTCCTGGATCACCCCGCTCCATTGGCCAGACAGGCCGAGCAGCTGACGCAGCCAGTCGAGGGTGGTTTCCTCCAGCTCGCTCAGGGCCGGGCTGGACTGCCACGACAGGCCAAGCACGCCCAGGCCAGTGCTGAGGAAGTCACCGAGGACCGACGACAGGGTGCCGTTGGAGGGGAAGTAGCCGTAGAAGTCCGGGTGCTGCCAATGGGACAGGCCGGGCATGACCAACTGGTTGACGTCGTCGAGGATCGCTGCGAAAGGTTCGCCTTGCAGGGGGGCCTGAGCGGGCAAGGCGGCCTTGAGATAGCCGGGCTCGACCTGGGCCATGACCGGGCGCTCGCCGACGGTCTGGCGGTAGTCGGCGATCAGGTCGATCAGTTGGTGGCCGTACTGGCGGAATTGTTCGGGGGTCACCTGGGGTCTCCTGTGGGTGGTTCGCTGCCTGTACTGGCCTCTTCGCGGGTAAACCCGCTCCCACAGGTACTGCATCGTTTGTAGGAGCGGGTTTACCCGCGAAGAGGCCGGTACAGGCAACATAATGCCCCCAGTCTAGGCACCTATCCCCAGGCAAATAACCCCGCCTCGCGCATACCTGCTATGGCAAACCCGCATGCCCGCCCTGCACACCGAACTGCGACTGGCGCCACAACTCGAACACCCGGTTGCGCAACCAGCGGTGTTCGGCCGAGGCCTGCAGGCGCTGGTGCCACACTACCCAGTAGCGCTGGCTGTGGTCGATGAAGCCCAACGGCCGCCAGGCCAGGTCATGCAGGCGGCACAGCTGCCGGGCGATGTGCTCGGGCACGGTGGCCAGCGCCTGGCTGTTGGCGATCACCTGCACGGTGGCGGAGAAGAACGGCACTTCCAAACTGACCCGCCGTTGCAGGCCCTGGGCGCGCAAGTGGCGGTCGATGAAGCTGTCCTTGTCGCCTCCACCGGAAATACGCACATGCTTGTGCGCCAGGTAGTCGGCCTGGCTGAGCGCGCCGCGGGCGGCCAGCGGGTGGTCGTGGCGCATCAGGCATACCGCGCGGTCCTCGCCCAACAGGCGCCCGTGCAGGTTGGGTGGCGACTCGTCGAACAAGGTGGTGGCCAGGTCGATCTCGCCGCTGGCCAGCAAGGCGTACTGGCCGGCCTGCCAGGTGCGGTACTCCAGCGATACACCCGGCGCTTCGCGCTCCAGCGCCGCCACCAGCAGCGGCAGCATGTGCTCGGCCACGTAGTCCGAAGCGGCCAGGCAGAAACGCCGCTCGCAGCGCGCCGGGTCGAACACCGCGGGCTGGCGCAGGGCGTGCAGCTCTTCGAGAACCTGGCGCAGGGGTTCGACCAGGGCTTCGGCGTGTTCGCTGAGCACGTAACCACGGCCCTGGCGTACCAGCAAGGGGTCATCGAAGGCTTCGCGCAGGTGGGCAAGCTGGCGGCTGAGGGCGGACTGGCTGACGCCCAGGCGCTCGGCGGCGTGGCTGAGGTTCTTCAGCTGCAGCAGGTGGTCGAGGGTGCGCAGGTGGGCGAGGCTGAGGGAGGCGAAAGCGGGGTTCATCGGGGTTCGGCTCCAGACCGCTGGCGAGGGCTTTGCCCTCGTTTCGCGACACAAGGCCGCTCCTACATGGGTCATGCGTTCCCCTGTAGGAGCGGCCTTGTGTCGCGATGGGCCGCAAAGCGGCCCCAGAGAAGCAGATCAGTCAGTCAGACCAACATAAACGTTCTGCACGTCATCGTTCTCGTCGATGGCTTCGAGGAACGCTTCCACCTCGGCCAGCGCTTCGGCACTCAGGGTTGCCGCGCTCACCGGGTTCTTCGGGGTGTAGCCGATCTTCGCCGAGGTCACGGTGAAGCCATGCTCCGGCAGGGCCTTCTGCACCGCGTCCAGGTCGGTGGTGTCGGTGATGAACAGGGTCGAACCCTCTTCGTCGCCTTCGTCAAAGTCCTGGGCACCGGCTTCGATGGCCGCCATTTCCGGGTCGGCGTCGCCGTTCGGGGTGGCTTCGATCAGGCCGACATGGTTGAAATCCCAGGCCACCGAACCACTGGCACCCAGCTGGCCCTTGCGGAACAGCACGCGGATCTGCGCGACGGTGCGGTTGACGTTGTCGGTCAGGCACTCGACGATCAGCGGTACCTGGTGCGGGGCAAAACCTTCGTAGCTTACCGCCGAGTACTGCACGGCATCGCCGTCCAGGCCCGCGCCCTTGCGGATTGCGCGTTCCAGGGTCTCGCGGGTCATCGAGGCCTTCTTGGCCTGCTCGATGGCCAGGCGCAGGCGTGGGTTCATGTCCGGGTCGGCGCCGGACTTGGCGGCGATCTGGATCTCTTTGGACAGCTTGCCCATGATCTTGCCTTTGGCGTTGGCCGCGGCTTCTTTATGTTTGGCTTTCCACTGTGCGCCCATGTCGACTCTCTTGTTTCAGCGGCCGGTTCAGGAAGCGACCGGCCAAAAGTGGGTGCAGTTTATACGCCCTCTGGCCTGTGTTCGACAAGAAATCTCATCAGCCTTTATCGGCCTTGCCCGCCGCCGCGGCAAACCGCGCCAGGCGCACATCCAGCCTGCGCGGCCGCAGCCCACGGTCCTCGGCCCGCTCCTTGCGGCGGATGGCATTGCGCACCATCAGCGAGCCCAGGTAGCGAATCGGCTCGGGCGGGAACAGCCCCAGCGGCCCCTTGACCAGCGGCGAACGGGTCCATGGGTTGTCCAGCCCCAGTGCCAGCGACGACAGAATCTGCCCGCCCATGTGGCACGGCCCGACGCCGCTGCCGGAGTAACCAAAGCCGTAGAACACGTTGCCCTGCCCGTCCAGCCGGCCAAAGAACGGCAAACCGGTCACCGAGCGGTCGGACGGCCCGTTCCAGCTGGCCGCCAGCGGCACCTCGGCCAGCGCCGGGAAAAATCCGCCCAGGCTTTCACGCAGCAGCGGCCGGTACGGCGACGGCTGGTCGAACACCGGCAGCATGCGCCCGCCATAGGCGAAGGTATTGCCGCCCTTGCCGAGCATCAGCCGACCATCGGAGGTGTTGTGGTAGTAATGCACGAATATCCGTGAATCGAGCACGCTGATGCCGCTGTCCAGGCCGACCTGGTGCAACAGCTCGGGGCAAGGTTCGGTGATTACCATGTCGCTGGAAACAATCGCCACGCTGCGCTCGAACTGTGGGAAAGCCCGCGCCATCCAGGCATTCAGGCCCAATACCACGCGGTCGGCGCGCACCGTGCCATGGGCTGTGCGCACCTGCACCGGGGCGCCGTGCTCCAGGCCGGTCATGGCGGTGCCCTCATGGATGCGCACGCCGCGCTGCAAGGCCACCCGGCGCAGGCCGCGCACCAGCTTGCCCGGCTGCACCGTGGCCGCGGCCGGCGAGAACCAGCCTTCCAGGTGCCGCGCCGAACCCGCCAGGCGCTGCACCTGCTGCAGCGGCAGGCGGCGAAACGAATTGATCCCCTTTTGCTCCAGCGCGGCGATCACCGCGTCGGTGGCGCCGACCTGCGCGGCATTGGTGGCGGTGTACAGCGTGCCGTCCAGGCGGTAGTCGCAATCGATGCCATTGGCCGCGCAGAACGCGCCGATCTCACCTATGCTGCGCTCGGACTCACGCACCAGGCGCACCGCCTCGGCCACCCCGAACAGCCGCTCGAGGGTGAAGTACTTGGCCGACCAGGACAACGCACAGCCACCATTGCGGCCACTGGCACCGGCACCGCAAATATCGGCCTCGATCAGCACGATATCCAGGGCCGGCACCGCTTCCTTGAGCATCAGCGCGGTCCACAGGCCGGTATAGCCGCCGCCGACGATGCACACATCGCACCGGGCATCGCCTTGCAGCGGTGGGCACACCGCCTCTTGCGCCGAATCCAGGGCCTGTTGCAGCCAGAAGGGTCTCATTCGCTCGCTTTCCTTTCAGGTACGCAGTGGCTTGATTGCCATGCTGGTATTCGGGGCCACGTCAGTGCTTTGCGCAGCGCTGGCCGGGCGGCTGTTCCAGTGCGGCAGCAGCACCAGCGCCGAGAACAGCGCGCAGCCGGCGAACACGATGAACACCGTGACACCATCGAAGTACCCCGGCAGCAGCCCGCCAAGCACCGCCCCCACCGAACCGCAGCCGTTGACGAAGCCAGCTGCGGTAGCGCCAGCCTTGGCGGTGCCGAAGTCGATGGCCGCAGCGCCGCTGATCATCGAGTCCGGCCCGTACAGGGTCAGGCCCATGACGAACAGCAGGGCCACCACCAGGATCACGCTGCCGGTGTGCATGGCCGCCATGAACGCCGCCAACGCCACGGTCAGCAACACCAGGCTGATGACACAAGCCGGCATGCGCCGGGCGCCGAACAGCTTGTCGGAGGCCAGGCCGATGATGATCGGGCCGAGCAGCCCGGCCAGTTCGAAGGCTGTCGGGATGATTGCTGCCCCCACCTTGCCCACCGAGGGCATCTGCTCGAAGACGATCACCGGCCCCCACAGCAGGATGGCGTAGCGCGCCGGCTTCAACAGGAAGTACGCCAGCCCCAGGGTCAGCACCGTGCGGTTGCGCATGATCTCCTTCAGCGGCGCCCACACGCTGCACAGGTTGCCGGCCGGGGCCATGCTCTGCGGCTCGGGCTCCACCGCCGGCAGGCCGACGTCTTCAGGCTTGTTGCGCTGCAGGAAGAAGAACAGCACGGCCACCAGCGCCACCACCGCGGCACTGGAGAAGAACGCCGCGTGCCAGGTACCGACCAGGGTATAGGCCCACCAGCCGGCGAACGGGGAGGCCACCAGGCCGCCGAAGGCATAGCAGGAACTCCACAGGCCCAGCACCCGCCCACGCTGCGACGCCGGGAAGAAGCTGCCGATGTTCTTGCACAACCCGGCCCAGCCGGTGGATTGCGCCAGGCCCTGCACCAGCATGCAGGTGGCGAAGATCGGGAAGGTGGCGTAACTGCCCATCACCACCGCCGCAGCAGCAGAAATCAGCAGGCCGCCGAGCACCACCACGCGTGGGCCAAAGCGGTCGGCAAGCATGCCCCAGGTGAACTGGCCTACGGCGTAGGCGGTCAGGTAGATGGCGTCGAGGTTGGCCATGGCGGCCTTGTCGAGCATGAAGTTGGGGTCTTCACCGATGCCCAGCTTGGCCACCGAGAAGGCCTTGCGGGTGAAGTAGAAGGCGGCGTAGGCCAGCCAGGTAATGGCGAAAATCTGGATACGCCAGCGTTTGAACGCGGCTAGGGATTGGTTCATGTAAGTCTGACCTCTTGCTTGAGTGTGCCGGCAGAATGTGAAGAAACGCCTGTCTTGTTCTTGTGTTACGCACAGCGATGACGAGGCTGTCATCGGGTCAGATGGCGCCGTGTGGGTGCCATGGCCCTGGCGGCACTTGTGATACCAGCGTCGGGCTGACATGCATGGAAACAGTTGCGCTAAGATAAATAAAATCGATTTATCGTATTTCACACATAAGCCCAGCTTGTTACTGAGGTCGTCATGTCGGTTTCCCACGCACAACTCAAGGCCTTCCATGCCGTGGCCGTTCACGGCAGCTTTACCCGCGCCGCCGAAAAGCTGTTTCTTACCCAGCCCGCGGTGTCGGACCAGGTGCGCAAACTGGAGGAGCGCTTCGGCGTCTTGCTGTTCCACCGCAACAAGCGTTCGGTGCAGCTCACCGACCTCGGCGAGCGCCTGCTGGGCATCAGCCAGCGCCTGTTCGCCTGCGAGGCCGAAGCCCATGAACTGCTGCAGGATTCGCGTGCGCTGCACACCGGCAGCCTGGTGCTGGCGGTGGATGCGCCGGTGCACGTGCTGCCGCAGATCGCCCGCTTCTGCCAGCGCTACCCGGGTATCCAGGTGAAGATCGAGACTGGCAACACCGACGAGTCGCTGGCCCGGCTGTTCAGCTACCAGGCCGACCTGGCCCTGCTGGGGCGGGACGTCGACGATGAGCGGCTGCACTGCCTGCCGCTGCGCCGCGACCCGATGGTGGCGTTCGTCTCGCACCAGCACCCATGGGCCAGCCGCGGCGCGATCAGCCTGGCGGACCTGGACGATACGCCGCTGGTGCTGCGCGAGCCCGGGTCGGTGACGCGGCAGACGCTGGAAGAAGAAATGCAACGGGCCGGGCTGCGGATTCGCCCGGCGATCCAGGTGGAAGGCCGGGAAGCGGCGCGGGAAGCGGTGGTGGTGGGGATTGGTGTGGGGGTGGTGTCGGCGGCGGAGTTTGGTGCGGATGCGCGGGTGTGCGCCTTGCCGATCGTCGATTGCCAGCGGCACCTGACCGAGACCCTGGTGTGCCTGAGCGAGCAGCGCACGCGGCGGGTGGTGGCGACCTTCCTGCAGATGGTGGAGGAAGGGTTGTAAGCCTGTGCCGCCTCTTCGCGGGTAAACCCGCTCCCACAGGGGCCGCACTAAGGCTCAGATTGGCACGGTACCTGTGGGAGACCAATACAGGCAGCTCTCACAGGTATTCCACAGCTCTCAAGCTCTGTGGAGTACCTGTGGGAGCGGGTTCACCCGCGAAGAGGCCGGTACAGGCAACCCAACTATGCTGGGATAACCTCAACCCTCGGCACACAAACCATGCTCTACCGCCTTGCCGCCGACAGCCTGGTCCTGCTGCACCTGCTCTTCATCCTGCTGGTGCTGTTCGGCGGCCTGCTGGTACTGCGCTGGCGCCCTGCCCTGCTGCTGCACCTGCCGGCGCTGGCCTGGGGCCTGGCGGTGGAATGCCTGCACCTGGGCTGCCCGCTGACCACCTGGGAAAACCGCATGCGTAGCACGGCTGGTGACGCGGGCTACCAGGGCGGCTTCGTCGAGCACTATATCTGGCCGTTGATCTACCCCGCCGGGCTGACACCGCACATCCAGCTGCTGCTGGGCACTTTCGTGCTGCTGCTCAACCTCGGCATCTACAGCTACGTGGCCTGGCGCTGGCGCCGCCCTAGCGGGTAGCGATCACGAACAGCCGCGGGAACGGCAACAGCACCTTGCCATCGGTGGCCGGCGGGTAGTCGCGCTGCATCGCCTGCAGGTACATCTGCAGGAAATCCGCCTGCTCCTGCTCCTCCAACCGCCCCAGGTACGGACGCAAGGCCGAACCCTTGAACCACTCCACCACGGCTTCCGCGCCACCGGCCAACGGGTGGTGGTAGGTGGTGCGCCACACATCCACCCGCGCACACAGCGGGCTGAGCAGGTCGTAGTAGAACGCCGCGCTGTGCCGTGGCGGCAGCTGGAAATCAGCGAACTTCGCCGCCCAGGGGCCCTGGCTGGCGATTTCGCGCAGTTGCCGGTGGGCCGGCTCATCGAGGTTGTCCGGGGTCTGCACGGCCAGGCTGGCACCTTCGCTCAGCTGGCGCACCAGGTGCGGGTACAGCGAGGCGTGGTCGGGTACCCATTGCAGCGAGGCATTGGCCAGGATCAGGTCCTGCGGCTCGGGGGCGGACCAGCCGGCAATGTCAGCGATGACTGTGCGCACGCGGGGGATGCACAGCCGTTTGCGCTCGCGGGCCTTGTCGATCATGTCCGGGTCGCTGTCCAGGGCCGTCACCTGGGCATCCGGGTAACGTTGCAGCAGCACCTCGGTGGAATTGCCAGGGCCACAGCCCAGGTCGGTGGCGTGGCGTACCGGGCGTGCCGGTACAGCGGCCAGCAGGTCACGCACCGCGCGGGTACGCTCGTCTTCGAATTGCGAATACTGGGTGGCGGACCAGGCCATGTGAAGCTCCTCTGGGCGGGCAATGTATTCAGCATATGCCATGTAACAGGCGGCCATATACCCCTGGCCCAACAACGCAAAACGGCCGGGTCCCTGAGGGAGCCGGCCGTTTCGAGAAGCGAGTGACGCTTAGTGCTGCTTGCCAGTGCGGATCTGATGCACCACACCCATCGCCACCACGATTGCCGCGGCGATACCGGTGGAAATCACCAGGATCTGGTAGTCAGGCATGAAGGCCATGGTCACCAGGGCGGCCACGATGAACGCGATCACCAGGTAGGTCAGCCATGGGAACAGCCACATCTTCAGGCGTACTTCCTTGCCTTCGGCAATCAGCTTGCGGCGCATGCGCAGCTGCGAGAAGGCAATCACCAGGTACACCAGCAGGGCAATCATGCCGGTGGTGTTCATCAGGGTTTCCAGCACGTCTTTCGGGCGCAGGGTCTCGCTGAAGTTGATCAGCGCACACACCACGGCCACGGCGCACGAACCCATGATCGCGTACACCGGTACACCGGTGCCGGCGCGGGTGATCTTGAAGAACGACGGCGCGTCGCCACGCTGGGCCAGGGAGAACAGCATGCGCGAAGCGGTGTAGTGGCCCGAGATCAGGCAGCTGCTCACCGAGGTCAGCACCACGAAGTTCATCAGCAGCTCGGCATACGGCACGCCCAACAGCTCCAGGGTGCGGCGGTAGGCGCCGTAGCCGGAAACGCCCAGGTGCGGATCGTTCCACGGTACCAGGCAGACGATCAGGAAGATCGAACCCACGTAGAACAGGCACACACGCCAGACCACCGAGTTGGTCGCCTTGACGATCTGCGCGGCCGGGTCCTTGGCTTCGGAAGCGGCGATGGTGACGATTTCCGCGCCGAGGAAGGCGAACATCACCCCGAGCAAGGCACCGATCACGGTGGTGATGCCATTGGGCATGAAGCCTTCGGCGGTGAGGTGGCTGATGCCACGCACTTCACCGAACTGCCAGATGTTCAGCACGGCAGCGGTACACACGATCAGGAAGCAGACGATCGCGATCACCTTGATCAAGGCGAACCAGAACTCGAACTCACCGTAGTGCTTGACGTTGAAGAAGTTGACGGTGATCAGCAACAGGGTCGTGGCCAGCACGAACACGTTGACGCTGACGTCGGGGAAGAAACCATGCAGGATCTTGCCCGCCACATAAGCTTCCCAGGCCATGAGGATGACCCAGTACCACCAGTACAGCCAGCCGATGGTGAAACCGGCCCAACGGCCGATGGCGCGATCGGCGTAGGTGGAGAACGAACCGGTGTCTGGCGAGGAAGTCGCCATTTCACCCAGCATGCGCATGATCAGTACCACCAGGATGCCGCCTGCCAGGTAGGCCAGCACAGCAGCTGGGCCGGCGCTGTGAATCACGCTGCCGGAACCGACGAACAAGGCGCCGCCGATAACCCCGGCGATCGACATCATCGTCAGGTGGCGCGACTTGAGCGAGGCACTGAGCTTGCTCTCATGCCCGCTTTTCGCGGTGGTGGTTGTGGATGTTGCGTCCATCAGTTGTGTACCCCGTGCTTCTTTTTATCCAAGGAAAACTGTGAAACCCCGATGGCTGGCGGTTTCACGTACATCAGTGCTAATGCGCGCAGGATGGTGTGAGCGAACACACGCAGGCCTTCCATGGCGGCCTGCTGACGCGCCCCAGGGCAGGCGCCTGGAGCGAACTGAACATGCTTTAGGTGGCGATATCTGACACCTAATGTAAAAATGTCCGACGCAGAGAGCCATGCACAGTGGCATGAAACTCGCACTGCACTGTACAGGTCGCCCTTGCAATACACCTTGCAAACGCCGGGCGATACGCAACCTGAAGGCCCAAATGTTCGAATTACATCCAGACTCCTCGACCCCGCTGGTGAACCAGATCATCGACGGGCTGCGCGAGCTGATCGACAACCAGACCCTCAAGCCAGGCGCCAAGGTCCCCTCGATCCGCGCCTTTGCCGCGAGCTATTCGGTGAGCACCTTCACCGTGGTCGAGGCCTACGACCGTCTGGTCGCCCAGGGCCTGCTGGTGAGCCGGGGCAATGCGGGGTTCTTCGTCAACCGCGCGGCGGGCGAATTGCTCGACCCGCACAACGCCGAGGCCGACACCAGTCGACCAACGTTCAACTCCGAGTGGTACCTGCAGCAGATCTTCGAAATCCGCCAGTTGCCGTTCAAGCCAGGCTGCGGCTGGCTGCCCAACGACTGGATGTACGAAGACGGCCTGCGCCGCGGCCTGCGCCAGGTGGCCGGCAGCCCGCTGGAGCTGTCGGGCTACGGCGACCCCATGGGTCTGATGGAGCTGCGTGCACTGACCGCACAGAACCTGCAGCAGGAACTGTCGATCGTTGCCAACCCGGCGCAGCTGATGCTTACCCATGGCGCCAGCCAGGCCCTGGACCTGGCCGCGCGCACCCTGGTGCGCCCGGGCGACGTGGTGCTGGTGGACGACCCCGGTTACCCCAACCTGATGAGCATCCTGCGTACCCAGGGCGCGACCCTGGTCGGCGTGCCGCGCACACCGGCCGGCTACGACCTGAACCAGCTGGAACAGTTGCTCACCCATCACCGCCCCACTGCATTCTTCACCCAGCCGCACCTGCACAGCCCGACCTGCTCGCGCACGCCGCTACCGCAGCTGCACCGCCTGCTGCAACTGGCCAGCCAGCACGGCTTCCGCCTGGTGGAGAACAACCTGTACGCCGACATGGTCGCCGAACCGCAGCCGTGCCTGGCCAGCCTCGACCACCTGCAGCAGGTGGTGTACGTGGGCAGCTACTCCAAGAGCATTTCGCCCAATGTGCGGGTCGGCTACATGCTGGCCAACCCCGAGCTGATGCAGAAGCTGCTGCACCTGAAAATGCGCTCTGGCCTGACCACCTCGCAGGTGATGGAGCGCGTGGTGTATGCCGCGATCATCGACGGGCGCTGGCGCAAGCACCTCAAGCGCCTGCGCCAGCGGCTGGCCGAGGCGCACCAGGAAGTTGGCCGGCATCTGCATCGGCTGGGCTTCGAGCTGTTCATCGAGTCGGATGAAGGGATGTATATCTGGACCCGCCACCCGGCGATTCCAGACAGCGCGGCGTTGCTGGATGATGCGTTGGAGAAAGGCATCATGCTCGGGCCCGGGCAGTTGTTCATGGTCGATGCCAAAGCGACCGGGTGGATGCGGTTCAACGTGGCGTTCAGTACCGAGCCGGCGATGTGGGAGTTGCTGGAGAAGGTGTTGGTGAAGCATGTGCGGCGGGGTGGGGTGTAGTTCGCCGCAACCTTTTCAGCACCTGTGAGATCGAGCGCCGCTCTGCACATCAACTAGGCCTAGGCGTGCAGTGGGGGGGGGGAACAGGGGAACAGGGGGATTCTCTGGTGCTTGCAGTCTGTGCAGGGATTGCCCAAGGGATGGCGCCTGATGCGAAGATTCTGGTTCCCCCAGCCTACGCCTGCCACCGATAGCTGCACACTCCACGCTTGAGCCACGCTGGCTTCTTCACGGACATGCCCGCTGCCACAGGTGCAGGCCAACTCCCTCCGCAGTCTGCGTCACCTATTCCATAAACCTCAGGGATACTTCAGCCAACGAGTGCCTATAACAAAAACTAGATGTCTAACTCCCTTGATCCAACAGCTTAACCCATCTTCTTACACCCACCAGCCATCGGCATCTACGATTTCTGTTGGTGTCGCGCTCGCTACTCAATAGCAGTGCATCTATTCCACCTGCCGCCCTTCTTGCGAAAGCCTCAAGGTTTAGTACCTCAAGGCTTCTTCAAGGGAAATAGACGTGACCTCACGCAGAACACTAACAAGCCAGGAACTGCAAGAAATATACTCAGCCGCGCCTTTTACATATGACTTTGAGGACATCCTTTCTTGGGACAGCCCGTTCACACTACCTATAACACCGCCGAACATAGCATCGCTTTCATATGATGCGCTCAGCGACAACGCAACGACCATTGCGAAAAATGTGATACAGGAAATCGAGGCTACCTGCCCAGTGAGCACTCCTGGATTTGAGAACTATTTGAATAAACATTATTCAGACATAAGACAATCCTACCCAGACCAGGCAAGCCAACTTTACGCCCAAAAGAAATTCCTCCTGCTCCTTTATAACAAAACCCACAAACAAGCCATCCACAATATCAACCTATACTTAGCAGAACACATATATACAATAGGCATTGACGAAGCAGCACTGCATTTCGAAAACGTCGTTCACTTTAACCGCTGGCACGACCAAGATTTCTATATGATCGAGGAAGATTTGTACTTTTTAATGAGCAACATTACTGCCGCGCAAATTGAAATAGTACTAAATCGCTGCCTTGAAAAAATAAAAAAGGAATACGAAAACCTCCAGCAGAAAACCATAATAATATTAAGAAACAACCACAACAAAGACAGTCAAGGCAATTCCATCACCTTAAAACCCAACTCCGGAATAGTGCTAAGCTCAACATTAACCACAATATCAACTAACCCAATCAGATTTGGCAGCCTTCAGAGCCATATCCTTAGAGGAATAGAGAAAGTTAAGACACTGGGCATTACTGCAACCCCAATCTTCAGGCTGGGCATAGGTTTATTTTTTTATTCATCAGAATTAGGAAACGCTGATTTGTACCATGACTCAGCCCTGAGCATGCCTGCTGAACTACTCATTCCTGATTTGCCTACGAATATTCATGACATTGCGCTTAAGCACGGGACAATTGAATCACCGCTACGAATAAATGCCAATCTGGACACGTATACTCTTACGAACCGCGCAAACTCCACAAGTGCTGAAAAAAAGGTGCCTGTACGCCCCTTAGTAATGGATAAAGAAGGCAATAGCTACACATCGATTCCATCGAGTGATTTTCCAATCAGGCTCAGCTTCCCCATTCATACCGAGAACGGGTCGTCAACTACAACCCCCAGTGACCCGATACTGTCGGACCCCTATGAGGGGGTCAATCTCAGACCCGCATGGATAGAAGCGACACCGCTCCCTGCCTATGAACCACCGAATTATAAAGACTGTATTTACTGCTTCCCGCCAGAATCTGGTCTGCCACCACTGTACATAGTTTTCAATTCTCCCTATCCCGACGCAACAACCATAGGCACTTATAGCGGGCGAGCTTATAATCCAGACAAAGCAGGTGGACCTATCGAGCGACTGGATTGGCGCGAGGTCAAAATCACAGCGACAGGCATCGAATTAGTCAAATTACACACAAGCCGCTTCGGCCCGTCCGATGCAAATGACATCATGATCAACAGGCTGGAAAAAATCCTACAGGGCAAGTTGCAAGAAACGGACACCGACAAGCGCTTTTACACACATGAGATAAGGGAGCTGGAGCGCTTTCGCACCCTTGAAATACCAGATAAAATCAGGCCGAACGATGATGGTGAAGCATGGAACAATACACACGCTGCAACACTGGAAGACTACCAACTCACCTCGGAGCTCGAACTGCTTTACACACCAGAAGCAATTGAAGCAGATGACCAGCAGATCGCACGAGAGAACAAATGAACACTATTAGCGAAATAATCACCAACGAAAGCCCCACCGATATAATTCTGTGGCTTGTCAGGCAAAATGGCATTTCTCATCCACGACTCGACAATCTATACAATCGAAATGGATGGGTGAACATTGGCGACTGCCTACAACTCATTAACCTGATTAAGAAAATGAGTGACGAAGGTTTGATACAGCGTGGTGGAAATGGCTATATCAAAGGTCCAAACTGGCGAGAGCCTGAATTCTTGACCCAAAAAAGATATGAGCTATAAGCAGAACTGATTCCAGAGCCCAGCACGTACATCCTCGTTCACCGAGACCGAGTATCATCACAGACGCCGGCAGCGACAACACAGCTGCCGGCATATAGCACTTATCACCAATCTGCTTTATCAGCAAAGAACCCCAGCACATTCGCCTCCAGGCTCTCCAGGTGATACCCCCCTTCCTGCACGATCAGGCACGGCAAGCGCATCGCCCGAATCCGCTCGCCCAATACCGCAAACCCTTCAGTCGTCACCGCCACCTTGCTCTGCGGGTCGAGTTCGTAGATATCGAACCCCAGCGACAACACCAGCACCTCGGCGCCAAAGTCCTTCACCGCTGCCAGCGCGATCTCCAGCTGGCCCATGAAGTCCGCTTCGCTAGCCCCATGCGCCATCGGCAAGTTGAGGTTGTACCCCTCCCCCGCACCGCTGCCACGCTCGTCCGCGAACCCGGCCACACCCGGGTAGAAGTTGGTGGGGTCGCCATGCACCGATACATACAGCACATCCCGGCGGTCGTAGAAGATTTCCTGAATCCCCTGCCCGTGGTGCATGTCGGTATCGAGGATGGCCACGCGGCTGTAGCGGCTGCGCAAGGCCTGGGCAGCGACAGCGGCGTTGTTGATGTAGCAGAAACCACCGGCCGCATCGAAGCGCGCATGGTGGCCTGGCGGCCGGCACAGGGCATAGGCCGCCGGCTCGCCGTCGAGAATGGCCTTGGCACCGGCCACTGCGCTTTGCGCAGACCAATAGGCCGAGCGCCAGGTGTGTTCGCCTACAGGGCAGCTGCCGTCAGCCAGGTAGCGCCCGGCCTGGGCGAGGATGCCGCGCAAGGCGTTGGGTTCACGCACGAAGATGTTGGACATGACCTCGTCGCCCCAGTCCTCGGGCACTTCCTTCCAGCGCGCATGGGCCTCTTCGAGGAAGGCCAGGTAGGCCTCGCCATGCACTGCCTTGAGCGGTTCGAGGCCGGCGTCCTCAGGCTGACGGATGTCGAAGCCCAGATCCTTGGCCGCCTGCAGCAGGCGCTGGGCGCGTTCGGGGACTTCCTGCGGGGTGCGCATGGCGCCGCGCGAGTAGTAGCTGCGTGGGTGGTGCAGCAGTTGTTCGGGGTGGAAGTAGCAACGCATCAGGCTTCTCCTTGTTCGACAATGCCCGCGCGGGCCAGCACGGCATTGAGCAGTACATCGGCACCCTGGCGGGCGTCGTCGGGCAATACGTCTTCGGCTTCGTTGTGGCTCAAGCCGCCGACACAGGGGATGAACACCATGGCGGTCGGGCAGTAGCGGGCCAGCAGGATGGCGTCGTGGCCGGCGCCGCTGACGATCGACTGCTGGGCATAGCCGAGGCCATCCACCGCCTGCTGCACGGCGGCTACGCAATCGGCATCGAATGGCGTGGCCGGGCTGATCCAGTGGCGCTCGATACGCACCTGCAACCCGCGCTGATTGGCGATGGCTTGCAGCTTCAACGTCAGCTCGCGTTCCATCGCCTCGATGGCTTCATCCCGGTGATGACGCAGGTCGACGGTGAACTGCAGCAGCCCCGGAATGGTGTTGCGCGAGGACTTGGCGATGGACAGTTCACCCACCGTGGTCAGGCCTTCAGGGGCAAAAGCGGCAGCCAGTTGCTCGACTGCCTGGATCATCCGCGCGGTGCCATACAGGGCATCCTTGCGCAGTGGCATCGGCGTGGTACCGGCGTGCGCGGCCAAGCCTTCGACCGTGACGTCGAGCCATCGGATAGCCTGCCCGCCGCTGACCACGCCGATGGCCTTGGCGTTGTCTTCAAGGATCGGGCCTTGCTCGATGTGGGCCTCGAAATAGGCATCGACTCGGCCACCCAGCGGGCGCTGGCCGGCGTAACCGGTGCGCTGCAGTTCGTCGGCGACGCTGATGCCATCGGCATCGCGAATGGCCAGCGCTTCGTCCAGCGCCAGGGTACCGGTGAACACCGCCGAACCGAACATGGCCGGGGTGAAGCGGGCGCCCTCCTCGTTGGTCCATACGGCGATCTCCAGCGGCTTGCGCGTCTGGATGTTCAGGTCATTGAGCCGGCGCACCACTTCAAGGCCTGCCAGCACACCGTAGACGCCATCGAAACGGCCGCCCTCAGGTTGGGTGTCGAGGTGGCTGCCCATCATCACCGGCGCTGCATCGGGGTCGCTGCCAGCGCGGCGGGCGAACAGGTTGCCGATGGCATCCACAGTCAGCGTCAGGCCGGCTTCGCGGCACCAGTGGCTGAACAGTTCACGGCCAGCCTTGTCCTCGTCGCTCAGGGCCAGGCGGCAGCTGCCGCCACGGGCGGTAGCGCCGATTTCGGCCATGGCCATCAGGCTCGCCCACAGGCGTTCGCCATTGCTTTTCAACATGTGCGGGTACTCCAGAAAAAAGCGGTTCGATCAGGCCAGTTCCAGGCGCTGGCTGCGGGCGTACTGGCGCGCCAGGGCGAGCACGCAGACCAGCGAAATGGTTGCGATCAAGGTGTAGAACACCGCCATCGGCCACCATTGGCCGGTGAAGGTGTGGGCCAGCCAGGTACCGATCAGCGGAGTCAGGCCGCCGGCGATGGCGCCGCAGATCTGGTAGGCCAGGGAAATGGCGGTGTAGCGCACGCGGGTGTCGAACATGCCGCTGACATAGCCGGCGATCACCGCGTAGAACGACGCCATGCACGCGGCGGCCAGGGCGATGCCGAGTACGATCAACGGGCCCTGGCCCGAGCTGACCAGCACGAACATCGGGTAAGGCGAGGCCATCGCCAGCAGCGCGACCAGGGCCAGGAAGCGGGTGGCGCCGATCTTTTCCGATAGCCAGGCAGCCAACGGCTGTACGCAGAACTGGATGATCGCCACGAAGAACAGGCACTCCAGGATCAAGGAGCGCTCCAGGTGCAATTGCGTGGTGGTGTAGCTGATCATGAAGGTGTTGGTGAAGTAGACCCCGGCGATACCCAAGGTATTGGCCCCGATGCACAGCAACAGCGGGCGCCAGGCCGTGCGCAGCACTTCGAACACCGGGGCCTGCTCCTTGCGCCGGGCCTTTTCCGCCTGCTCGCGGCTGGCGATGAACTCGGGCGACTCATTCACCCCCAGGCGAATCGCCAGGCCCACCAGCAGCAACAGCGCGCTGGCCAGGAACGGCACGCGCCAGCCCCAGTTCATCAGGTCTTCTTCCGGCAGGCGGGTGACCGCGCCGAAGGCCAGCAGCGACAGGATCAGGCCCGCCGGGCTGCCCAACTGGGCGAACGAGGCGAAGAAGTTGCGCCGGCCCTTGGGTGCATGCTCACCGGCCATCAGCACCGCCCCGCCCCACTCGCCGCCCACGGCAATGCCCTGGACGATGCGCAGCAGGATCAGCAGTACCGGCGCGCTGGCGCCGATTTGTGCGTAGGTCGGCAGCAGGCCGATGCCCACGGTGACGATGCCCATCATCAGCAAGGTGATGACCAGCGACTTCTTGCGGCCGATACGGTCGCCCACGTGGCCAAAGACGATGCCACCCAGCGGCCGGGCGAAGAAGCCGACGGCGAAGGTACCGAACGCGGCCATGGTGCTGAACAGGCTGTTGTCGGAGGGGAAGAACAGCGCGCCGAACACCAGGGCGGCGGCGGTGGCGTAGATGTAGAAGTCGTACCACTCGATCATGGTACCGATGAACGCGGCGGCGGCGGCACGGCGTGGCTGGGGGGAAGCGGTGGGCTTCATGGGGGCTCCTTTGCTTGTTGTTCTGGCAGGAGTTGTCAGGGGCACGGGGGCGCTCTTGTGGCGCTTGGCCTGTTGAATCGGTGTTGGATTCTTCGCGGGCTCGCCCGCTCCCACAGGTACTGCGCAGCATTCGAAACTTGTGGTAACCCTGTGGGAGCGGGCAAGCCCGCGAAGAATCCAACACCGACTCGGCAGGCCTCGATATCTGCGATTTATCGGCCCGGGGCTATGATTAGTCAATTTTCTATTTATTATTCGAAATATTAGCCTTGCTTATTATCGAGCCCTGCCATGCCCGACCGTCTGCTCAACGACCGCCTCGACTGGAACCTGCTGCGCACCTTCCGGGTCATCGGCCAGGAGCTGTCCATCAGCCGTGCGGCCGCCCGCCTGCACCTCACCCAGCCGGCAGTGAGCCAGGCGCTCAAGCGCCTTGAAGAACAGCTTGGCCGCCAGCTCATCGCCCGCCGCGGGCCGCGCTTCGTGCTGACGGAAATGGGCGAGCAGCTGTTCCAGCTGGCTGGCGAGGTCTATGGGCAGATGTCGCAGATCGGCGGCTTGCTGGAGCAGCCGGCGGACGAACTGGTGGGCAAGGTACGCCTGCTGATGATCAGCCGTATCGTCAACGAACACTTCGACGACTTCCTCGCCGACTTCCACCGCCAGCACCCGCGGGTGGAGCTGGAGATCGACGTGATGCGCAGCTCCGACATCGTCGCCGCCCTGCAGGAAAAAACCGCCACGGCGGGCCTCAGCCTGAACCGGCGGGCGCAGCCACGGCTGGAGCAACGGTTGTTCCTGCGCCAGCGCTATGCGTTCTTCTGTGGCAAGCACCATGCCCTGTTTGGCCAGGACGAAGGCGACCTGCAGCGGGAGAACTTCGTCAGTTTCACCAGTGACCAGATTGGCGGCATGCTGTCGCCACTGACCATTTTCCGCGACCAGCAAGGGTTTGCCGGGCGGATCGTGGCATCGTCACCAAGCCTTGAAGAAGTACGCCGGCTGGTGATTGCCGGGTTTGGCATAGGCTGCCTGCCCGAGCATGTGGTGGCGCCGGATGTAGACGCCGGGTTGCTGTGGAAGCTGCCGCCGCAGGAAGGGATTGCCGATGTGGATATCCACCTGTTGTGGAACAGGGAGCAACGCTTCAGCCGGGCAGAAGAGGTGTTTATCGAGGCGTTGCAGCAGAGCCTTGACTGAACGCAGAGCTGGGGTCGGCGAGCACTGGACACGATAGTGGCCAATTAGTAGCATCCAGGCCAACTGAACATTACGGACAATCTCAGTCATGGATCGAGCTACCGGGGTCATTCGACGCCCCATTCATCACCCCATCCGCCCCTTGATCACCTGGGAAGAAGCATGGAAGGGGCCCGACGAGGGCTTGATCCGCTGCTGGGAGATTGGCCGTGAGCGGGCTCTGGCCCAACCAGAACTTGCCCGGCACTGCGCCGATGGCGCACTCCCGGTGCTAGGTTGGAAAGGTGGCCATGATCGCGCTTTGAAAAAACCGATGAAGTACGGTTCGTTCAAGTACCTGGCGCAATGGCAGGGCCTTCGCGGCGAGGATCTGTTCATCGATACGCGAACAGAGCTCACCCTGACCTGTAATCACACCGGCATGCTGACAACGTTCACACCGGACCAGGAAAAATACGCCAACGCTGTGATGCTGATGGAATAGAACAGAGAATGGCGGTCTTGCAGGAACTTCAGTGCAGCCGGCTTTTTTACACCCTACCTCGAAATTGCACGGTCACTGTGGGAGCGGGTTCACCCGCGAAGCAGGCGACACGGTAAATGGCACCGGCGTTGCCGGTGTTCGCGGCTAAAGCCGCTCCCACAGGTACAGCGTGAGCCCGCTCCTACAGAAGTAGAACCTGAAGTCAGGCTGTTGCCAGTGCCGGGTAGTCGGTCAGGCCATGGGCATCACCGCCAAACAGCGTGGCCCGTTCGTGCTCGGCCAAGGGCGCATTCAGCTTCAGCCGCGCCGGCAGGTCCGGGTTGGCCACGAATGGCCGGCCGAAGCCGATCAGGTCAGCCCAGCCCTCCTCCAGCGCGCGCCGTGCACGTTCGCCGGTGTATTTGCCGGCATACACCAGCACCCCGGGGAACACCGCCCGCAGCTGTTGCTTGAAGTCCACCGGCATGTCCGGCGCGTCATCCCAGTCGGCTTCGGCAATGTGCAGGTAGCCGATGCCGATTTCGCCCAGGCGCTTGGCCGCTGCGGTATAGGTGGTGACCGGGTCGGCATCGACACAGCCATTGAGCGTGGTCAGCGGCGCCAGGCGTACACCTACGCGCTGGGCGTCGCCGGTGCCTTCGACCAGCGCACGGGTGACCTGGTCGAGGAAACGCAGGCGGTTTTCCAACGAGCCGCCGTAGCGGTCGGTGCGGTCGTTGGCGCCGGAATCGAGGAACTGGTTGACCAGGTAACCGTTGGCCGCGTGCAACTCGACACCGTCAAAACCGGCTGCCATGGCGTTGCGCGCAGCCTGGCGGTACTGCTCGATGATCTCGGCAATTTCCGCTTCGCTCAACGCGCGCGGTTTGGAGGCCTGGACAAAGCCTGGCGTGCCGTCGGCATTGTCGATGAACACGTTCACGCCTTCGGCCTGCATTGCCGAGGACGACACCGGTGCCTGGCCGCCGAGCAGGCTGCTGTGGCTGAGGCGACCGACGTGCCAGAGCTGGGCGAAGATGCGCCCGCCTGCGGTATGTACCGCCTCCGTGACCAGGCGCCAGCCGTCGATCTGCGCCTGGGTATGGATACCCGGGGTGCGGGCGTAACCCTTGCCCAGTGGCGAGATCCAGGTGCCTTCACTGACGATCAGCCCGGCACTGGCGCGTTGTGCGTAGTACTCGGCCATCAGCGCGGTCGGTACATCGCCAGGCTGGGCGGCGCGGGAGCGGGTCATCGGCGGCATCAGCACGCGGTTGGGCAGGTTAAGGGCGCCGAATTGCAGGGGTTGGAACAGCGGATCTTGAGTCATCATGAGCATCTCCGTAAGGCGAATCAGGGGTCAGGCGCGGCTGACGACAGGTTGTGGCTGGGCAGGTACGCGGCGGTCGAGGCGGCCGCTGTACAGGGTCAGGGCCAAGGCACCGAGGGTGACCAGCGCGGCAATCCATGGGGTGTGGCCGAGGCCGAGCTGTTGCACCACCTGGGCACCGCCCCAGGAGCCACCGGCCACACCCAGGTTGAAGGCGGCGATGTTGAAACCGGCAGCCACGTCGACTGCGTCGGGGGCGACCTTTTCCGCCTGCTGCACCACGTACACCTGCAGGCCCGGCACATTGCCGAAGGCCACCGCGCCCCAGGCCAGTACGGTGATTACCACCAGCACCGGATGCGGCGCGGTGAAGGTCAGCGCCAGCAGCACCACGGCCAGCAGCAGGAAGATGATCGACAGTGCCTTGACCGGGCCTTTGCGGTCGGCCAGGCGGCCGCCCCAGATGTTGCCCAGGGCAACCGAAACGCCGTAGGCGAGCAGCACCAGGGCGACGCTGTTGGCGCCGAAGCCGGCGATGTCCTGCAGGATCGGGGCAAGGAAGGTGAAGGCGATCAGCGAGCCGCCGTAACCCACGGCAGTCATGGCATACACCAGCAGCAGGCGCGGTTGCAGCATCACCCGCAGTTGGCGCAGCAGCGGTGCCGGCTGGCTGTGCTGGATGCGCTTGGGCACGAACAGCAGTGCGCCAAGCAGCGCCACCAGGCCGAAGGCAGCCACCACCAGGAAGGTGACGCGCCAGCCGAAGTGCTGGCCGATGAAGGTACCCAGCGGGATACCGGTGACGAAGGCCACGGTCATGCCACTGAACATGGTGGCGATGGCGCTGGCGGCTTTTTCTTTCGGCACCAGGCTGGTGGCGATGATCGAGCCGACCGAGAAGAACACCCCGTGGGCCAGGCCGGTGAGGATGCGCGCCATGATCAGCGATTCGTAGCTGGGCGCCTGCCAGGCCACCAGGTTACCGGCGGTGAACAGCGCCATCAGGCCGACCAGCAGCAGCTTGCGCGGGACGCGGCCGGTCATGGCAGTGAGCAGAGGCGCGCCGATGGCGACGCTGAGGGCGTAAAGGCTGACCAGCAGGCCGGCCGAAGGCAGGGTGACCGCCAGGTCATTGGCGATGGTCGGGATTAGGCCGACGATCACGAACTCCGTGGTGCCGATGGCGAAGGCTGCCAGGGTCAGGGCTAACAAGGCGAGAGGCATTTGAGAATCACCTGTGGAAGGTTGGGATGGGTGAATTCTCGAGGGACATGGGGATGGGAAAAAGGTGGGGACGGGACAATGAGTTTTGATTTGAAGGCAAAGGTTATCTTCAAGCTATTGCGAGCGGGTCAACTTTAATGTTCCAGCCTGCGCGGTCAGTTGTGGGAGCGGCCTTGTGTCGCGAAAGGGCTGCAAGGCAGCCCCAGGGGTTCAGCGCAAAGACGTATATTGCTGGGGCTGCTTTGCAGCCCTTTCGCGACACAAGGCCGCTCCCACAATTGACCGCGTTCATCAACCCGACGAAGTGAACGCATGGCACGCTGGCAAGATCGAGACCGCCCAAGTCATAATTATTAATAGTTAAGTCCCAGGAGGTCTCATGCAAGATCTACGTCAGTTGCGCTACTTCGTAGCCGTCGCCGAATGCGAGAACGTCGGCCGGGCCGCCGAGCAGCTGCATATTTCCCAATCCCCCCTCAGCCGGCAGATCGCCCAGCTGGAGGACAACCTTGGCCTGGCGCTGTTCGAACGGCGCAACCAGCGACTGTACCTGACCAGGGACGGGCGCACCTTCCTGGCCGAAGCGCGTGGCCTGCTCAAGCATGCCGAGCGCCTGGAATCGCTGGGCAAGCGCCTGGGCCGTGGCGAGGAAGGCGGGCTGTGCATCGGTTACGTCAACCACGCCATCCACGCCGGCGTGCTGCCGGGCGCGGTGCGGGCGATTCGTGGCGAACGCCCGAAAATCCACATTGCGCTGTACAACATGACCCCCAACGAACAGTTCGAAGGCCTGCGTCAGCGCAGCCTGGACATTGCCCTGGTTTGCGAGCCGCCGCCAAAGAATGACCCCGACCTGCGCGGCCAGCCGGTGCTGGACGACCCATTGCTGCTGGCCATCCCGGCCGCGCACCCGCTGGCCAGCAAGGCCGAACTGACCCCCGCCGACCTGCACGAACAGGACTGGATCATCACCGGTGGGCAGCCCGACCAGGGCCACAAGCGTGACGATTTCATCGCCCGCTGTGGCGATGCCGGCTTCACCCCGCGCCTGTCGCTGGAGGCCAACGACCCGCTGAGCGTGCTCGGCCTGGTGTCCGCCGGCCTGGGCCTGGCCATGGTGCAAAGCAGCCTGTCGGCCAGCGCCGGGCCTACCGTGGTGCTGCGCCAGCTGGACTGGTTCCAGCCCAGCGAGCAGTTGTGGGCGGTCTGGCACCAGGTCGACTTGCGGCCGATCGTGGGCATTTTCCGCGAGCGGGTGCTGGCATTGGCCGAGCAAGGGCTTGATAAGTCAAATCAGGTCTGAACTCAGTCGAATTACGTCTTTTACAGTCTGACCGCGCTTCACTAGGATGGCTCCTATCGATGCAACTCACCCACAGGAGCCATTCCATGAACATCGACCTCGGCGGACGCACCGCCATCATCAGCGGCTCGACCGGCGGTATTGGTCTGGCTATCGCCCGCGGCCTGGCCCGCGCCAACGCTGACGTAGTCATTGCCGGCCGCAGCCAGAAGTCGCTGGATGCCGCCCTGGCCGAACTGCGCGAGCAAGGTGGCCGTGGGCAGATCCACGGCGTGGTCGCCGACCTGGGCACCGCCGCCGGTGCCAAAACCCTGTTCGCCGCCCACCCACGGGCCGACATCCTGGTCAACAACCTGGGCATCTACGACGACGTCGACTTCTTCGACGTGGCCGACAGCGAGTGGACGCGCTTCTACGACACCAACGTGCTGAGCGGCGTGCGCCTGGCCCGTCACTATGCCCCGGGCATGGTCGAGAAAGGTTGGGGGCGGATCCTGTTCATCTCTTCGGAATCGGGCATCGCCATCCCTGCCGACATGATCAACTACGGCGTCACCAAGGCTGCCAACCTGGCGGTATCGCATGGCCTGGCCAAGCGCCTGGCCGGCACCGGGGTAACCGTGAACGCAGTGCTGCCCGGCCCGACCCTGACCGACGGCGTGGCCGCGCTGGTGGCTGATGCAGCCCAGGCGTCCGGGCGCAGCATTCGTGAAGAAGCCGACAACTTCGTGCGTACCGCACGGCCGAGCTCGATCATCCAACGCGCCGCCGATGTCGACGAAGTCGCCCACCTGGCGGTGTACCTCGCCTCCCCTTACTCGTCCGCCACCACCGGTGCAGCGCTGCGGGTCGATGGTGGTGTAGTCGACAGCCTGGCTATCTGAGTTACCCCTGGGGCTGCTCTGCAGCCCATCGCGACACAAGGCCGCTCCTACAAGGAAACGCGTTCTCCTGTAGGAGCGGCCTTGTGTCGCGATGGGCCGCAAAGCGGCCCCAGACTTTTGCCCTGAAATCAAAACACCTTGCCCTCACCGCAGCTGTTTCCCCCGCCCGATCCCCGCTAGCCTGCCGCCCTCACCCGTCTCGAAAGGACCCGCACCATGCCAACCGATCATCAAGCCTGGGCCTGGACCCCGAACGCCGGCCTCGACGGCCTGCAACTGCTGCGTAAACCCCTGCCACAACCCGGCCCCGGTGAGGTGCTGGTGGCCAACCGCGCCATTGCCCTCAACCCGGTGGACTGGAAAATCTGCGAGTGGGGCCACCCTGCCTGGCAGCAAGGCACGGTACCGGGCGTGGATGGCGCCGGTGTGGTAGTCGCCGTTGGCGCAGGCGTCGACATGCCTTTGGGCAGCCGCGTTGCCTACCACCAATCGCTGGCGCGTGACGGCAGCTTTGCCGAGCACTGCCTGCTGGATGCCAGCCTGGTGATGCATATCCCCAGTGCGCTCGGCGACACCGCCGCGGCCGCCGTGCCCTGCCCCGCCCTGACCGCCTGGCAGGCCCTGGCCAAGGTGCCCGAAGGTGCCAGCCGCGATGTGCTGGTGATCGGCGCCGGTGGCGCGGTGGGCTTCTACCTCGCGCAACTGGCCGCGCAACGCGGCCTGCGCGTGTGGGCCAGTGCCGGTCAACGCCACCACGCCACTCTCAAGGCCCTTGGTGTGAGTGGGGTGTTCGACTACCACGACGCCGACTGGCAGGACCAACTGCAGGCCGCCCTGGGCGAGCGCCCGCTGCATGCCCTGTTCGACACCGTCAGCGGCGCCCATGCCGGTAGCCTTGCCCACCTGCTCGGCTACAACGGCCACCTGGTGTGCATCCAGGACCGCCAGGAAACCGCGCCAACGCCCGCCTTCGGCACGGCAATCTCGCTGCATGAAGTGGCGCTCAACAGCATTCATGCCCATGGCCGGTTGGCAGATCGCCAAGCCCTGCGCGTGGCCGGTGAACGCCTGCTGCAGGCCGTCGCCGATGGCAGCCTGATCGCGCCACAGCGCCGCGAGTTCGCCTTCTCGGCATTGCCACAGGCTCTGCGGCAGCTGAAAGAGGGCCAAGGCGCAGGCAAATGGGTGACGCGCCTCGACTGAACGCCGTACGCGAGAACTTGGATCCCATTCTGCTACAAGGTATGCTGGGCAATAGCTAAACGCCACTACTCAGGCAGGCCTCATGCCTGCCTTCAAGGACGAGCCCTTTGCCCAGCCACCCTACCCGTCACACCATCGCCCGCCAGTGGCAGCTGCTCAAGCTGCTGCCCGGCCGTCACCCGGGGATGAGTTCCACCCAGTTGCAGGCCGCCCTGACAACCGTGGGCCATATCACCAGCAAACGCACCGTCGAACGCGACCTGGTCGAACTCGCGGCGCTGTTCCCGCTGCAGTGCAACAGCAAAGGCATGCCCTACGGCTGGTACTGGCAACCGGGCCTGAACCTGGGTGAGGCGCAGCAGCTGCAGCCCGATGCGCTCATACCCCCGGACCAGGTTGAATTGCACGCCTGGGTCGATGATGCGCTGGCCCGGCGCCTGGAAGCGGCGCCCCTGTCGGCAGATATGCAACTGACGCTGCAAGCGGACGGCGGCGCCACCCTGGTAGCCACCGTCGACGACAACCGTGCGCTGATGGGCTGGCTGCTGTCCCAAGCCGGCTCGATCCGCGTGCAGGCGCCACAGGCACTGCGCCAGGCCATGCTCGAGCAGTTGCGCCAGAGCCTGGCGCTGCACGAGGGTGGTTGTTGACCGGCAAGCAAAAGTCATTGTCCCCCGGGCCGCTTTTTCCCATAGCTGGCCCTGCGCAGAATCTGCTCCTGACAACGCCTCACTATCAGGAGTACCCGATGAAACGCTTGAAGCCCCTGCTGCTCGCCGTCGCCCTGGCGACCACTGCCCAGGCCACCCTGGCCGCCGACTGGCAGACCTCGCCCTACGGCAAACAGGATGAAATCGGCGCCGCCAACCTGCTCACCCCCGAAGTGGTCAAGCAGGCGGTCGGCCTGGTCAAGACCGGCAAGACCTACCCGCTGGCCGTACCGGTGAGCAAAGACCTGCCGGCCTTCCGCCACCGCAGCTTCCACCTGTACAACATCCAGCCTGGCGAACAGGCCGGCCAGACCCTGGGCCGCAACAAGTTCAGCTTCAACGATGAACTGGTCAACGGCTGGACCGGCGTCGGCACCCAGCTCAACGGCATCGGCCACATCGGTATCGACAACGTCTACTACAACGGCAACAAGGCTGCCGATTTCGTCACGGTCGAAGGCGTGACCAAGCTGGGCGTGGAAAAAGTACCGCCAATGGTCACCCGTGGCGTGGTGCTGGACATGACCGCTCACTACGGCAAGGCCATCGTGCCGGGCGGCACCTCGTTCACCGTCGACGACATCAAGGCCGTGCTCAAGAAAGAAGGCATTACCCTGCGCAAGGGTGACGTGGTGCTGTTCAACACCGGCTGGCTGGAACTGATCGGCAAGGACAACCAGCAGTTCCTCGCCACCGAACCGGGCATCGACCTGCCGGCGGCCGAGTGGCTGGCTGACCAGGGCATTGTCGCCTTTGGTGGCGATACCTGGGCTTCGGAGGTGTACCCGAACCCGACCGGTGAAGAATTCCCGGTCAACCAGTTCATGCTGGCCAAGCGCGGCATCTACAACCTGGAGCTGATCGACACCCGCGCGCTGGTGAAGGACAAGGCGTTCGAGTTCCTGTTCGTGCTGGGCCAGCCCCTGTACAAGGGCTCGACCCAGGTGAACATCAACCCCGTGGCGATTCACTGATCGCCGCGCCTGAGGGCTGACACGGTACCTGTGGGAGCGGGTTCACCCGCGAAGAAAGCGACACGGTGCATGGCACCGGCTTCGCCGGTGTTCGCGGGTGAACCCGCTCCCACAGGGGGCCTGCGTTCAGTCAGGCGACTCAGAAGGTACCGGGGAACGCCCCACCATCGATCAACAGGTTCTGCCCGGTGATGTACCCGGCATGCGCACTGCACAGGAACGCGCAGTAAGCGCCGAACTCGCCGGCACTGCCAAAGCGCGCCGCCGGGATGGCCTTGCGTCGCGACTGGGCGGTGGCTTCCACATCGCCACCTGCCGCCTTCAAGGTCTTCCGCAGGCGCGCCGTGTCGAACGCCCCAGGCAGCAGGTTATTCAGCGTCACGTTGCTGCCCGCCAGGCGCTGCTGACGGGCCAGGCCGGCGATGAAGCCGGTCAGGCCACTGCGCGCACCATTGGACAAGCCAAGAATATCGATCGGCGCCTTCACCGCACCGGAGGTGATGTTCACCACCCGGCCGAACCCGCGCTCGGCCATGCCATCGACCACCGCCTTGATCAGCTCGATGGGGGTAAGCATGTTGGCGTCCAGTGCCTTCAGCCAGTCCTCGCGGCCCCAGTCGCGGAAGTCGCCCGGGGGCGGGCCACCGGCATTGTTGACCAGGATATCCACCTGCGGGCAGGCTGCCAGCAGCGCCTGGCGCACCTCGGCGTCGGCGACATCACCGGCCACGGTGCGCACCTCGATGCCCGGGCAAGCCGCGCGCAACTCGGCGGCGGTCTGCTCCAGGGTGGCCTGGGTACGGGCATTGATGACCAGGTTGACGCCTTCTTTGCCCAGCGCCTCGGCGCAGCCTTTGCCCAGGCCCTGGCTGGCCGCGCAGACGATGGCCCAGCGGCCGGTAATGCCTAGATCCATTGGGTTGCTCCTTGATGCAATGCAGTTACAGGGTCACTGGATCGGCGAAAACGCGGCAGGCATCAACAGCTTCGATTCCATCCGCACCAGCATCGGGAAGGCCACGGGGATGAAGCGCTCCAGCCAGTCCGCATCGCGGTACAGGGCGGCGCGGCGCTCGATGCGGTCGTCAAGGCTCTCGTAGGCCCAGATGTGCACCACCTGGTTCAGTTCGCCAATCTCGGTGTACCACCAGCCCACCAGCTTGGCGTAGCGCGAGATCACCGGCAAGCCTTCCTTTTCGAAGTGCTCCAGGTATTGCTTCATCTTGCCGATGTGCAGGGTGTAGGTACGCATTTCATAGAACATGGTCGTGGTTCCGTAAAAGGTTCAGAGGTTGCCGTGGTAGGCGTCGGTGATCAGGCGCTCGACATCGCGCGCGGTGGTCAGGCGTGGGTTGACCAGCACGTTGCCGCTGCGCATCGAGTCGCTGACCATCTGCGGCAGGAACTCCAGGTCCACGCCCAGTTCACGGATGGTCGCGGGAATGCCGATGGCCTGGTTCAGGGCCACCACCGCATCCACCGTGCGTGCCGCGGCCTGCTCCACGCTGAGCCCGGTCACATCGGCGCCCAGGGCAATGGCGATGTCGCGGAAGCGCTCCGGGCAGGCCGGCAGGTTGAACTTGATCACGTAAGGCAGCAGGGCGGCGTTGGCGATGCCATGGGGGATGTTGAACACCCCGCCGAAGGTGTGGGAAATGGCATGCACGTTGCCCAGCTTGGATTGCGAGAACGCCACCCCTGCCAGAAACGAGCCCAGCAGCATCTGCTCGCGGGCCGCCATGTCGGTGCCGACGAAGTAGGTTGTTTCCAGGCTGCCGGCAATCATGCGGATGGCCTGCAGGGCCATGGCCTGGCTGATCGGGTTGGCCTGGCGCGACACATACGACTCGATGGCGTGGGTCAGGGCATCCATGCCGGTGGCGGCGGTGATGGCCGCAGGCAGCTTCAGGGTCAGTGCCGGGTCGAGGATGGCCAGGCGCGGGAACAGCCGCGGGCTGACGATCACCGTCTTGAACAGCGTGCGCTTGTTGGTGAACACGGTCGACGCCGTGCATTCGCTGCCGGTACCGGAGGTGGTCGGGATGGCGAAGATCGGCAGCGGCGGCTGGGTCAGTTTGTCGTAGCCCTCGTAGTCGAGGATGTTGCCAGGGTTGGTGGCCATCGCCGCCACGCCCTTGGCGGTGTCGATGCTGCTGCCGCCGCCCACGCCGATCACGGCGGTGCAGTTGCGCTCTTTCAGCAGCGCCACGGCAGCGTCGAGCACGTCGGTGCTGGGGTTGGCTTCAACGGCGCAGAACAGCTGGTAGTCGATGCCCGCCTGCTCCAGCGAGGCGAAGAAGCCGGCCAGGATGCCAGCGTCGATCAGGCCCTGGTCGGTGACTACCAGCAGGGTGCCGTCCACGTACGGCTTGAGCAGCGCACCGGCCTGGTCGGCCAGGCCCGCGCCACATTTGGCAATGGTGGGGAAATGGAACTGGAATTGGCTCATGAGGGGTCCTCAGGCAACTGCGTTGTTCTTGTTGTGCCCGTCGTGACGCTGGCGGGCCGTGCCGGGGCAATCTAGAGCGCGGGCCAGGGCCGCCGATAATGAAAAGAGCTGATCCGCCAATAACCACTGCTTATCCCCTGCCTGGGTAATAAGCAGGCGTTATTGGCGGATCAGCTCTTTTCATTACCTGCACTGCCGGCAGCGCTCCAACAATCGGCCTGCGTAGTTGCTACGCCTCCCGATAATCACAACAACGAGCTCCTGCGATGAAGACCATCCCCTCCCCGGCCGACCTGGCGCTGCCCGCTGCGGCCCCGATGACCACGGTGCGCTGGCGCATCTTCCTGATCCTGTTGCTGCTGACCGCAATCAACTACATCGACCGCGCCTCGCTGTCGGTGGCGCTGCCGCTGATCGCCCCCGAATTCAACCTGACGCCGGCCATGGAAGGGCTGATGCTCAGTGCGTTCTTCTGGTCCTATGCCTTGATGCAGATCCCTGGCGGCATGCTGCTGGACCGCTTCCACACCCGCGGCATCATTGGCGCGGCAACTGTGGCCTGGGGCCTGTTCCAGGCACTGGGCGCGGCCTCGCACAACTGGCTGGTACTGCTGCTGACGCGTATCGGCCTGGGCGTGGCCGAGTCGCCGATCATGCCCGCCGGGGCCAAGCTCAATGGCGCCTGGCTGACGCCTAACGAACGTGGCCGTGGCGCGGTGCTGGTGGATGGCGGCGCGCCGCTGGGCAGCGCCCTGGGGGCGATCCTGATTTCCGGGCTGATTGCCTGGCTGGGTTCGTGGCGGTTGGCCTTCGTGGTGGCCGGGGTCGGCACCGTATTGGCCGGCATCCTGGCGTGGAAGTACATCCGCAACCACCCCAGCGAGCACCCGGGGGTGAACGAGGCCGAGCTGCGCCACATCACCGAAGGCAACGCCAGCGCCCATGCCGCGGCAGCCAAGGCCAGGCTGCCGCTGCGCGAGCTGCTCAAGGACCGTTCGATCTTTGCCATGTTCGCCGGCTACAGCTGCATCCTGGCAGTGTTCTACGGCCTGCTGACCTGGATGCCGAGCTACCTGCACAAAGCCCATGGCCTGAACATTTCGGCCATGGGCGGGGCGACCTTCCTGATCTTCATGTGCGGGTTTGTCGGCGAACTGATCGGCGGCTGGATCGGTGACCGCTGGCGGGCCAGCGGTGCCTCGCCGAACCTGGTGATGCGCACCATGTTCAGCGGTTCGGCGCTGGTGGCGGCGCTGTGCATCCTGGCGGCAGCCTATGTGGGCGAGACCGTCGCGGTGATCAGCCTGCTGTGCGTGGCGATGTTCTTCATCCGTTGGTGCGGGATGTACTGGTGCCTGCCGGCGATCATCGGCGGGCCGTCGCGCACCGGCGTGCTGGGTGGCACCATGAACTTCTGCGGCAACATGGCCGGAGTGCTGGTGCCGATCGTGATCGGGCTGATCGTGCAGTTCACCGGGGATTACTTCTTTGCGCTGATCTTCTTTGTGGTGGCTGCGGTGTTGATTGCGGTGTTTTCCAGCTTGATCGATTACCGCGAGCGGCAGTTCTGAGACCTAGATTGCGAGATCCCTGCATGGCTTCAGCCGCGAACACCGGCAGAGCCGGTGCCATCCACCAGTCGCCTGCTTCGCGGGTGAACCCGCTCCCACAGGGACGGCGCAGGCTTTCGGACTCACGCTGTACCTGTGGGAGCGGCCGTGGCCGCGAACACCGGCGCAGCCGGTGCCATCCACCGCGTCGCCTGCTTCGCGGGCATGCCCGCTCCCACAGGGACGGCGCAGGCTTCGGGCTCACGCTGTACCTGTGGGAGCGGCCGTGGCCGCGAACACCGGCGCAGCCGGTGCCATCCACCGCGTCGTCTTCTTCGCGGGTAAACCCGCTCCCATAGGGGGCCGCAACAGGGCTCAACCGGCCGTAAGCTCCTCCACCAGCAACCGCGCCGCCGGCGACAGCGGCGCTGCTACCCGGTGCACGATCCCGAACGGCTCGCTCAGTGCCCGCAGCTGCACTGCCAGCGACACCAGCAACCCGCGCTGCTCGGCAAACGCCGCCACGGCGCTGGGGATCACCGCCACCAGCGTCGGGTCGTCTTCCAGCAGCATGAAGGTGGCGAAGGTGGAGAAGGTTTCCAGCGGGTAGCGTGGCACCTCCACCCCCGCCTCGCTCAACTCACGCTCCAGCGCCTGGCGCATGGGCATGTTGGCCGGGTAGACGATCCAGCGATACTGGCTCAGGTCGCCAACTTCCAGCGCCGCCGCACCGGCCAGCGGGTGCTGAGGGTGCGCGACCACCGCCAGCGGCTCCTGGGCCAGTTCGACAAAGGCGTAGTCCGCCGCGTTGCGGCCCAGCCCTGGCCGGCAGATGGCCAGGTCCAGGCGCCCTTCATCAAGCTGGGCCAGCAGGTTTGCACTGGTGTTCTCGGCGATCTCCACCGCCAGTTGCGGCTGCTTGCGGCGCAACCGCCCGAGGGCACCGACCAGGGTCGGCATGGCACCCATGATGCTACCCACTGCCAGCCGCCCACCCTGGCCCTGGACGATGCCCAGCACCTCCTCGCGCAAATGCCCCAGGTCACTGTGAATCAACCGCGCATATCGCACCACGCAACGGCCTACGTCATTGGCCACCAGGCCGCTGGGCAGGCGCTGGAACAACGGCACACCCAGCACCTCCTCCACCTCGCGCAAGGCCTTGGTGGCACCGGGCTGGGAAATCGCCATGGCCTCCGCCGCCTTGTGCAGGGAGCCGCAACGGTCCAGTTCGATGAGCAGGCGTAACTGACGCAGGCGCAGGCGGGAAAAAATGGAGTCCAGGGAGGGGATCATCGGGCAGGCTCGGCATGGGTCTTGTAATGCCGAGCACTATAGAGGGTTGTCAACGCGCGATTGTTGAGTTTGCGGCAAATGTCCTTTGCCCTGAAGACACGCCCGGCAAGCTCACGCCAGGCGGCGACGCGACAGGCAGGCATACCCCAGACCCAGCACGCTGGCCGCCAATACGCCCAGCAGCACCATCAGCTCGCGGCTGTAACGGGCCACCCAGGCCGGGAAACCGATGACCTCGCGGTAAACCTGTATGTCAGCCTTGCCATCGGCGTGACTGATGCTGACCCCGCCCTGGCGGATCTGTGAGTAGTCCGCATCGAAATACACCCATACCTTGCACGCGCCACCCGGCTCGATGACGGGGATGTCCGCTTGCATGGTGGAGGTTTCCAGGATGGTGTCATTGCCAGCTGCATCGCGCACCTGTACCAGGCCTTTCGCCGGCAGGCGGATTTTCACCTGGCGCACCTGCGCATCACCGCTGTTGCGCAGCTCGATGAGCAGACCGGTACGGTGGTCGACCAGCCCGGCCTCGAAGGGCTTGGCGAACAGCTGGGCATACGGCGCCTGGGCCATTTCGATCAGCCGCTCGACCTGATCGTGGCTCAGCCCGCCCTCGCTGATTGAATTGATACGCCCCTGCAACTGCTCGTACTTGAGCTGCTCGCTGGCTTTGGTGATGCGTTCGCTGAACTGGCTGGGATAGGTGAGGTAGGCATAGGTCAGCGATGCCTCCAGGCGCGGGTTGCCCCTGAGCAACCCATAGGCGGCCAACAGGACCATCAGGCCAAGCAGCACGGCTACGAGGAGTTTCCCCACCTTGTCCCAGCTCAATGCGAACTTCCTTCTGTCGTGATACAGAGATTCAAACTGGCCAAGGGTGCCAAGTTCATGGTCCCCAGGCAAGCCTGACTAAGGCTCCTGCTCGCCTCCCCGAGCCTGGCGCAACTGCTGCAACTGGCCGTCGATCAGCGCCTTGGCCATGCCTGCCAGGTAATACGTGGCCTGCATCATCGCCTTGCGGTCACCGGGCCGGTCGATGGCCTTGCGGGTGAGTTCGGTAATGCAGCCCATGATGCTCGAGGCCTCCATCAGCGCCGTACGCATTGGCAGCTGCGCGTTCATCTGCACCAGTTCGGCGCCGCCGTTGCCAAAACGGCCCGCTGCACGCACTACATTGAGGTTGCTGCTTTCTTTCGGAGTGTCTTTGTCCATGTCCATTCCTCGGGGTTACGAGCGTGCCGAGACTAGGGCGCTGCCTGCCCCGCCACAATAACCTTGGGGGTGGAAAGGCTTACTTTCGGAAATGGACTACAAGGAACCTACAAAGGGGATGCTCCACCACCACTCAGGCTCTTGACCGGCAACCGGCAGTGACGGACGATCAATCTCCCCCCACAAGGATGAACACCATGCTACGGATACTGGGCAGAGCCTCCTCCATCAATGTACGAAAAGTCCTGTGGGCCTGCGCCGAGTTCGAGGTCGCGTTCGAGCGCGAAGACTGGGGGGCGGGCTTCAAGCCCACGGACAGCGCCGAGTTCCTTGCGTTGAACCCCAACGCCATGATCCCGGTGATCCAGGATGGTGACTTCACCCTGTGGGAGTCCAACAGCATCATCCGCTACCTGGCCACGCGCTATGGCGCCACCGCGTTCTACCCGGGCGAGGCGCAGGCGCGGGCCAGGATCGACCAGTGGATCGACTGGCAGGCCTCGGACCTCAACCGTTCCTGGAGCTACGCGTTCATGTCGCTGGTCAGGCACTCGCCCGCCCACCAGGACCCACAGGCCCTGGCCGCCGGCTGCGCGGACTGGGCGCGCTACATGCACATTCTCGACCGCCAGCTGGCAAGCACCGGTGCCTATGTGGCCGGCAGCCAGTTCACCTTGGCCGACATCCCCATTGGCCTGTCGGTCAACCGCTGGTTCGAAACGCCGTTCGAGCACCCGCACCTGCCGGCCGTGCGCGATTATTACGAGCGGCTGAGCGAGCGCCCGGCCTATCACCTGCATGGCCGTAACGGTACGCCGTGATGGCAACAGATTGACGACCGGGGCAAGACCGTGGGGCTGCTTTGCAGCCCATCGCGACACAAGGCCGCTCCCACAAGTACTGCCAGCGCCTTCCCTGTGGGAGCGGCCTTGCGTCGCGAAAGGGGCGCAAAGCGCCCCCAGGATCTCAAGCCCTTACACCGCTGCCCGATCCCCCAATGCCACCGCCCGCCCACGCCAGGCAAACATCAATACCATCACCAACCCAACCGCCGCCATCGCCGCCCCCGCCAGGGAAACCGCCGAATACCCCAGCCCGGCATTGATCACCGCCCCACCCAGCGCCGCACCAATCGCGTTACCCAGGTTGAACGCCCCGATGTTCACCGCCGACGCCAGGTTGGGCGCATCCTTGGCCGCCTCCATCACCCGCATCTGCAGCGGCGGCACCAGGGCAAAGCTGGCAGCGCCCCATACCAGGATCGCCAGCGCAGTCGGCAGCGGCCAGTCCATCACCAGCGGGAACACCAGCAACACCGCAATCAGCACGGCCAGCGACAGCATCAGGGTACGGTCGATCGAGCGGTCCGCCGCCTTGCCACCCCACACGTTGCCCAAGGTCAGGCCGACACCGAACAACACCAGCATGGCCGTGACGAAGGTGGTGGACGCTGCCGCCTCGCTCTGCAGGATCGGCGCGATGTAGGTGAATACCGTGAACATCGCACTGGAGCCCACCACGGTCAGCAGCAGTGCCGCCAGCACCGGCCCGCGGCCCAGCACGCGGATTTCGGCCATGGCCCCGCCACCCTTGGGCGACGGCACATTGGGCAGCGCGTACCAGAGGGTGGTCATTGCCACCAGCCCGAGCCCGGCGATGCCCCAGAATGCCGTGCGCCAGCCCAGCATTTCACCGAACCAGGTCGCCAGCGGCACTCCGCCGATGGTGGCCAGGGTCAACCCCATGAACATGGCGGCCACGGCCCCGGCGCGCTTCTCGGGCGGCACCACGCTGGCCGCGACGATAGAGCCGATGCCGAAGAACGCACCGTGGTTCAGCGAGGTGACCACACGGGCGACCAGCAGGCTGGCATAGTCGCTGGCCAGGGCCGACATCAGGTTGCCGAGGGTGAAGATGGCCAACAACCCGATCAGCAGGTAACGCCGCGGGATCTTCACCGTGGCCAGGGTCATCAGCGGTGCACCGATAAGCACACCGATCGCATAGGCACTGACCAACAGCCCGGCTGCGGGGATGGAGACGCCAAGGTCGGTGGCGATGCTGGGCAACATGCCCATGGGGGCAAACTCGGTGACCCCGATGCCGAAGGCACCGATGGCGAGTGCGACAAGAGGTGGATTGATACGCATGGCAAGCTCCTTATCTGTGCTGCAAATGCTACGATCCGAAGGCGAGCCGCACTAGACTGCATTTTTGCGAACCACCTTTGCTGAAGAGGCACAAATGGACTTCAGTGGAAGATCCGGAGAGATGGAAATATTTGCCAAGGTGGCCCACGAGGGCAGCCTGTCCGCAGCCGCTCGGGCGCTGGGCCTGACGCCTTCGGCGGTGAGCCGCATCCTCGCGCGCACCGAACAGCGCCTGGGCACCCGCCTGCTGCTGCGCACCACCCGGGCGATCACCCTCACGCCCGAAGGCGAAGCGTACCTGCGTGGTGCACGGCGGGTGCTGGCCGACATGCTCGAAGTGGAAGAGGCCATCACCGACCAGGGCGTGCCACGCGGGCGCTTGCGGGTCAGCGCAGCACTGGGCCATGGCCGCTTGACCGTGGTGCCGTTGCTGGCGGCGTTCAGCGCGCGCTACCCGCAGGTGCTGGTCGACCTTACCCTCAGCGACGAAGTGGCCGACATTCTTGGCGGCCAGGCCGACGTGGCGCTGCGCTTCGGCCACCTGCCGGACAGTTCGTTGAGCGCCCGCGCCATTGGCGAAACCGGCCAGGTGATCGTCGCCTCGCCCGAGTACCTGGCGCGCTGCGGTACGCCGCTTGTGCCGGAAGACCTGGCCCGGCACAACTGCCTGCGCTTCAACTTCCGCCGCGCCGCGCCCGACTGGCCGTTCCGCCGCGACGGGCAGGCATTTTCATTGAAGGTGACGGGCAGTATCGAATGCAGCAGCGGCGAGGCCTTGGCGCAGTTGGCCAGGCTCGGCGCCGGCGTGGCGCGCATCGGTACCTTTACCGTGGCCGACGACCTGGCCAACGGGCAGCTGGTGCCGTTGCTGGAGGCGTACAACCCGGGTGATCGCGAGCCGATCCATGCGGTGTTCGTCGGCGGCCCGGCGATGCCGGCGCGGGTGCGGGTGTTCGTGGATTTTCTGGTGGAGCAACTGTCAGGCCGGAGCTGTTGCGCAGAGAACTGAATTCGCAAACGGTACGCGTACCCTGTGGGAGCGGCTTTAGCCGCGAAGAATCCAACACAGTGCCTGGCACCGGCTGCGCCGGTGTTCGCGGCTAAAGCCGCTCCCACAGGGGCCCTGCTAATTCAATGAGTCCTGTGCAGTTCCATGAAAGCGGCATCCGCTTCTGGCAGTACAATGCCGCACTTTTACATCCACCATGCAAAGGACCGCCCATGCTTTACGTCGTCATGCTCGGAGGCCGCCACCCCGGCGCCAAGATCGAAGTTCACGATGTGGTGTTCGCCATGGCCGACACCTTCGAACAGGCCTACCCGCAGTTGCGCCAGGCCTGGTTCGGCAGCCCGAAAGGTTTGCACATCGATTCGTGGCTGGAAGTGCATGGCGTCGACGGCCAGCGCATCGAACTGCGCCCGCACGCCCCCGCCCCCGGTGCCCTGCGCCTGTACTTCATCAACCTCGGTGGTTATGAACGCGCAGTGTTCGGCGAGGCCCACCGCTACCTGCTGGTCACCGCCCACAGCAAGACCGAGGCCAAGGCCCTGGGCAAGCAACGCATGCAGGCGGGCTGGCTGAAGCCGCATACCGATGCCTTGCTGGATGTAGACGACTGCCTGGCGATCGACCAGGTGGCAGGGCAGTTCGTGCACCTGGTCGAAGGGGCGCATGAGCCGCTGATGGTGCGTAGCGACTACATCCTCATCTGATGCCGATAGCGCCTGTTGGTACTGAGGGCTTTCGTCACAGCGCACGGGTACACTTGCCTTCAGCTCACGCTCAGGAGTTGCTTCATGCCCTACCCCATCGAACAGAAACTGGTCATCGGCGTTGCTTCGAGTGCGCTGTTCGACCTCACCGTCTCGGACGACATCTACCAGACCCAGGGCGTCGAGGCTTACCGCCAGCACCAGCAGCAGAACCTGGACGAACCCTTCCCCAAGGGCGTGGCGTTCCCGTTCATTCGCCGCTTCCTGAGCATCAACCAGGCCTTCCCCGAGCAGCTGCCGGTGGAGGTGGTGCTGCTGTCGCGCAACTCGCCGGAAACCGGCCTGCGGGTGTTTCGCTCGATCAGCCACTACCAGCTGGACATCACCCGCGCGGCGTTCATGTCGGGCCGCTCGCCCTACGAGTACATCCCGGCGTTCAATGCCTCGCTGTTTCTCAGCGCCAACGAGGAAGATGTGCAGAAAGCCATCGACGCCAACTACCCGGCCGGGCGGGTGCTGCCGACACGCATCTACGATGACGAGATCGACACCGAACTGCGGGTAGCCTTCGACTTTGACGGGGTGATTGCCGATGACGAGGCCGAGCGCGTGTACAAGCGCGACGACAACCTGGACGAGTTTCAGGAGCATGAACGCGTGCGCAAGGGCATCCCGCATTCGCCGGGGCCGCTGGCGGACCTGTACCGCAAGCTTTCGCTGATTCGCATGCTCGAAGACCGCAAGTTGGCCGAGGACCCGGCGTACAAGCGCATCTTGCGGATTGCCATCGTGACGGCGCGCAATGCCCCTTCGCACGAGCGGGTGGTGACGACGTTGAAGGATTGGGGCGTATCGCCGGACGAGTGCTTCTTTCTGGGCGGGATGGAAAAACCCAGGGTGCTGTCGATACTGAAGCCGCATGTGTTCTTTGATGACCAGCGCAGCCATTTGCAATCGCCGGCGGGGGATTTGCCGATGGTGCATGTGCCGTTCGGGGTGGCGAATCGCGAGCGTTCGGTGGCAGACTCTGCGCTCGACGTGCCCCACAGGTACAGCGTTGCTCCCGAGGTTGTCGCTGAACCTGTGGGAGCGGCCTTGTGTCGCGAAAGGGCCGCAAAGCGGCCCCAGGATTGATGCGCAACAGTTGAAATTGCTGGGGCTGCTCTGCAGCCCTTTCGCGACACAAGGCCGCTCCCACAGGGGTTCGCGCCAACTTTTAGAATGTGAGCAAGACAACTGCTCCCACTTCGATCGCACCGGTTTGATGTAATGCGCAATACCTGCGCAACGCCAGTGCCATCCTCCGCCCGCTTTACTCAGCTCGCCCAGCAGGACTGCCGAATGACGCTGCAGAAATTCCCAGGCCGGAATGCAGGCTCCTTGTCCGCGATCACATCCGCCTTCACGTTGCCAAACGTGGTCTGCGGCTTGTGCCGAATCCCGTCGTAAAACGCCTGGATGATCGCCTCCTTGAACCGCTCCCCACGCGGGTGCGCCTGGACCACGGCGTCCCGCGCGGCAATCCCCAGCCCTTCGTGGTGCAACCCCAGCACATCAGTCTCTACCCCCGCCGTGACCAGGGCGATCAGCGGGTGCATGTGCTCTGGAATGCCCGGCGTGGTATGCAGCGCGATCGCCGTCCACACACGCTCGACATCGCGCTCGTCCACGCCGTGGCGCTGGAGGAAATCGCGCGCCGCATTGGCACCGTCCACCTCGAAGCGGCAGCAATCGCTGCTGTGCTGATGGGTCAGGCCCATGTCATGGAACATGCAGCCTGCGTACAACAGTTCACTGTCGTAGCGCAGTCCCAGCCGCTGCCCGGCAAGGGCCGCGAAGTAGAACACCCGGCTGGAGTGGTGGAACAGCAAAGGGGAAGCCGTGTCACGGACGAGCTCGGTGATTTCCCGAGCCATGGCGCTGGCGGGCACCTGGATACCAGCGATAGATGAGTACATGGTCGCTCCTGGGTGGGTTGATGACGAGCCCAGTCTGCTGCTGTGAGCCAATGTCCTCAATTGACTTGTAGCGCCAGATACTGCCATTGTCGGCGGATTACGGACTTGCGGCGCAACGCCCGGAGCCACCATGCCCTCTGCCCCCATCACGGTCGCCATCCTGGCCATGCCCGGCGTACAACTGCTGGATGCCTGCGGCCCGCTCGATGTGTTCGCCGAAGCCAACCGCCAGGCCGGCCGTGACGCCTATCGCCTGCTGTTGCTGGCTTGCGAACCGGGGCCGCTGGTGAGCTCTTCCGGTACGCGCCTGGTCGCCGACGGCTGGATCGGCGAAGACCTGGAAGCCATCGACACCTTGCTGGTCGCCGGCACGCCGCAGGCTGCCGAGCAGTACCTGCGCCCCGGCATTCTCGACTGGCTGCGACAACGCGCGGGCGCTTGCCGGCGTTACGGCTCGGTGTGCACGGGGGCGTTTGCCCTGGCGGCTGCCGGGTTGCTGGATGACCGGCGTGTGACCACCCATTGGGCCGTGGCGCAGCCGCTGGCCGAGCGTTATCCGCGGGTGCAGGTGGATGCCGACGCCATTCAGGTGCATGACGGCAACCTGCGTACCGCTGCGGGGGTAACGGCCGGGCTGGACCTGGCGCTGGCCCTGGTGGAAGAAGACCTGGGGCGGCATATTGCCAAGCAAGTTGCCGGGCACCTGGTGATGTACTTCAAGCGGCCTGGCGGGCAGCTGCAGTTCAGCCGGCAAGGTGGGACATCACCGGTTGGGCGTTCGGCATTGCAGGGGTTGCAGCGTTACGTGGCCGCCAACCCTGCACTGGACCACGGGGTTGCCAGCCTGGCTGCGCGGGTTGGGCTGAGCCCGAGGCATTTTGCACGGGTGTTTCAGGGTGATGTGGGCATGACCCCGGCCGCGTGGGTGGAGCTGGCGCGGGTGAATGCTGCGCGGGCGCGGCTGGAGGCTGGGCGAGAGGCACCGAAGCAGGTGGCGGCGCTGTGCGGGTTTGCCAATGCGGATACGTTGCGGCGGGCGTTCGTGAAGCATGTGGGGGTGACGCCGGCGGAGTATCGCAAGCGGTTTGGGCGGTCGGGGTGAGCTGAACCGAGGTGTGTGCGCTCGCGCCGGGTACGCTTTAGCGTCCCGGCCGAGGCTGTGCGCTCCGTCGCAAGGTCAGCTTAGCGAGGGCCACCGCCCTGATGACCGCCAAAGCCACCGCCGCCACCGTGGCCACCACCATGACCACCGCCACCACCCGGCGGCATGAACATCCAGCAGCCTGACAAGGCCGATACCAGCGCCGCAACCAGGGCTGCGCGGAAAAGGTGTTTCGACTTCATTTGAACGCTCCACAAGGCTAGATCTGCTGCCTGCCATTGCCAGGTTCGGCAGCGCGCGGATTCTAGAGCGGCAGCGTGATGGCCCGGGGAAACTTTGCATATCTTTACAGTCGTACTGGCAATCAGGGAGGACCGTTGCCTGTGATTGCGGCTTGCATGCCTGTAGAGCAGGCTAGCCCATCCGCCAATCATCGCCCGGCATGATACGCCGCATGAACTCATCGAAGAGCGGCACCGTGAACGCCGTATCACCGTGGTTCGGGCTGTAGATCATCCCTTTCTCGATCAATGCACTGCGCAGCGGTGCAAGCGTGGAAACCTTACGCGCCAGGCTGGCCGCGATATCACCAGAACGATGAGGGCCGGCCCCCAGATCCGCCATGCCACGCAGGTACTTCTTTTCCGCAAGCGTCAGGCGGTCAAAGCGCACCCGGAAGAAGCTCTCATCCAGTGTGGCAATCGCCTGCTCTGAAGCAGTTTCGACATCAGCGCTGGTGATGGGGCTCTGCGAGGCTACATCCCATGAATGCTTGCCCCACTCCTGCAGGAAGTACGGATAGCCCTGTGAATGTGCCAGCACACTTTCCAGCGCCGCCTCTTCGAATTCCACGCCTTCATCTTCTGCAGGCCGTACTACCGCAAACCTTGCGGCCTCAGGAGCAAGCGGGCCGATCTCAGGGAAATCGAACAGTCGCTCCGCATAGGATTTCGCGTTACCACAACGCCCGCGCAATTGAGGCAGGCCAGCCCCAACCAGCGTGACAGGTAACTGGCCCTGGGCACAGCGATGCAAGGCTGTAATCAACGCGGCCAACTGATCTTCGGCAACGTACTGCAACTCGTCGATGAACATCACCAGCGCCGTGTCCGCGCGCTGTGCGGCCTTGCCGGCCTCCTCCAGCAAGGTCGCCAAGTCGCCTTCGAGGTCACCGTTATCAGCCAAGCCTGGCTCCGGCTCCAGATCCAGACCCACCTCTATGTCCGCGTAAGTAACTTTCAACGACTTTGCAAAGCCGGCAAGGGCTCGTAACCCACGTTGAGCCAGGTCCCGAGCCGCTTCCACCCGGCTCAGGCGAAGCAACGCCAGGCGCAATTGGGGCGCCAACAGTGCGGGTAGCGAACGGTTTTCCGGCGCCTCCATGCGTATGGCATGAACACCCTCGGCCTCGGCTTCAATGCGCATTTTTTCGAGCAGTACAGTCTTGCCCACGCCGCGCAAGCCGACCATCAGCACGCTCTTCGCCGCTCGGCCCCGGCGAATGCGGGCGATTGCGATGCTTACCTGCTTGAGCAATGCGTCGCGACCAGCCAATGCCGGCGGCGGCGCGCCTGCTCCCGGGGAATAGGGATTAGCGATCGGGTCCATGACTTATACCGAGTTTAGGGATGTTATCGAATTTAGATAACTTAACTAATTTCACTTGATTCGGCAATGTCAGCAAAAGCGAGCCCCTGTGCACAGCACTTTCCTTGAGACCCAACGGTGTTGCCGCTAGCACTTCCGGGCTGTTGCTGGGCACCTTTCACAACCAGTAGCGACAGTGAACCTTTGTGGCAGCAGTGGCTCAGTTGTGCAAAGCGCGCTTACCACTCCGACAAGGGATTGCCATGAGAGATGCCCCGTCCACCGCCCTTCCCCAGGCTCGCATCGAACGTGAACTGAGCCTGCGGGCGGTGCTCACCGGCGTAGTGCTTGGCATTCTGCTGACGCCCTCGAATGTGTACGCGGGCCTTCGGATCGGCTGGTCGTTCAACATGTCGATCATCGCCTTGCTGGTCGGCTTCGCCCTGTGGCAGGGCCTGGCGGGGCGGAGCAAGGGCCGGCCCGCATGGACGTTGCACGAAAGCAACATCAACCAGACAGTGGCCTCGGCCGCCGCTTCCATCGTTTCTGGCGGGCTGGTCGCGCGCATTTACGACGTTCTGACCGGTGGCCACCCGGACACACAGCAGCGGCCGCGTCGCTCTGCTATACCTCATTGCCTGGCTCACCCCAACGAGGATGGATTCTCATGGAGCCACTGTGCACCACGCACCCGGGCGACGAGGACGGCGTGCCTGGCCGTTCGCCTGCCATGCAGGCGCTGCAAGCCCTGCTGCGACGGGTGGCGCAGAGCGACCGGCCGGTGCTGATCTTCGGCCCGACGGGAGCCGGCAAGGAAGTCATCGCCCAGCAACTGCACCGCCTGAGCGCGCCGGGCAAGCCGTTCATCGACCTCAACTGCGGGGCGATCCCCGAGCAATTGCTCGAGTCCGAGCTGTTTGGCCATGCCCGCGGCGCGTTCACTGGCGCGGTTGGCGAGCGCATGGGCCATCTGCAGATGGCTGGGACGGGGACTCTGTTCCTCGACGAGATCGGCGAACTGCCCCTGGCCCTGCAGCCGAAGCTGCTGCGGGTGCTGGAAACCGGGCAGTACCGGCCGCTCGGTAGCAGCGAGAGCCGGCACTTCCGCGGCAGGGTGGTGGCGGCCACCCACCGTGACCTCAAGCGCCTGGTGGCCGAGGAGCGCTTTCGCGAAGACCTGTACTACCGCTTGTCGGTGTTCGAGCTCGAACTGCCGGGGCTGAACGAGCGGCGGGAGGACATCCCGGACCTGATCGAGCACTTCTGCCGTCAGCAACGGCGACCGCTGCACTTCGATGCCGCAGCGCTGGAGCTGCTGTGCCAGCGAGATTGGCCCGGCAATGTGCGCGAACTGCGCAATTCGATCGATCGCATCGGCACCCTGGCCCCGTCACCACTGGTCGACCGGGAAACCCTCGAGCAGTTGCTGGCACCGCCCTCGCCCGCCTCTGCGCTTGCCGTAGAGCTGGCCGAAGCGCTGCTCGGGCTTGAGGGGCCGGACAAACTGGCGGCGGTGGAAACACTGCTGATCGAGCATGCGCTGAACCGCTGCAACGGCAACAAGAGTGCTGCGGCGCAGCTGTTGGGGGTCAACCGCAAGGTGATCGAGCGGCGGGTCCGGTTGCGCCAGGACTTGCGCCTGACCGTGGAGCGCTACCTGGCCGAAGGCCGCAAGCTGATCGACGGGGCCGACTTCCGCGGCGCCCTGGGCCCTTTGCAGAAAGGCCTGGAAGTAGCCGAGCGGGTCTACGAGGGCAAAGACCTGTGGCGTTTGCAATTTGAGTTGCACCGGTTACTGGGAGTTAGCTTTCGCAGTATTGAGGGCTGGTTGAGCATCACCAGCCTGGCCAGCTACCGGGACGCCCAGGCCTTGGCCGCGCGCCAAGGCCAGGCGCAAGAGATGGCGTCGGTGTCGTTCGGGCTGTGGACCACCCTGTTGATGGGCCTGGATCTGGCAGAGGCCCGCGCTACGGCACAACAGATGCTGCAGCAGGCGCAGATAGCCGGTGGCGAAGCACTGCGCATCGAGGCCCACCTGGCCATGGCCAACACCCTGTTCTGGCTCGGCGATTTCGAGGAAAGCCTGGCCTGCCTGACGCGCGGCAGGCTGCTGGAGGACGACCAGGCCAGTTGGCCATCGAACCAAGGGCTGGACCTGGTGGGCCTGGCCCGCACTTTCGAAGGCCTGGCCGCCTTCGAGCTGGGCCTGTTCAGCCAGGCGCGCCAGGCGCTGGCCCGCTTGCAGTCCCGCGCCGAGCAGGCGGTCGACAACCCCTTCAACCGCGCGGTCGCCCTGCAGGGCGCGGCCTGGCTCGCCGCAGTGCTGGGCGAGCGCGATGCACTCGGGCGCCAGGCCCGCGAGCTGGAGCTGCTCAGTGCGCGCCACGAGTTCTCCTTCTACCGGGGCGTGGGCATGATCCTGCGCGGCTATCACCAGGGCATATCGGGTGAGTACGAAGCCGGTGAACAGGCCATTGCCGAAGGCTACCAGCAGCATGTACTGCGTAACGGCGGCCTGTTGTTCCATGGTTTCCAGGCCTGGAAGCGCGGCGAAGTGCTGTTGCTGGGCGGGCGTGCAGAGGCCTGCCTGGAACTGGTGGATGTCGCCCTCGACCTGGCCCAGGACCATCAGGAGCGCGCCTACCTGTGCGAACTGATGCTGTTACGCGGCCGGGCGCTGCTGGCGCTTGGTGACGACCGCGAAGCCGAGGCGACCCTGCGCGTCGCCTTGTCCACCGCACTGACCCTCGGCGTGGTGCCGGCGCGGCTGCACGCCGCCTTGGAATTGGCCCGGTTGCTCGAACGCAGCGAACGTGGCGCCCAGGTGCAGTCGATCCTGGTGCGCGCGCTACGCGGTCTCGACCCGCAACTGGACTACCCGCCCGCCAGCACCGTGCGTAGCTGGCTGGCACGTTTGTCGAGCTGACCCCCTCAACCCGAAAGCAGGAGCACGATCATGGCGTTCGAGCTGGAGCACAAGGATCTGCAAGCGTTGATCAACGGTGGTTGTTTCTTTGGCAGTGGTGGTGGCGGCACCTTGGCGTCGGCCCGGCACTTGCTGGCCGCGTTCAATGTCGGGGAATTCTACCCGCGCGACCGCGTCAGGGTGGTCACGGTGGATGAGGCCCGTGCCGGCGACGCCGCGGTAGTGGCGTACATGGGTGCACCGGAAACGATCGGGCGTTGCCAGTACCCCCTCGGGCCGATTCAGGCCCTGGAATGCTTGCGCCAGCGCCTGAATGAGCAGGGCCGCGAGCTTGCCTATGTCGTGCCGCCGGAAAGCGGCGCGCTGGGCTTTCTGGTTGCGTGCCTGGCCGCCGCCAAGCTGGGCCTGGCGGTGGTCGATGCGGACGGCGCCGGGCGCGCGGTGCCCTCATTGCCGATGCTCACCTTCGCTGCTGCCGGTATACCGCCGCGGCCGGCGTTCGTGGTCAGCCAGGGCGGACTGGTGGTGGAGCTGAATGTGACGCCGCCGGCCAAGGCCCAGGGGTACGCTGAAAACGCCAATGTGATCGCCGAGCAAATGTTGCGCCCTGTGGTCGGCTCGCCGGCGTTCGGTGAGTTCGGTGGCCTGGCGCTATGGTGCATGAGCCCCGACCAGCTGCCTTCCGCGCTGCCGCTGCGCGGCACCCTCAGCCGCGCCCTGGCGCTGGGCAGAGCCCTGGCTGCGGGGCAGCTGCACACTTGCCAGGCCGTGCTCGACTGGCTTGGCCAGTTCGGCCTGATGGCCCGCTGCCTGTCCCGCAATGCGCGCCTGACCCACGCCGGCGTGACTACCCAGGGCGGCTTTGACATCGGCCGCATCGACCTCGACAGCCCAGAAGGCAGCTTGCGCCTGTGCTACGAGAACGAGTCGCTGTTGCTGTGGGACAAGCACCAGCCGCAACCGCTGGCCATGGCCCCGGACAGCATTGCCTGGTTCTTCGAAGGCCCGGGGCCGGCACTGGCCTCCAACGGCGACCTGGTGCGCGCCGACGGCTCGCTGGACCCGAGCTATGCCGGGCGCGGTGCCTGCCTGATCGGCTGGCAGGCGGCGGCGCCGCTACGCCAACCCGGTGGATTGATCGCGTGGAGCTTCGAGCAGTTGCTGGCAGACCTGGGTTACATGGGCGCTTACCGAAGCATCGAGCAACTGCAGGAGTTACGACCATGAGCCTGCGTATTGCGGTTCTCGCACCGGTCAACAGCAGCGACTACAACGAGGGCCTGCTGGCCTCGATAGCCCCAGTGGTGCCCCCGGACGTCGAGGTCCAGGTGTACAACATCGTCCAGGGCAGCCCGTGTATCCAGAACCGGCTGAATCTCACCGAGAACGCCCTGGCGGTGGTGCGCCTGGCCCAACAGCTTGAGCAGCAGGGGTTCGACGGCATCTGGCTGAGCGATTTCGACATGTGCGGCGTGGAGCCTGCCCGCGAAGTGATCGATATCCCGATCATTGGCGGCTTCCCCACCTCCGCGTTCAGTGCCCTGGGGTTGTGTCAGCGGTTTTCCATCATCACCATCCTGCAGAGCACCCTGGCCCTGCAACGCGGTCATGTGGCCAATTATGGCCAGAGCATCAATTTTGCCTCGATCCGTGCCATCGACTGCCCGGTAGCCCAGTTGGGTGATGTGGAGGTGGTACTGGTCAAGGCATTGCAAGCCGGGCTGGCTGCCATCAACGAGGATGGCGCGCAGGCACTGTTGCTCGGCTGTACCGGCTTCATGGGTGTCGCCGAGCGCTTGTCGAAGCTTATCGAGCAGGACCTTGGCTGCTACGTACCGGTGCTGGACCCCAACCAGTGTGGCTTCGGCTTCCTGCTGTCGCTGGTGCGAATGAAGGTGCGACCGAGCCGTTTGTGCTACGCCAGGGCGCCCCTTGGCTGAGGTGGCCGGATACGTCCGCCATGGGCTCCCCCAGGTGGACGAAAACGTCCACCTGTACCCCTGCTTTTCGGCCTAACTGGTTGAAAGGAAAGCGATCACCAGCCTGGCATGATCGATGCTCCTGTCACTGGGCCGAGCGCGTGACCCCACACGCTCGGCCCACATGACAAGGAGAGCATCATGAGCACTGACTACTATGTAGACTTCGACAACCAGACCAACGATACCTGGACCCTCGCGGTCTACCAGACCTTGCCAAGCTCGGTAGGGCTCGACAGCGTGTCCTGGAAGCAGACCACCGTGCCCACCCAGGGCTTCAGCGGGGTGGAGTGGACCATCGACTACAACGTGGTGATCGCCAACTATCGGCAGGTCGGTGGCGTCGGGGTGTACAAGGCCAGCCAGACGCTGTCGACGCAGCTCGGATCGGTCTGGGACTGTGTGTTCAAGGACAACGTCCAGCAACTGGTGCTGGGTAGCGGCTCCGCGCCCGGAGACAGCATCCAGATCAACAACAAATCGAACTTGCCTGCCAACCTGGGTATCGGCATGAGCGGGCAGGGTTCGGTGTTCAAGCCGGATGTGGTCGGTAGCGGCCAGGCTCAGTTCAAGGTGACACCCACTTATTACCTGGGGCTGTTCCAGAAAGTACAGCTGGGTGAAGTCATCAGCAGCAACGTCGTTGTCGGCCCAAGAGAGATCAAGTTCCCCAGTGGCATGAACTGCGCAACCGCAACTGCGCGCATGGACGGCGCCAATATCAAACTGACCATCACCTACTCCGAAGTGACCAAAGTATCCTACGAGGCTACCCAACGGTTGATCGCTGCCCGCCAGGAGCGCCTTGGCAGGGTTCTGGAACACGCCTGAAGCTGCGGCCGGCGCGCAGCAGCGCGCCGGCCTGCTGTCGCCGGATTCGGCAAGGAGCTGAGAATGAACAAACCCATAGAAATCGCCACCATCAACGCCGGCCCGCTGGCGTTTACCGCCGAGCCAAAGGTGAGTGGCGCCCAGTTACTGGACTTCGTCCATACCGTGGATCAGCAGATCCAAAGCGTCACCAAAGGCCTGGTCGAGCAGTTGAAGAAGGAAAAGATCAACGCCCATGTGGCGCAGCAGGGCCGTGACTACCTGATCATCCAGGAGGGCGTCAGCCCAGCTTCGCTGTCGCAACACGACAGCGTGGAGACCGATCCCGCACCACAACCCTCGCGGATCCGCATTTACGTCCGCAGTAGCGACGCACCGCCCACCATCAACGCGATGCGACTGTTCTTCCGTGACTGGCGCGCAGTGGCGGGCCTGATCGCGGTAGGCGGCGCCTGGCAGTTGGGGCAGTGGTTGATGCAGGTACGCCGCCAGGACCAGTAGAAGCACCTTTGAACGCGATGGGCTGCTGCCGGGCAGCCCATCGCGCGTTCACGCTTGACCCACGCCCTCCCCCCGCCACATGCTCGATCGCTCCACCCACGCTCAAGGAACGATTGCATGAAGCTGGAAACTCTCGCCATCCACGCAGGCTTCAGCCCCGACCCGACCACCCGGGCAGTGGCCGTACCGATCTACCAGACCACCTCCTTCGCCTTCGACGACACCCAGCACGGCGCCGACCTGTTCGACCTGAAGGTGGCCGGCAACATCTACTCGCGCATCATGAACCCCACCAACGACGTGCTCGAGCAGCGCATGGCCGCCCTGGAGGGCGGGGTTGGCGCGCTGGCGGTGGCCTCGGGCATGGCGGCCATCACCTACGCCATCCAGACCGTCGCCGAGGCCGGCGACAACATTGTCTCGGTGGCCAAGCTGTACGGCGGCACCTACAACCTGCTGGCCCACACCCTGCCGCGCATGGGCATCCACACCCGCTTCGCCGCCCATGACGACATCGCCGCCCTCGAAGCATTGATCGATTCGCGCACCAAGGCGGTGTTCTGCGAGTCCATCGGCAACCCTGCCGGCAATATCGTCGACATCGCCGCGCTGGCCGAGGCCGCCCACCGCCATGGTGTGCCGCTGATCGTCGACAACACCGTGGCCACCCCGGTGCTGTGCCGGCCGTTCGAGCACGGTGCCGATATCGTCGTGCACTCGCTGACCAAGTACATCGGCGGCCATGGCACCAGCATTGGCGGCATCGTCATCGACTCCGGCAAGTTCCCCTGGGCCGACAACAAGGAACGCTTCGCCCTGCTCAACACCCCCGACCCGTCCTACCACGGCGTCACCTACACCGAAGCCTTCGGCCCCGCCGCCTTCATCGGCCGCTGCCGCGTGGTGCCGTTGCGCAACACCGGTGCCGCGCTGTCGCCGTTCAATGCCTTCCTGATCCTGCAAGGCCTGGAAACCTTGGCCCTGCGCATGGAGCGCCACACCGAGAACGCGCTGAAGGTCGCCCGCTACCTGCAAGCCCACGAACAGGTGGCGTGGGTGAAATATGCAGGGCTGCCCGACCACCCCGAGCATGAGCTGGCCCAGCGCTACACCGGCGGCAAACCGGCGTCGATCCTGTCGTTCGGCATCAAGGGCGGCCAGGCGGCCGGCGCGCGCTTCATCGATGCGCTGCAACTGGTGGTGCGCCTGGTGAACATCGGCGACGCCAAGTCGCTGGCCTGCCACCCCGCCTCCACCACCCACCGCCAGCTCAACGACGAGGAACTGGAGAAGGCCGGCGTGCCACGGGACATGGTGCGCCTGTCGATCGGCATCGAGCACAGCGACGACATCATCGCCGACCTGGCCCAGGCGCTGGAGGCCAGCCGCGGTTGATTCATCTGCGCCCTACCCAATGCCTACGGCGGGCGCACCTTTCGCACATATGGATAGCCCTGCGATGACTCTGTTCTACCTCAAGCTGATCGTCACCCCTCTCCTGATGTGGGCCATCTCCCTCGCCTCGCGTCGCTGGGGCGGCCTGCTCGGCGGGTTGCTGTCCGGCCTGCCGATCACCTCGGCACTGGTAATGACCTTCCTGTGCCTGGAACAGGGCACGGCCTTCGCCCTGGGTGCGGTGCCCGGCGCGCTGGGCGGCCTGGCGGCGGTGCAGGCCACGTACACCTTCTACCTGTTCGCCACACGCAGGCTCGGCATCGGCCCGGCCGTATTGCTGGCGATACTGTTCTATGGTGTAGCGGCCTATGCGTTTACCCATGGGGGCAACCTGTACCTGTCGATTGCCGTGGCGCTGGTGCTGATTGGCGTGCTGATACGCGCCAGCGGCCGCGAGCCCAGGCCGGATGCCCTGGCCCGGCCACGACAGCGGTTTTGGGAGATCCCTCTGCGCATGGTGTCTGCCACTTCGTTGCTGATGGTCATCACAAGCCTGGCCAACTGGCTGGGCCCGGCGGCCAGCGGCATGCTGGCGCCGATCCCGGTGATCGCCTGGCCGCTGGTGGTGTTCGCCCATCTGCAGAATGGCCGTGCCGGAATGGCGGCGATGGTGCGGGGCAATGCGATCGGAGCGGTGGGGGTGATTGCGTTTTATCTGGTATTGGCAGGGCTGCTCGATGTCTGGGGTGTCGCAATTGCCATCAGCCTGGCCATGCTTTGTGCCGTGATCCTGACCGTGGGGCTGGCGGCTGCGTTGCGACGGGGGTGATACGCCGGCGCGCATGCCAGGGCTGTGTCCATTGGGGCTGCTGCGCAGCCCATCGCAGGCAAGCCAGCTCCTACAGGATCACTACAGCCTTCAAGGCAGATGCAGTACCTGTGGGAGCGGGCGTGCCCGCGAACACCGGCGCAGCCGGTGCCAGCCACCGCGCTGGATTCTTCGCGGGCATGCCCGCTCCCACAGGATCACCACAGCCTTCAAGACAGCCACAGTACCTGTGGGAGCGGGTTCACCCGCGAACACCGGCGTAGCCGGTGCCATGCACCGCGTTGGATTCTTCGCGGGCATGCCCGCTCCTACAGGATTACCACAACCTTCAAGGCAGCCGCAGTACCTGTGGGAGCGGGTTCACCCGCGAACACCGGCGCAGCCGGTGCCATGCACTGTGTCGGATTCTTCGCGGGTAAACCCGCTCCCACAGGGCCCCGCCCTATCAATGGTCACTCCCTGCGCTGATCCAGGTCTACCGCAGGCTGCTCCACGCTCTGCCTGCCGTCATCAGCCAAGCTGTCTTCCTCCTGCCAATCACCACCCTCTTCTTCGTTCATGAGCGGGTCGTCGTCAGGGTCGGGTATGGTCGGGCGGTCGGGGTCAACGGCCAGGTCAGGTGAAGTGGGCATGTCCAGGTTCGTGCCGCCTTGTGCATTCGGATCGGGGCTCATCGCTGCATACCTCGCAAGAAAAGGTGTGAACCGCATTCGTTCCGGGCAATTCCGTCAGCGAGGCTGCGGGTGCTCGGCAGAAACCGAATTGTTGGCCTGCACGTCCTCCATCTCCTCCTCGATCGGGCCTTCGTCATCCGAAGGTAGCGGGATCTCTCCGTCACCGCTGCCGGGCTGGGATTCGGTTTGCTCGAGGCCGGGGTCATTCTGATCGTTTGCCATGGAAGTTCTCCTGGGTTTGCGCATTGATCGCGCATACAGATCGGACGGAAAACGGCCAGCAGCAGTGCCTTGGGTTCGACAGGTGGCGCAAAAGGCCGGGGTACCGATCATGGCCCCATATAGAGCTAAACCATTATTCAGAGACGTTTCCTACAAGCTTTTAGGAAGCCCAATGCCTCTCTGGAAAGCGATTCCCCGTTAGTGTTCAGAGGTCGACAAGGACCTGTCCAACACGAGGATCGCTCATGACCATCAGCCAACGTATTGCCCTCGCGATCGCCGAAGCCGGGCTGCCGCACGACCAGTGCATGTTCTGCGAGCGCCAGGGCCTGCCGATCCTACCGCTGCGTCGCGCCCTGGTGCCCGATACCCGCCCCGAGTGTGTCTCCACCGTGGCGGATAACCGGCATATCTCGACAAAGATCGGCTTGCGCACCTTGCGCAGGGGCTTCCTGTATGTGCTGCTCGACCAGCAGGTCTGGCATGCCTATGCCGTCAGCGAGCAAGGTCATCTGCGCCGCTTCAACCCTTACGAGCCGCCAGATGGCCCGCCTTCGCCGCTGCCCGAAAAATGCGTGAACGCAGATCACGACATTCCTTCGGCCTTTCTCAACCTCGATACCGGCAGGTACACCAGCGCCTGGCTGGCCTTCTCCAGTGACGCCTGGCCGGTGAGCGTGCTGAACGCCTACAAGAGCGGCGCGTCGCCTGCGCATCGCTTCGAGGGCCTGGACCTGATCCAGGCCCGCAACAATCCCGAACTGCTGGGCATCGCCATGACGCCCGATAAGCTTGGGGTCGACCAGCAGGTGTTCGAGTACGCCCAGCATGGCTGTGCCCCCTTCGACAGTGCGCATGGCTTCCACAGCCGCTGGTTGCGCCGGTTCGCCCTGCGAGGGTATCTGGTCAATGCGATCAACCGGCACAAGCTGGAAAACGGCGTGCTGGCGGTGGTGCTCGACGACACTGTCGGGCTGATTCAGGAGTACAACCATCAGCGCCTGAACTGGGTACTGAAGCGTCAGGCCTGGCGTGAAGACCCGATGCGCGCCTATCAGCTGCAGACCTCGCAGATCCTGCAGATCATTCGTGCCACGCACAGGGAATGGGCGGCGCAGAAGGTGCCGTCGCTGGAACCGATGACGGGCGATGGGCCGCCGGTGTTCACCGACCCGGCTGTCGAGCGGCAGCTATTGGTCGAGCGTGCGCAGCAGGAGAGTGACGAGCGGCTTGAAGAGCGCTACCACGAACCGCAGCGGGCCGCGTTCCAGGCTGAATACGAGCAGCAGGAGCGCGAGTTTCAGCGTTACATCGACAAGGACACAAGGGCGTACGTTGCCTTGTTCGATACGCCCATGTTCAAGGTGGCCGAGGCGTACGACTACGACGGTAACGATCGTGAGTCCGGGGTGGCCTACGCCAAGACCATGGCCCTGTGCCTGGGCGGTGGCGTTACGGAAGCTGTCGTCCCCCGCCTTGAACCGCATATTCCCGCTTCCGGCACCAGCGAACTGCTCTGGTTGAAATGGCTGCAGGACCCGGACAGCCCGCCCTACCGCGCCTTGTTGATGCGGGATCGCTCTCTGCTGGCCGGGCTGCTGCCCAGTTTCTCCGCCACAGAAGCGATCAACTGGAACGACAGCGACAAGCTCTACGGCATGCTGAGCAAGATCATCGCCAGCGATGACGCCGGCCTGCGCATGCGCAATACCCTCAAGCAGGCCATTGCTGAAACGCAGGGCGCGCTCAATGCGGCCAGTCAGCGGCTGGCGCCATGTCTGTCACCTGGCATTCAGAAGGCCGTGCGGCATCTGAACAGCGCCACGCAGTTTCTCTACAACGGCGTCCACCTGATCGAGCTGGAAGTGAAGATGAAGCTGGGCGAGTACTACGCCTTGCAGAGCGCCCACCTCCGGGAGTTGCAGCACAAGGCCAACGCGTCGATCGCCGAGGCGCGGGACCGGATGCGCCGCAATATCGATGACTTCGAGTTTGGTTCGATGAAGGCCATGCGCAAGGTGCGGCCGATCATCCAGCACGGGCTGATGAGCCTGGCCGTGCTCGATCCACGGTTCACCAATTCGATGATCAGCGTGACGGTGTGGGTCGAGGGCAAGGCCGAGGAAGTGCATGGCCGGTTGTTCAAGGAGGCCAGCATGGACGTGACCCAGGCGAGCAGCGCGGCGCAGCTTGCCTTGGTGGATATCTCGGTGGCAGCGGGGACGTTGGAAACCGATGCGCGCAGGTTGTTGCAGGGGATGAAGATCACGACGCAGCAGTCGGCCCGATTGGTAAAAACCGGTTTTTCCGGGTTGCGCGGGATTGCTGGCAGTTGGGAGGTTCTGCTGGCGATAGGCGGGTTGTATCTGCAGCAGGACAGCCTGGGCAGGAATCAGGAAAAGGCGGAGACAGAGATTGGGCCGAAGGCGCATGAGGCCAAGTTGGCGTTGCAAGGATCGCAGTTGGGCCTGTTGGGAGGGCAAATCGAACTGGTTGGGCTCATTTTGAGATCAAGTGCTGGTCCACTGAATTTGGGGTGGGCAAAGGGTGTTGCAGCCAGTGGGGGGGCCTTGATAAGGCTTGGTGCTTTGGTGAGTGCGGTTGCAGGGGTCTTTGATGCGGCTCAAGCAATCAATGCGACCAGGCGAGCTGCCGCTGCGGGTGATGATGCCGCATACCAGCGACATCTAATTTCGGCCGGTTTGTATGTTCTTGGCACTGTCGCTTTCGGATTCGCAGTACTCTATCCCTTGGTTTTCGGCCCGCTGGGATTGGCGATCGCCTTCACGCTTGCTGCTTATCAACTAAGCAAACGCGCTCAGGAAAATGAATCAACTGATCTGGAGCGCTGGGTAAGGCGGTGCTGCTTTGGAAAAGCAGACGAAAAGCCGACCATTCATTGGAATGTTCCAGAACAAGCGGATATCGCTTTTGCCGAACTCAATGCTGCCACGCTAGGCGTTCAGGCGAAGTTGAATTTTGAGTCGCGCTTGGCAACTGATCCAGGGCTTCCGAAAATCGGTGGCTTGACAAGCACGGAAATAATTAAGGAACTGAAATTCTTGATCGCTTTGCCTATGTACGACGAGCGTTCTTCGGGATATCGCTGGAAATTGATTGCGCATCGTCACGATGACGGTAATCACCCTGATTACATTGGCGGGGAAACTATTGCTTCGGGCAATTTTTTTTGCGAGCTCTGAAGAATTTCTCTCGCCGTCCTCTTCATTTTCGAGCTTCGCGCCTCCACGAATACCAGACCACGACTGCAATTATTCAATTAGCGAGAAGCGAAAACCTTATTCTACTGAACTCAGCCAGTTAGAGATTTCGGGCTCGATAGCGCTCATGGCGACTATAGGAAAACACACAATTGAGGCAGCTACGCTGTTGGTCATGTACTGGCCGGATCGGAGCCTACCAAGTGGGTACATTGAGATTTGTGCCAGGGAGATTAGCGAGTGAAGCGTGATGATAAAGTTTTGTGCGAGCGCGCTTTAGGCTGGAGCCATGACCTTCCCACGGTGCATGAAGTTCCAAAGTGGCGGGAAGTGTGGACGAGTGTCAAGCCGTCGCCAAACTATTTCGATGATGTATATCTCGAGTTACCGCGGAGCAGCACCATCCTTCGAGGTGTTATATTTTTGATTGGGGTTCCGGGTTTGCTATTCGCTTTAGGAATTACGCTTTACTTATACTGGAGCCTTTTGCATGGCAGTTGGCCGCGCGACTGGCTTACAAACATATCAATAGCTCTTCTTCCGGTAGCATTATGGGCTTTGACTGCCTATGTGAGGCTTGATCTGGTTGCCCCTAGAGACGAGCCAATTCGCTTCAATCGACTACGCCAAAAAATATATATTTATGAGTTTCGATATGACCGTATCTTCATCTTCAGTCGCAAGCGATGGGGCGTCAAACCGGTCGCCTACAACTGGGACGACGTAACCGCCGAAGTCTACCGAGTCTACGCCCCCGGCCACGGTGGGCTGATCGAAAACGTCATGCTGTCGGTCCGCAACCCGGAAACCAACGAAGTCATCGACCGTGTGTTCTTCACCTATGACCTCTACAAAGGCGAAGCCTACTGGGCCATCGCCCGACTATTCATGCAGCAAGGCCCCGAAGCCCTGCCGAAGTTCGTACACCCACCCCGTGACTGGAACGATGACGATGGCCTGAGCCACATGCATTGCCTGGCACCAAAGGTTCATTGGCCGGAGGACATTGACCGTGAGTCCCGTACTGCCCCATCTGACTGAGAGGGCCGATGAACCCCAAGTCTAGAAGGTATAGGCTGCCCTGGGTTGCGGCAGCCTCACTCTTCCCGCGTGGCCACTGCCCAGTCAGGCCCTGCGGCAGGCTGCTCCCCGCTCTGCTTGCCATCATCAGCCAGGCCATCATCGTCCTACCCATCACTGTTTCCACGGAACTGAATGCATGAAAGGAAAGAGAAAGATGCTACCTACCCGAGGGGTGGGCTGGAAGTATGATCTTCCTCCGCATGATATTGCACCCGCGCAGCGCGAGGTGTGTTTGGCATCTAATTTAAAGATCAATCGGGCTGGACATATATTTATCGAGATCCCACGGTCGTCGGTCAGTGTGCGGGGGATATCTTTTTTCGGAGGCTTGATTATTTTAATTTACACCATGGTGTTTATCGTGCCAGACATCATCACTTCCCTCCTTGACGACTGGCAATCGGGAATTGAAATTACGACCATAGGCATCATGATTGTAACTCTTTCAACCTGGGCCTTTTTTCCATTGTTTCGTATAGACCTACGACTTCCTCGCGATGAACCCATACGCTTCAATAGAGCACGCCAAAAAGTCTATTTTTACGAGTACAGGTTTGATCGCCTACACCCCTTCGGCAGCAAGGGTTGGGGGGTAAAACCCGTGGCCTATGACTGGGCCGACCTAACTGCCGAGGTCTACAGGGTATACGCCCCAATGGGCTACGGCGGCCTCATTGAAAATGTAATGATATCGGTTCGTAAAACAGACACCGAGGAAGTCATCGACCGCCTGTTCCTGTGTGACGACATAGAGCAAGGCAAGCAGTATTGGGCACTGGCACGTTTGTACATGCAAAGTGGCTATGACGCTCTTCCTGACTCTCTACGCCCTTTTCAGGGTCAGAAGATTGGCAATGGTCTGAACCCTATGCAATACCTCGCCCCCAGGGTCCGATGGCCAGCGAAAATCGACTTGGAGTCTCGCAGCGCACCGACAACAGATGAAGTCGTCTAAAACCTTAGCGCGAGGTGCTGAGGGCACGGTAAGCACCCTGCTGCTACACGCTCTGCCTAGATGCCAAGTGGGTACATTGGGGTTTGTGCAAAGAAGATTAACGAGTGAAACGTGATGATGAAGTTTTGTGCGAACGTGCTTTAGGCTGGAGTCATGACCTTCCCAAGGTGGATGAAGTGCCAAAATGGCGGAGCGTATGGGCGAGTGTCAAGCCGGCACCCAATTATTTCGATGATGTATATCTCGAGTTACCACGGAGCAGCACCATCCTTCGAGGCGTCATATTTTTAGTTGGGGCTCCGGGCTTGATTTTTATTCTAGGATTGACGCTTTGCTTCTACTGGGGTCTTTTACATGACGGTTGGCAGCGCGATTGGTTAATAAACATATCAATAATTTTTCCTCCGGTCATGCTGTGGGTTTTGATTCCCTATATCAGACTTGATCTGGTTACGCCTAGAGACGAGCCAATTCGCTTCAATCGACTACGCCAAAAAATATATATTTATGAGTTTCGATATGACCGCATATTCATCTTCAGTCGTAAACGCTGGGGCGTCAAACCGGTCGCCTACAACTGGGACGATGTAACCGCCGAAGTCTACCGAGTCTACGCCCCCGGCCACGGTGGCCTGATCGAAAACGTCATGCTGTCGGTCCGCAACCCGGAAACCAACGAAGTTATCGACCGTGTGTTCTTCACCTATGACCTGTACCAAGGCGAAGCCTACTGGGCTATCGCCCGGCTATTCATGCAGCAAGGCCCAGAAGCCCTGCCAGCGTTCGTACACCCACCCCGTGACTGGAACGATGACGATGGCCTGAGCCACATGCATTGCCTGGCACCCAAGGTTCATTGGCCGGAGGATATTGACCGTGAATCCCGCACTGCCCCATCTGACTGAGAAGGCCGATGCTTTGAAGCAGTGGTTTTATACGGCCCGTGACAGATGCCGAATCTATCTAAATATGGCGGCATGATCCGGAACTAAACTAACAAGTGGCACTTGTTTGCGAGGATAGGATCATGGCCTATGTCGATTGGCGATTGCGCGGCGCAGGGGTCGACCTTTGCAACTGCGATTATGGCTGCCCCTGCCAGTTCAATGCCTTGCCCACCCATGGCACTTGCGAAGCGGCAGTGGGCTATCACATCGAGGAGGGGTACTTCGACGAGGTGTCGCTGGCCGGCTTGAATGTGGCCTGCACCTTCGCCTGGCCTGGGCCCATCCACGAGGGCGGTGGGCAATGCCAGGCCTTTATCGATGAACGCGCCAGTGATGCCCAGCGCCAGGCATTGCTGACCATTCTCAGCGGCCAGGAGCAGGAACCCACGGCCTTCTTCGCCATTTTTGCCAGCACGGTGCAGACCATGCACGCACCGCAGTTCGTGCCGGTTGAGGTGCACACCGACCGCGCCGCACTGACCGCCAGCATCCACGTGCCCGGGGTGCTGGATGGCCGGGCCGAGCCGATCCGCAACCCCGTGGACGGATCGGTGCACCGGGCCAGGCTGGTGCTGCCAGAGGGCTTCGAGTTCGGCGAGACGGACTGCGCCAGCGCCACCTTCAACTGCTCCGGGGCGGTGAAGCTGGACTATGCCGGGCGCAACGCCATGCTCTACGACCTGGATATGGGGCCAAATGGCATCATCCGCGGCTAGTCGCTGGCCAGCCCCGGGCGCGCTGCTGACCGGCGCGCTGGTGCTGATGATCAGCGCGCTGGGTTGGTGGTGGCACGTCGAGCAGGCAACGACCATGGCGGCGATGGGCGAGATGCAGATGCCACCCACCGCCTGGTGGTCGCGCCAGGGCGCGCTGACCCTGCTGATGTGGTTGGCGATGATGCAGGCAATGATGCTGCCGGCCGCCCTGCCGGTGTTCCTGCTTTACCGACGCTGCCTGCTGCGCGACAGCACCGGCCCATTCAAGCTGCTGCTGTTCTGCGCGGCCTATGCGCTGCTCTGGTGTGGCTTCGCCCTGCTGATGACCCTGCTGCAGGCCCTTGGCGAATGGCTTGGCTGGCTCGATCCCATGACCCTGCGCCTGCCACCGCTCATGGGTGCGCTACTGCTTCTGCTGGCCGGCGGCTACCAGATGAGCCAGGGCAAGGCCGCTTGCCTGGAGCATTGCCAGAGCCCGCTGTTCTTTCTTCAGCACCATGTACGCCCGGGCCTTGGCGGCGCCTGGAGGCTGGGGTTGCAGCATGGCCTGTACTGCATCGGTTGCTGCTGGGCGCTGATGCTGGTGCTGCTGGTGGTTGGCGCCATGAGCCTGTGGGGCATGGCCGCGCTGGCGATGCTGGTTCTGGCGGAGAAAGTGTTGCGGTTGGGCGCGGCCTGGCGCCGCTACAGTGGCGCCCTGCTTATCGCTGGTGGTCTGCTGCTGGCGTTCTGGCCGCATATCTGACACCCCGCCCGGGCCTACCCGGGCGGGGTCCAGCGGTACCACGCCGAAGCCCTTGGCGTCAGGCCAGCGCCTCGCGGCTGTGCTGGCCGTCGACCAGGCGTTGCAGGCCCAGCGGGTTGGCGTTTTTCAGGGCGTCGGGCAGCAGCGCATCCGGGTAGTCCTGGTAGCACACCGGCCGCAGGAAGCGGTCGATGGCCAAGGTGCCGACCGAGGTCCCACGGGCATCGGACGTGGCCGGGTATGGCCCGCCATGCACCATGGCATCGCACACTTCGACACCGGTCGGGTAACCATTGACCAGCAGGCGCCCGGCCTTGCGCTGCAGCAGCGGCACCAGAGCGGCGAAGCGCTGCAGGTCTTGCGGCTCGGCAATCAGCGTTGCCGTCAGCTGCCCGTGCAAGGCTTGCAGCGCGCGGCGCAGTTCGGCTTCGTCGGCCACCGCCACGGCCACCGTGGCCGGCCCGAACACCTCCTCCTGAAGCAACGCATCACCGTCAAGCAGCAGGCTCACATCCGCCTGGAACAGCTGCGCCTGCGCCTGGTCGCCAGCCTGGTCGGCGCCGGCCAGATGACGCACGCCCGGGTGCTGGTGCAGGCGTTGCACGCCCTGGGCATAGCTGCGCAATGTACCGACATTGAGCATGGTCTGCCCGGGCTGGTCGGCCAGCTGCGCACCAAGGGCCGCCAGGAAGTTGCTGAACGCCTCGCCGGCAATTCCGATGACCAGCCCGGGGTTGGTGCAGAACTGCCCGCAGCCCAGCACCACCGAACCGGCCAGCTCCCTGGCTACCTGCTCGCCCCTGGCCTGCAAGGCCTCAGGCAAGACCAGCACCGGGTTGATGCTGCTCATTTCGGCGAACACCGGAATCGGCTGCGGGCGCGCTGCAGCCAGCTCGCACAGCGCACGGCCGCCCTTGAGCGAACCGGTGAAGCCCACGGCCTGGATCGCCGGGTGGCGCACCAGCGCTTCGCCGACACCGGCACCGTAGATCATGTTGAACACGCCCGCGGGCATGCCGGTGGCCACCACCGCCCGCTCGATGGCCTCAGCCACCCGTTCGGCAGTAGCCATGTGGCCGCTGTGCGCCTTCACCACCACCGGGCAACCGGCGGCCAGCGCCGCGGCGGTATCCCCCCCTGCGGTGGAGAAGGCCAGCGGGAAGTTGCTGGCGCCGAACACGGCTACCGGGCCGACGCCGGTGCGGTACTGGCGCAGATCAGGGCGCGGCAGCGGCTGACGCTGGGGTTGGGCGCGGTCGATGCGCGCACCCAGGTAGTCGCCACGACGAAGCACCGAGGCGAACAGGCGCATCTGGTTGCTGGTGCGCGCGCGTTCGCCCTGGATGCGCCCGGCCGGCAGTGCGGTTTCGCGGCACACGGTGGCGACAAAGGTGTCGTCCAGCGCATCCAGCTGGTCGGCAATGGCATCGAGGAACTGCGCACGGCGCTGCGGGGCCAGGGCGTTGTATTCGGCGAAGGCCGCTTCGGCAGCCTGGGCGGCGGCGTCCACTTCTTCCGGGGTGGCTTGGGCAAAGGCCTGCGGCAAGGCTTCGCCGGTACGCGCATCGAGGCTTTGCAGGCGCACGCTGCCGGTGGCGCTGCGCTGGCCGCCAATGAAATTGCTTCCGGTCATGGTTGAATCCTGTAATGAGAAAGAAGGTTCAGATGCTCGTGTCAGGCAGTTAGCGGAAAGGGGGCTGCTGCGCAGCCCATCGCAGGCAAGCCAGCTCCCACAGGGACCGCGCAGTTCTGGGAGCTTGCGCCGTATTTGTGGGAGCGGGCGAGCCCGCGAAGGGGCGCAGAGCGGCCCCGATTCAGCAACTGGCTGGCAGCGGGCTCAAAGGCTTTTCACCACCCCGGGGCGAACCTGCCCGGGCGCGGCGGCAATGCCGTTGCGCAGCGGCTGGCCGAACGCGTCGAGGCTGACTTCGAAGGTGTCGCCCGGGCGCGCCTGGATGCCGTCGGCGAACGACAGCGTGGCGGTGCCGAAGTAATGCACGTGGATATCACCGGGGCGCAGGAACTGGGTGTACTTGAAGTGGTGGAATTCAAGGTTCTCGAAGCTGTGGCACATGTTCTGCTCGCCCGAGAGGAACGGCTTGCGCCACAGCTCCTGGCCGTCGCGCAGGATGCGGCTGGTGCCTTCCAGGTGGGCCGGCAGCGCACCCAGGCGCAGCTCTGGGCCGAAGCTGCAGGCGCGCAGTTTGGAATGGGCCAGGTACAGGTAGTTGCGCCGCTCCATCACATGGTCGGAAAACTCGTTGCCCAACGCATAGCCAAGGCGGTAAGGCGTGCCGTCGGCACCGATCAGGTACAGCCCGACCAGCTCTGGCTCCTCGCCGGCATCCTCGGCGAACGCCGGCAGCGGCAGGTCGGCGCCAGGGCGCACGACGATGCCACCGTCGCCCTTGTAGAACCACTCCGGCTGCGCGCCCTCCTCGCCTGCCGGCGGCCGACCGCCATCAAGGCCCCACTGGAACATGCGCATGCTGTCGGTCACCGCGCCTTCGGCCTGCTGCTGATGCATCTTGTCGCGGGTTGCGGCGCTGCCCAGGTGGGTCAGCCCGGTGCCGGTGACCAGGCAGTGCGCCGGGTCCGAGTGGTCCAGTGGCGGCAACACGCGGCCTTCGGCCAGCATGGCCAGGTAGTCGTGGCGCTCGCCCAGGCCGGCAGCCTGCACTTCAGCGGCCAGGTCACGGCCGGCGGCAATGGCTTGCAGGGCCAGCTCGCGGGTGCTGGCTGCGCCCTGCACCTGCAGGGCGTAATCGCCTTCCACCACGCCCACGCAGCGCTCGCCGGTGGCGGTTTCAAATTGGATCAATCGCATGTTTGTGCTCGCTTCTCGGTTGCGAAAATTAGCGGGAGGCTTCGGCTGCCCGCGAGGAAGCCAGGCGCTGGCGGCGCTCCAGGCGGTTGTAGACAACCCCGGTGAGCAACAGCCCGAACAGCATCACCACGGCCAGGAAATACAGCCCCGACGAAAGTTGCCCGGTGTGCTCCTTGAGCGCGCCGATACCGAACGGGCCCAGGTAGCCGCCGAGGTTGCCGATCGAGTTGATCAAGGCGATGCCGGCTGCAGCGCTGGCCCCGGAGAAGAACCGGCCCGGCAAGGTCCAGAAGATGGCGGTGCAGGAGAACAACGCGAATGCCACCAGGCACAGCGCTGCCAGCTGCATGACCGGCACGCTAAGCCAGGCACTGAAGAACAGGCCGATCGCACCCAGGGCATACAGCAGGCCGAGGTGGCCATAGCGGTCGTTCAGGCGGTCGGAGCTGCGCGGCACGATCAGCAGGCCGATGATGCCGAACAGGTAAGGCACGGCCGAAACGAAACCGGTGACCAGGTCACTGCCGCCAAACTGGTGGATCAGCGTGGGCAGCCAAAGACCCAGGCCGTAAATGCTCAGGGTCACCGGCAGGTAGAACAGCGCCAGCAACAGCACCCGGCTGTCCTTCAGGGCATGCAACGGATTGCCATGGCGGGTCTGGCCGAACTCGCGCAGGTCGTTGGCCAGCTGTTCCTGCAGCCAGCTGCGCTGTTCGTCGCTGAGCCAGCGCACCTTGGCCGGGCTGTCCGGCAGCAGGCGCAGGGTCGGCCAGGCCAGCAGCACCGCGGGGGTACCGATGCAGATGAACAGCCATTGCCAGCCATGCAGGCCGTAGATGCCATCGAGCCCCAGCAGCGCGCCCGAGAGCGGCCCGGTGATCAGCATCGCCAGCGGCTGGGAGAGGATGAAGAAGCCGAGGATCTTGCCGCGATGGCGCACCGGGTACCACTGGGTGATGTAGTACAGCACGCCCGGGAAGAAGCCCGCCTCGGCCGCCCCCAGCAGAAAGCGCATCACGTAGAAACCGTTGGGCCCGGTAACGAAGGCCATGCCGACGGTGATCGCGCCCCAGGTGACCAGGATGCGGGCGAACCAGCGGCGCGCGCCAAAGCGGTCGAGCAACAGGTTGCTCGGCACCTCGAACAGGAAGTAACCAATGAAGAAGAGCCCGGCACCAAGGCCGTAGGCCGCGTCACCCAGGCCGATGTCGGCGCCCATGTGCAGCTTGGCGAAGCCCACCGCGGAACGGTCGACATAGGCCACCAGGTAAAGCAGTACCAGAAAAGGGATGAGTTTCAGTGTGATCAGGCGGACTAACCGCTGCTCCTGAATCATGGCGATGTCTCCAATTGTTCTTGTAATGGGTACAGCACCTGGCCGGGGACTTTTTGGCAGACCTCTGACCTGGGTGAATGATCTTATAGTATTACTAATTGAGCCAACAAGCCTTCACAGAGACCATTTTTATTAGTACAGTCGATCGCACAACGAAAAATAGTAATACTAATTAGGTGTTCCCATGTCTGATAACAAACGCCCACTGCGCTCCGCCCAATGGTTCGGCACCGCCGACAAGAACGGTTTCATGTACCGCAGCTGGATGAAGAACCAGGGTATTCCGGACCACGAATTCCAGGGCAAGCCGATCATCGGCATCTGCAACACCTGGTCGGAGCTGACCCCGTGCAATGCGCACTTCCGCAAGATTGCCGAACACGTCAAGAAGGGCGTGCTGGAGGCTGGCGGCTTCCCGGTGGAGTTCCCGGTGTTCTCCAGTGGCGAGTCCAACCTGCGCCCCACGGCCATGCTCACCCGCAACCTGGCGAGCATGGATGTGGAGGAAGCGATCCGTGGCAACCCGGTGGACGCCGTGGTGCTGCTGACCGGCTGCGACAAGACCACCCCGGCGCTGCTGATGGGCGCGGCGAGCTGTGACGTGCCGGCGATCGTGGTTACCGGCGGGCCGATGCTGAACGGCAAGCACAAAGGCAAGGACATTGGCGCCGGCACCATCGTCTGGCAGATGCACGAGGCCTACAAGGCCGGCCAGATCGACCTCAACGAGTTCCTCTCGGCCGAGGCCGGCATGTCGCGCTCGGCAGGCACCTGCAACACCATGGGCACCGCCTCGACCATGGCCTGCATGGCCGAAGCGCTGGGCACCTCGCTGCCGCACAACGCCGCCATCCCGGCGGTGGATGCACGCCGTTACGTGCTGGCCCACCTGTCGGGCATGCGCATTGTCGACATGGTGCGCGAAGACCTGCGCCTGTCGAAAATCCTCACCCGCGAAGCCTTCGAGAACGCCATCCGCGTCAACGCCGCCATCGGTGGCTCGACCAACGCGGTGATTCACCTGAAGGCCATTGCCGGACGCATCGGCGTGGACCTGCAGCTGGAAGACTGGACCCGCATCGGCCGCGGTACGCCAACCCTGGTCGACCTGCAGCCTTCGGGCCGTTTTCTGATGGAAGAGTTCTACTACGCCGGCGGCCTGCCTGCGGTCATCCGCCGCCTGGGCGAACACGGTCTGCTGCCCAACCCTGCCGCGCTGACGGCCAACGGCAAGAGCCTGTGGGACAACTGCCAGGCCGCACCGCTGTATGACGAAGAGGTGATCCGCCCGATCGACAAGCCGCTGGTGGCCGACGGCGGCATCTGCATCCTGCGCGGCAACCTGGCGCCCAAGGGCGCCGTGCTCAAGCCCTCGGCCGCCACCCCGGCGCTGATGCAGCATCGTGGCCGCGCCGTGGTGTTCGAGAACTTCGACGACTACAAGGCACGCATCAACGACCCCGAGCTGGACGTGGATGCCAGTTCCGTGCTGGTGATGAAGCACTGCGGGCCCAAGGGCTACCCGGGCATGGCCGAGGTCGGCAACATGGGCCTGCCGGCCAAGCTGCTGGCCCAGGGCGTGACCGACATGGTGCGTATTTCCGATGCCCGCATGAGCGGCACCGCCTACGGCACCGTGGTGCTGCACGTGGCGCCGGAAGCTGCAGCTGGCGGGCCGTTGGCTGCCGTGCGCGAAGGCGACTGGATCGAGCTGGATTGCAGGGAAGGCCGGCTGCACCTGGACATTTCCGACGAGGAACTGGCCGGCCGCCTGGCCGACCTGCAAGCCCCGCCGCAGTTGATCAGCGGTGGTTACGCCAGGCTGTACCTGGACCACGTCATGCAGGCCGATGAGGGTTGCGACTTCGACTTCCTGGTCGGATGCCGCGGGGCGGCGGTGCCCAAGCACTCGCACTAAGGCCTGAAGCCTGTCGTTTAGCGTCATCGGGGCTGCTGCGCAGCCCATCGCCAGCAAAGCCGGTGCCATCCTCCGCGTCGCCTGCTTCGCGGGCGCGCCCGCTCCCACAGGTCCGGCGCAGGCTTCGGGCTCGCGCTGTACCTGTAGGAGCGGCTTCAGCCGCGAACACCGGCGTAGCCGGTGCCATCCACCGCGTCGCCTGCTTCGCGGGTGAACCCGCTCCCACAGGGACGGCGCAGGCTTCAGGCTCACGCGGTACCTGTGGGAGCGGCCGTGGCCGCGAACACCGGCGCAGCCGGTGCCATCCACCGCGTCGCCTGCTTCGCGGGCGCGCCCGCTCCCACAGGGACGCCGCAGGCTTCGGGCTCGCGCTGTACCTGTAGGAGCGGCTTCAGCCGCGAACACCGGCGCAGCCGGTGCCATCCACCGCGTCGCCTGCTTCGCGGGTGAACCCGCTCCCACAGGGACGGCGCAGGCTTCAGGCTCACGCGGTACCTGTGGGAGCGGCCGTGGCCGCGAACACCGGCGCAGCCGGTGCCATGCACCGCGTCGACGCGCTAATGCTATGATGCTGCCCCCGCCCGAAGGATCCGCCCCGCCCCACATGAACTACCGCCAACCCACCACGCGCAAGAGCATGCACGCCACCCTGGTCCAGGACCTTGGCGTACAGATCGTATCCGGCCAACTCGCACCCGGGCAAAAGCTGCCTTCCGAGGCCAGCCTGTGCGAAGCCTACGCGATCAGCCGGCCGGTGTTCCGCGAGGCGATGCGCGCCCTTACCGCCAAGGGCCTGATCGAGGCCCGCCCGCGGGTGGGTACCCTGGTTCGGCCCCGCCATGACTGGCACATGCTCGACCCGGACGTGCTGCACTGGCTGATGCAGGCCACGCCACAGCAGGAATTCTTCAACATGCTGAGCAGCGTACGCTGGGTCATCGAACCCGCCGCCGCCGCACTGGCCGCCACCAACGCCAGCGCCAACGACGTCGATTCGATCGCCGAGGCCTACCAACGCATGGAAGCCGCCCGCAACCATGAAGAGCGCCTGCAACCGGACCTGGACTTCCACGCCCGTATCGCCGACGCCACCCACAACGACCTGCTGGCCTACCTGTGCAACATGCTGTCGATGGCGCTGCGCGAGTCGGTGCGCTACTCCAACCAGCGGGCGAATTTCGACGAACTCGCCCTACCCCGCCACAAGGCGATTCTGACCGCTATCCAGAACGGTGACGCGCTGGGCGCGCGGCATGCTTCACTGGTACAGCTTGAAGATGCCCGCGTGGCCCTTGCCAAGGTACTGGGGCAAGACCCGACGAGCTGAGGTATCGACCGGGCCTACCTCAGCCACCGGGCCCGCCGATCAGAACACCGACCAGCCGATCCGCGAACTGAGCAGTTCGAGCGCCGCCATCCCGGCCAGGGAGTTACCCGCCGCATTCAATTCCGGCGACCACACGCACACGGTGAATTGCCCCGGCACGATCGCCACAATGCCACCCCCTACACCACTCTTGCCCGGCAATCCCACCCGATAGGCGAAATTCCCTGCTTCGTCATACAACCCGCTGGTGGCCATGATCGAGTTCACCTGCTGGGTCTGGCGCCGGGTCAGAATCTGCTCACCGCTGTGCTTGCAGAACCCATCATTGGCCAGGAAACAGAACGCCCGGGCCAGGTCCAGGCAATTCATCTGCAGCGCGCAATAGCTGAAATAGCTGCGCAGTACCGTCTCCACCTCGTTATGGAAGTTGCCGAACGACTGCATCAGGTAAGCCATGGCCGCGTTGCGCGCGCGGAACTGATACTCCGAGTCGGCAACGCGGGCATCGATCGCGATATGGGGATTGCCCGATAGCCGCCGCACGAAGTCGCGCATCGACAACGTGGGTGCAGCGAAGCGCGACTGGTTGATATCGCAGATCACCAACGCCCCCGCATTGATAAAAGGATTACGCGGCCGACCACGCTCGAACTCCAGCTGCACCAGCGAGTTGAACGGCTGGCCGGAAGGCTCATGGCCAAGCCGCTGCCAAATGGCTTCCCCGGAGTGCCCAATCGCCTGCACAAGGCTGAACACCTTGGAAATACTCTGCACCGAGAACGGCACCAGCGCGTCGCCTGCACAGTAATAGCTGCCATCGTTGCCATAGACCGCGATGCCCAACTGGTTCGCCGGCACATCGGCCAGCGCGGGAATGTAGTCAGCCACTTTGCCCTTGCCGATCAAGGGACGTACTTCTTCGAGAATCTCGTTCAACAGCGTTTGCATGGAAGGCCCTGTATCAGTCCCCAGACGACGGCTAAGGGGTAGCATCCTTGACGAAGATCGAGCGAAAGAAATCACACTCCCGGCAAGAAATTGTCGGCCGACCGTGCACCACGCCATGGCCTATGCTGTGCTTGTTTCGACGGGATACAGACCGCGCACCCGCCAGGTAACCAAGCCAACCAAGGAACGGAGGACCCACAATGCCAGCTTGCCCCTTGCCCGCTGACGAAGCGCTGCGCCAGCGCACGCTCGACGACATGAACCTGGTCGACACGCCAGCCGAGCATTACCTGGATACCCTGGTGCGGCTCACCCAGGACCTGGCCCATGTGGACACTGTGCTTATCAGCCTGATCGACCAGGACCGACAGTGGTTCAAGGCCCGCATAGGCCTTGAGGCAAGCGAGACGACGCGCAGTGTTTCGTTCTGCGGCTACGCCATTCTCGGCGAGGACACCCTGACGGTGCCCGACGCCCTGTGCGACGAACGCTTCGTCGACAACCCGCTCGTGCTGAACGCGCCCTACATCCGCTTTTACGCCGGCCACCCCTTGCGCGCCGGCAACGGTAAAGCCATCGGTACGCTGTGCATGTTCGACCCGCGCCCGCGCGTGCTCAGCGAGGCTCAGCAAGCGAACTTCAGGGACCTGGCTACGCTCGCCGAGGGGTATCTGCAGCTGCGTACCTTGGCCCAGGTGAACCGCGATCTGCGGCTTGAAATGGATCGCGAACAACGCAAAGCCCTGCTCGACCCTTTGACACAACTGTGGAACCGCGGCGCGTTGTCGGCGTTTGAAGCGCATGAACGGCGATTGGCCGAGGTGAACGGCTTACAGCTGGGTGCGGTTTATGCCGACCTGGACCACTTCAAGTCCATCAACGACAAGTACGGCCATGGCGGTGGTGACAAGGTGCTTTGCGAAACGGCCCGTCGCCTGCGCGCGGCACTGCGCCCTGATGATTTGGTGGTGCGGCATGGGGGTGAGGAGTTTGTTGCAATTTTGCAGGTGAAGGACAGCGAAGAGCTGACCCGGATTGCTGAGCGGATTCGCGAACAGGTGGGTGCCAACCCGATGCAGTTGCCCTGTGGTCAGTTGAACGTAACCCTGAGCATCGGGTGCACCCTGTTTGCCAAGGGAGAAACGCTGGATGACGCACTGGAACGCGCTGACAAAGGGCTTTATGACGCCAAACAGAATGGACGAAACCGGGTTGTGTATGTGGCGCCGCCTTTCTGAGGGGGCATGGTGCGGGCAGTACGGCATTTCTCCTTGCAATTCGACCCGGTGATGCTGGTTCGCTCAAACGTTTTGGCCAACTCTCTCGGTCGGGCATCAGCCTTGGCAAAAAAGTTGGCGCATAAACTATCCCCACCCAGCCGTTGGCTTTGGCAGTTTCAACCAAGTACGAGGTTGATCTGGAGGCCAACCGCGCTCGATCCACCCGCGCGCCCCCAATGCCGACGGCGAGAAATGAGGGGGCATGAAAAGTCCGCTTAATAGACCCAAGATGGTGTCCACCTAAATCAGATGGCCACCATAGCCTTCTGCGGAGGATTTGGGAGGTCCCTCTGTCGTCCGTTACCTTTGAAGTCACAGTCGCACGTGGTCGATCAAGCACTGCCAATTACCCGCAATCTCATCGCGCGGGTTTCTAAAAGATACGTTTCAACACCAGCCAGCAGATGCAAGCCCTCTTCGTTAACTGCCGCTCGCGATAACCCTGGCTGCACGATGCGAACATCAAACTCATAGCGATAGTCTTGCCAGCTCGCCTTCAGTTTCTTGAGCGATGCAGCGGTTCCCAGCTCGAAGCGAGAGCTCTGTCCCTTGTCGAGGCGACGTTTCTCTCGTTGCAGCATGTGAGTGAACATGCGATTAGGTCGATCACGCCATCGAGCAGATTTCTGCGCTTGTCCACAGACCTCGTAGAGATCTCCGAGGCGGGCTCCTGGTGTATCGGCACTCGAGTACTTGCAATGGTAGAGGGTGACCTGTACCAGACTGTCAGTGACACGCACCGTAACCACGTCAGCGACTTCCCCTTTCCCATCATCATCGAAAACCAGGTCATATACGTTACCATCGGAGAGCAAGTATTCGATGACCCTACGCTGGACGGAATCGGAACGTTTCTCGATACCTTGAGATTCAGCCCGTATGTTGGTTGTGGACCAATCCCAGTCAACAATCTTGTCGGTTGGGTACGGCTCAACAGAGACGCCTTCAGGTAGCGCGTAAAGATGGCTGTAGATCAGAAGCGATCCGTCGCCAAAATCGATCTGTGGCGCTTCCTCTCCGAAAGACTCAGATAACGTTTTTACAACACCGCCAATCTTGATCGTGGCCTCCGCCCCCACCCGCTGTGGATAGCTGGCCCCCCCATCGTTGAACTCAATTTCAAACTCGGCAACATGGGCATCACTGGTTACGGCGAATCGCAGCGGGCCAGTCCTCTCATGACTTAGAAGCTCGATATCACATTCTGAGAACGGGACAACTTGGCCATCAAAGCTGATTTCTATACGGTCCTCAATCTGCGTCACAAGCGACTCAGGCCAGTGAATAGCAACGGGCGGAACAGCAGGCCTCTCGCTGATTAAACGAGGTCGCATCGCACTCTTGAACACTTCATCAGTCGTGATTCCGGTATCGTTCACCAAACGACCAATTCCCTGACACCAATCCACCCAATCGGTAAGGTCTCGGACCGGAGTAATCGACCAGAACTTACCTTTCACCGAGCAACCACGAATGGTCGGCATACCCTCCAAGAAACCCGTAGCGAAGACATTATTCTTGATTCTGGACTGCTTAGTGCTGTCGAGGCCGTCTGCGACATCAACCCCCATGTACATCGAGTAGCGCACTCCGCGCCCCTGATGGTGAGTGAGTCCCAGGTTGCGCAAAATCAGCCGTTTGAAGCCATGAAGACTTCGAAACACTTCCTCACCCTCGATTCGGCGCGCGACATCGCCACAGATAGCCTTGGCAAGCTTGTCATGGGGACCTTTCAACGAACTGCTAATGAACAGGAGTCCAGCCTCCTCATCCCAATGCATCATGTGGAGATCCCAGATGACATTGGTAGCTTGCTGAGCTGTAGTCCACCCAGCCTGCTCTTCATTACGGGTAACGAATATAGCTACTCGACGCTGCTGATTGAGCTTCATGCCGCGGAACACGTCAGGTGAATAGAGATCCTCTACTCGCAGCGGATCCCAGGCTTCGCAGGTCGTTCTATAGACGACAGCATTCATCTTGGGCTCCAAGGTCTGCAAAGGAATGTCACGGAGATCCCCCGTGAAACCCCTAAACATTTCGGCACGCCGCACCTGCCGTTCGATCCGTGCAGAACTCAGCGCCTCAACCAACGTATTCCAGTCAGCATCCTCCGCATAGAGCTTCGCCAACGAGCGGTCGACGTCATCCACGCCCGTGTTGGCGATTACTGTTGCATCGCCGAGCCTAGGGTCTGGTCGCGTGAACCGCCCCACGAACTGAATAGTGACCGCAATGCTTTTATGCGGGTCATGCAAGGCGGCAATCTTGAGCTCCGGCAAGTCGAAACCCTCGCCCAGCATGTCAACACACACAATAATCCGGCTGTCGAAACTACGCAGCGCCGCAAGGCTTGCACGCCTTTCCCGTGCGGACTGGTTACTGTGTACAAGGACAGGGTTGTGTTGTGGGAACCGCCGGCTATAGATCTGATGAAGCTCCTTAGCGCGTTCAATTGTGGAACACCGTGCCATAGCCAGATGGTTTAGACCAAGGTTGAGATCACGTTGCAGCATCTCACCAAGCTTTTCAGCAATCGCTTTATCTGCTTCGGATTGATCCAGACCAAAAACCGCCTCGAAGCGGATCGGCTTGAAGTAGCCCTCTACCTGCGCTTTCTTGAGCGGGTAGGTATAGATGAACTCGCCATCGACTCGTCGTCCATCCTCTCGAAACGGAGTGGCAGTAAACTGGAAAATTGGTAACGGCAGTTCACGGTCGACGAAGAGGCTGCGGAATCTCGCCCAGGTCGGAGCTCCAATGTGGTGAGCCTCGTCTATGAAGAGCGCAGATGCGTGATCAGCCATACACTCCTGAATCTCAGCTTCGGCACGACCAGCAATCTGCATGGTAGCTACCACCACATTCGCGCTGCCAAAGATCAGTTCCACTTCACCCACCGAGGTGGGAATGTGGGAAAGACGCATTACTACCGGGTACTCAGCTCTTGAGCTGAGGCACTCTTGCCGCCTGAGCACACCAAAGGTTTCAAACTTTCCAGCGACTTGCTCACGTAACGCGTCATTGGGCACCACAACCAACAATCGCTCAAAACGCTGGTGAACATTTAGCGCTAGCATAGTTTCCGTCTTGCCAGTACCTGTTGGCATGACAATCGTCGCAGGCGAACCTGATCGCGTGAGGTGGGCGAGCGAGGCATGCAGCGCTCCAATTTGGGGACGACGTAACCCTGGCGTAGCAGCCTGGCCATCCTTAGCTGCACGGCTTTCGCGGAGTTGAAAGGCGTCGTCCCATGAATCCGTAATTGCTTTAAGTGTTGCTTTCCGAGTCGGTGTATCGAGCGTACCCAGATCGATCAACGCGTTGGCAAACCAACGGCCTTCACCCCGTTCGAGCGCCGAAACGATTTCTGTGGGCTCCGAAGCTCCCGGCACCAACAAGACCAAGTCCGCATTGAGTTGGGCTGCTGTCTTAGCGCTGATAATTTTCAGGATCTCGCCAGAGGATAACGTTGCCTCATAGCCGGCAATCTGACGAAATGAAAATGGCCGCAACCTGCAAAGCTCTCGTTTCTTTGGACTTGCAAGCTGTCGAACTGGGTTATTGAGCACCTTGCAATTGATTGCTAAGCGCTCGGGTAGCAACAGCCATACTTCCTCATGAAAGAGATCTTCCTGAGTGGGGGTAAGGGGGGCATGCACTGTCATTAATAGTCTCCGTACTCAACCCAAATGGCCCAACTCTGCTGTCATTACAGCGTAGGCAGCGACACCAACAAAGCCTTGGAACAACAATCTCCCAACCCAAGCAGAAAAATCGCAGTAGAACATGGCATGCCCGAGGTAGCATTTCTGGTTGCTGAATAAACCCATTTACCAGAGCTTAGACAGCTCTACCTCTATTCCTTGAATCGCCCCTGCTTTTCCGACTCATACATAAGGATCGCCCGCTTGGGATGAACCATGGGCATCAGCCAAGGCATGGAATGTCATGATGGCACATCGACAGCCGCTCAACCTCAAGCAAAATGTTTCATTCAGTTGAAGGTACAGATCGCCGATTGATCCAGCCCGCCACGCCCCTTTAACCCAGATCAAGTTATGAGCAGTCCTTTACTGCAACGAGGATTGCCCAGAAGCCATGATTCAGAAAGGCTTGTCGGGCCCGATCGCCCCGATCTCATCCATAAAATCTGCAAGATAAGCTTCAAGCCGAGCATGGCGTTCAGCAGCCAGTCGAGCCCCTTCAGCAGTTTTAAACCCTGACGCAAGCTTGAGCAGCTTGGTATGAAAGTGCTCGACCGCATACGCCTTGTCCTGATACTCCCTCCCCCACGCCGCGGGGTTCTCGAAATCGTACAGCGCCGACCCCATTCGCCCGGAAACGTAAAAACACCGGGCGATACCCACTGCACCTATGGCGTCCAGGCGATCGCTGTCCTGAAGAATCCTGGCCTCAAGGGTGAGTGGTTCGAAGCCAGCCGAGTAGCTGTGGGTTTTGACTGCATGCGCCACCTGCTCGATGCGCTGCAAGGGCCAGCCCATATCAGCCAGGATTGACGCCGCTCTTTGTGCGGACAGCGTTGACGCCTGCCCACGCAAGGGCGAGTTCTTTTCTACTGCGACACAATCATGCAGCACAGTCGCTGCAAGCAGCACTTCCAGGTCGCCGCCTTCTACGCGCTGTATCCGTTGCGCGTTGACCCATACGCGATGGATGTGGGACAGGTCGTGGGAGCCATCTGGCTGGTCAGCCGGTAGGTACTTCAACAGGTCAGTGGCGAGGCGCTGGAAAGGGGCAAAAGCTTCGATATTCATCTTCGGTGCATTCCATGGGCTGTTACTTGGCGTCCGTTGTCAGGGGCTGGCCCGTGACCTGCCTTGGTCCAGATGCCAGCGGGTCAGTTTCAAGGCTTGAGTGGTGAAAGTCCATGCTGGGCCGTTTGTTGACATCGCGACATAACTGGATACAGGGATTCGTGAGTGGAAAGCTTTTTGAGAGCCACAAACCGTTAACAGAGCAGCCGGCGTTGCATGCTGTGAGGGTGAATGGGCAAAAAAAGTCAGAATTAGCCCCTTCCTTGTAGGCCATTTCCCAAAGATACTCCCTGCGCCTGTTTTTCGTTGCACATGACCAACGTGGATTTTAGTCTCGGCTCGTCGCTGCCAATTCAGCGACCGGTTTTGACGGACCGATGACGCTGTCCTCATGTGCACACTTTTATGGTGGCTGTACGTGCGGGCACCCTGTGGTGCGCCGAGTGCCAACGTCTCGGTCCGTCAACCCGCGTACAGCTACCACCCCATTGCTTGACGGCATGGCCGTGGTAGTTCCTCCTTCTACGTTGGAGCTTCACCATGCTCAAGATCGTTCCAGATCCTCCCCACAAGACTCTCTGCCTTGAAGACACCCTGATCCAAGCCACGGACTACGCGCTATGCGCGGCGACCGTCGTGCATCAGGCAATGCTGCTGCAGCCCAAATCGCCTGCGTCGATTTTGATGATGACCTCGATGCATGAACTGGAGACGCTGCGAGCTTTGCTTGAGTCCGCACTGATCCAGGTGCAAATGCCCACTGAGCCTAGGACTTTGCACTAAGGCTTCATTTATGTGTCGCCTGGGCTGCCCCTATCGCCAGCAAGCAAGGCTCCCACATGGATCTAAACTGCGCCACAGATCTCGAGGCCTGTGCAGTATTTGTGGGAGCTGGCTTGCCGGCGATGAGGCCAGACCAGGTACTAGAGATTTCGGGGAGATAGAACAATGACCACAGAAGAAACCAAATTCACCGTCGGCAAAACCACCTTCTACCAAGGGGAAAACCAGACCCATCCGCTGTTCCGCATCGAAGCTGGCATCCCCTGCCAGAGCGCCCGCGAACAAGCCTCGGAGCTTATGGGCTACGCACGGGATATGACCCTGGACGGCTTGATGGAAGACAAACCCCAGCTGATCTGGGCTTCGCATTACCTCTGCGCATTGGCTAAGGCGCTGATGGATGATGCCGAGCTGGGCATGATGAAAAATCATTGAAGCACGCGCGGTTATAGGCCTAAAAAGCCCTCTGGTAGCAGGCTTGTATTGCGAAAGGGCCGCAAAGCGGCCCCCAGCACCTAATACCCCAGCGTAACTCCGTAAATAGTCACTACAGCAGACATCAGGTTTTTAGAGGCGCTCGAAACGCACCCACCACCAAAAATCAAATACGCATTGACATTGCTAGTATTTTCCGGAGTAGCTACAAACTAGCTGCGCTATGATCGGCCCTTGTACAAAGGAGACGACTGCGCTTAGAAGAGCCATCGCTAAGAGCGTATTCGCTACAGCCCGCATCCATCCGAAATCATGCAACTCTTTTGTAACCCGGACCATATGAAGCGTGAAGAAGAGATACCCTACACCTACCACCGCATCTGATACGCGTGTCAGGTGGCTCTTCTGAATGGCCTCCGTGACAGCACTACTGTAATCCAGCGACGCGCAGTTTTGCGCCAAGGCACCGAAGCGCGCGCCGAGCGCAGGGATCTCAAACACCTTCAATATCACGATCCAAATCGAGAGATAGAAAAAGGTGTTTATGCTCACCATCACATGCTGTCGCGTCCTGAACATAGCAGCTCCGATCCCGAAGCATGCGCCATAAATTACTATTAAAATCCAATTGATCGTGGTCATCACTACCGCCATCTCCAGGCTCGGTCTGACTCCAGCTAACCGCAGTGACGGCAGACCCAGTAGACCAAGTAGTGCAGCGGCAAATAGCCCAAAAAGCCAAGCACGAGGGCAGATGTCAGCCCTGGTTTTCATTCGACACATAAATGTTTTGTTCGAACTTAAAAGTGTTCGAACATCTGAGGCAGTGGCGCAAATCAATGGCCACACCCTAAGGAACAACAACTCTGAAATCTTTTCCATAAGCCTGCAATATTCCCCCTTAGAATTCAGAGCCGAGAGTCAGAATGGGGACATTATTGAAAATACTCACGGAAGCTTGCCCTAAAATCCAATGGTTTTAGGTAAAGCTGACTCGATAGATCGCCTTGCAAGATAAAAAGCTTCGGCTCGCCGCCAAGCTGGAAAACTCGATAAAGGTAAAACTGATTCCCTGCTTCTGCAGAGAACTCCAATTCATTATGACTCACAATAAATGGAGATGAGATCCCTCCATTCGTCGCCTTTACCTCGATATAGCGATGGTGAACATCGCTCTCAAACGATAGAATGTCGTAGCCAGCACCATCACCTTGCGTGTCCGAGATCCACTCCAGCTTTTGGAACAACTCAGGATGCCCCATCTCAGTCAGGCGATGCTGCTCATAACCAATCACCCAATCCTCGCCCAATCGTCCAAGTTTTCGATTCGCTTCGTCCCGAGCGGCGTAGTCAAGCTTGCGCGGTAGACGTTGTCGATTACGTGTCGGTGCAACCAGCTTGCGCCGCTCTTCCATAACCGGAGCTTCGACCAGCACTGCCGAGTAAGACCTCTGTGCCGGAGTCTTCACCTCCTCCAACCCATCGACAATCTTGCCCACATCTGCCGAATGTCGACGCACGTAATCTTGAACAGCCTTCCGCAATAATAATTGGCTGTTGCCGCGCGGTTTGTAGCCTTGGATAAAAGGCAGGCCCATGCCTGCGAGTACAGCACTGATGTTCTGGTGCTTAAGCTCTACGGACGCTTTGCTTCGGCCTCTCAACTGCTTGCGCAAGAGTTCGTTGTGCTCGGACTTGTTGAACGCCAAGCCATCAGCTTCTAAACGGAGCATTTCGAAATAGTCAGCGACCGTGGCCTGGACCTCATTTTCCGTCCAATCCTCCCCAATCCGTATAACGTCAAAACCCAAAGCCTGGAGCAGCGGAACCACGGTCATTTCACCGCCAGAGAAATCCTCGGCCCTAAGCACGCCTTGATTAGGAAACTGCTTACCAAAGGCAACACCCACGATCGCCTTCGAGTCGCATGGCTCCCCGGTTCGAGGGTTGCGAACCATGTAGTCTCTGGACTTACCGAAACCATAGCGTTTGAGGAACGCCACCCGACCCAGATGCGAAAACTCATCCATTGCAGCCTGTACGGCGGCGGGGCTTTTCAGGAGGGAAAGCTGGGGCACTGGCTAAGCATCCTTGCGGTGATTTTCGTCGCCACTCTCAGCTTTTTCCTACGCAAAATCAAGCCGCACAAGGCCGCACAACCGGCTAACAACGGCGTGTTTACCTATCACGCGCGCTAGTCCCACGCCGTCAGACGCACCAGAATATTCCTACGCTCTTTCTCATTTCGTCTGTAGGAAGTATGGTGTCCAGCATCTGCAACGAAGGCGAAACGGTGGCTGAAAACAGCACAGTTCGCCCGCCGCCACAGGACGCGCTCGTGACAACCCCCACCACTTCAACCCAACTTGTCGATATCACCCGCCTGGCCCAGGCCCTTGAGCAGTTCGCCAGCGACCGCAACTGGGCCCAGTTCCATTCACCCAAGAACCTAGTCATGGCTCTGAGTGGTGAAGTCGGTGAGTTAACTGAGGTCTTCCAATGGCTCAGCGAAGACGCCTCCAAGTCCGCAGCCCGCAACCCGGAAACAGCGCAAGCCGTCGAGGATGAGCTCGCCGACGTGCTGATGTATCTGGTGCGCCTTTCCTCGGTACTGGGCGTGGACCTTGACGCCGCAGCCCAGCGCAAGCTGCGCCTTAACGGCGAAAAGTACCCAGTCGAAAAAGCCCGCAATACAGCGAAGAAGTACGACCAACTCTGATTGCCCAGCTTCAGTAAGGAAGAAGGACCTTGATCGTTTACGAAGCGACCAAATCGCAGTTCCTACACGACAGCGATAACGACGACATCGAAGATGTAATTCTGCAGAGTTTCAAAACTGCGACCGGCAAGCTGGTGGCCGCAGCAGAAATGAATGCCTGGAAGAACTCCCTTGGCGCCATGGCCAAGGTGCTGCGGGCATCTGATTTGGCCGAGGATATGGGCGTAGCGATCGAATTGCACATACCACAGACCTCAAAGCGAGTCGATGTAACCCTGACCGGCTTCAATGCCCAGGGCCAGCGCAGCGTTCTGTTGGTTGAGCTCAAACAGTGGAGTCAAGCGAAGGCCACCAACAAAGATGCGATTGTGCGCACAGCACTTGGCGGCAACGTTCGGGAGACCGTACACCCGTCGTACCAGGCTTGGTCTTACGCCTGCTTGCTAGAGGGCTTCAACGAGGCCGTTCACTCGGGTGGCATTCAGGTTCAAGCCTGCGCCTATTTACACAACTACGTCCCCGACGGCGTGCTCGATGCCAAGCAGTATGAGGACTACACCACCCGCGCCCCGCTGTTCATGAAGGGTAAGGATCAGCTGGGCCACCTGCGCTCGTTCATCAAACAGCACATCGCCAGTGGTGACAATAGAACTGTACTGCATGAGCTGATGGATAGCCCTATCCGCCCATCCAAAGCATTGGCGGATTCGCTGAAGGGCTTACTGAAGGCTCAACCGGAATTCATTCTGATCGACGATCAGAAAGAGATCTTCGAAGCAGCCATAGCTGCCGGTACAGCTGCGTCCGCCGAAAAACCAAGGGTTGTGATCATTCAAGGCGGACCTGGCACAGGCAAGACGGTGGTAGCGCTGAACCTACTAGTTAAGCTCACCGGACAAGGCCTGAACGGCCGGTACGTATCAAAAAATGCCGCACCGCGAAAAGTGTATGAAAGCAAACTGGCTGGCTCTATTACTCGAAGCCGCTTTTCCCATCTGTTCGTGGGCTCAGGGGCATTTGTAGATACCAACGCGAATACCAATGACTTTTTGGTGGTCGATGAGGCCCACCGCCTCAACGAAAAGAGCGGTCTTTACGGAAACCTCGGCGAAAACCAGATCAAAGAACTGATCAACGCCTCGGCCTGCACCATCTTCTTCATCGACGAAGATCAACGCGTCACCCTGAGTGATATCGGCAGCCGAGATGCGATCCGAGCATTCGCTGAGGCTAAAGGAGCACAGGTTGAGGAGTACACCCTCAGCTCCCAGTTCCGTTGCAATGGCTCGGATGGATACCTGGCCTGGCTGGACGACGTCCTGCAAGTGCGCCCGACTGCCAACCGGCACCTGGACAGTAGCCTTTACGAGTTTAAGGTTTTCGATAGCCCCGAAGCACTGCACGCAGCGATCGAAAAGAAGAATGACCATAACAAGGCCCGAGTCGTGGCAGGTTATTGCTGGCCTTGGACCAGCAAGAAACAGCCTTCTGCCTACGACATCGTCATTGGAGAAAACTACCGTCGTAAATGGAACCTCGACCAAGACGGGAGCCTATGGATCATTGCGGAGAAATCCATCGAGCAGGTCGGCTGCATTCATACCTGTCAAGGACTGGAGGTTGACTACATCGGCGTGATCATTGGTCCGGACCTGGTGATACGCAATGGGCAAGTGCAGACTGCCCCCGAGATGAGGGATAAGCATGATCGTTCTATTCGAGGATACAAAAGTCGAATGAAGACGGAACCGGAGGAAACGCGCGAGCTAGTGGACCTTATTATCAAGAACACCTACCGAACCTTGATGACGCGCGGAATGAAGGGTTGCTATATCTACTGCAGCGATGAGCAGACCGCGCAGTACTTCCGCAGCCGTGCACACTTGATTGACCTGAATGCTTCAATAATTGCAAAATCCATCACCACGATGGTCCAGGCACATTGCTAAATATCTCGCTGTTTAAGAAATAGTCGGCACTGTAAAAAACTAAGAAATTCTTCTTCTCCTAGAGAAAAAAGCTACCCAGTGAGGGAGTGAAAGATCATAAGCAAGAGGACTCCGACATGACGACTCCAAAGCCGCCAGTTGAACTTTTCCTTCTAACAAACGCTAAATCTTGAACCGCCATTTAACTACACCTTCATAAACTGGAGAGCAACTACACCCAACTAACTCAAGGCAAATACCAACTCACGAGACTCTTAACATGCGCCGGAGCATCATTTACGCCATCATTAAATATAATTTCTCTTTCATTTATGAACTTTATATAACCTGAGACCTCACCAACAGCCTCAGGCGGGAAGCCATAACGCATTAGCAGCATATGAATCACATTATTAGTCCCATAGCGAAGCAGCTCTATCATTTTATTTGCTCGATCATCAGCAGTTCTCGATACGTATATTTTAAAAGCTGCCGAAAAAACATCCACAAGTGAAAATGAAATAACTTGATCCATATAGTCGTATGTATCGAAAACTACAGCGTCATAACTAACATCCTTTGCCAAAACCCCCTTCACAAGCGGGTATGGCTTTTTTAAACTTGCATCTGGCAATTTGGCTGCGGCTTGAGCAAATTCGGCTACGCCAACACGCCGTTCATTCCGCTTCGATATATCACTATATCTAATGCCGGCGATCTCTCGAAAGCTCCAGCCTCCTGTAGCCAACAAAAATATAACAATTGCCGTTCTAAAGACTGCCACCTCACCATCCAGAAGCTTCCGGTTTATTGAGGCCTCAAAAATAAGCTTAAGGCTTTCACGAACCTTGATTCTTAACGGTTGCAGTGCCTCACCTGAGATGTCTTGCTTTTCACCCGAACCTGAGTACATGATATCTAGTACCGTTTGGCATGCTGCCAACACGGCCGGAGCGCTCAGTCTATCAATTTTTTTCTCTGGCAAGTTAAAGTCTTCATTAAATGTATTGCTCCGAAAAGCATCCATTACCTCTTGTGTATCTTCATTCGCGTCAAAACCGTCCGAATCAATAATCGAAACTTCACTCAATCTATAAGAGTCATTAAGACGCTGAGCATATAATTTTGCATTCTCGGTAAATACATACCCATAATCAAATTTTTGTTCATCTGTAAGGCGACCTGCCCTACCAATCAGATTTTTAAATGCCAACGATCTGTCTTCGCTACTCTCCCCGCTGATTCTCATTGTCTGCAACCAGACAATATCGAACGGCATATTTACACCTTGGGCTAGAGTGCTAGTTGCAAAGCAGAGCTTCGCATATCGTCCGCGAATAAAGTCCTCAATAAGAAACCTAACCTCAAGTGGAACGGACCCGTGGTGGATTACTACACCTTTGCGCAAAAGTGCAACTAGCTTTGAGTTATGCCCACTTATATCAGCACCGAGCATATGCTCTACCGCACTGATAATATTCAGTGCCCGCTGCTCCGAAATGTTTTCCAAACTTGAAATATAGGCATCAAAACCTTCGGTAAACCTTCCGCTATAAATTGAAGATTTTGATACATACACCAATATTGAATGATTTCCGCTAAATGCAAAACCCTCAAAGCCCCCCTCAAACTCCGCACACTTCGTCAATATGTGGCCTTTTTCCTCAAATGGCGAAAAATAGTAATCACCTCCATTACCGTGACGAAACACGCTTATCTTTCCAACTGAGCCATGGGTGTAGGGCCTAGCATATGCAGCTGAAGATGGTAAGTTATGTTTCGTAAATTGTGCTTCGGGATTATCTACAAATGGGTGAGCAAAAATAAGCTTTGCACTTGGAAATATTTTATTAACACGCCTAACCAAGACATCGAAAATCACTCCCCGACTTGCATCTTCGGAAACCTGCGCCTCATCGAAAAAGAAAACAGCCACATCTAGCTTTGGACCAATTACAAATAGCTCTCGTGCTCTCTCCGGAGTTAGGATAAAAATCCTCCTCAGATTGCGGCTAGTGAAAACAGTATCTACGAAAGTAGATATCATAACTGTCTTATCGCCAGCAAACCTGTCACGAATGCTAGCAACGTACTCTGCAATTAGAGCTCTAGAAGGAACTACAATAACTGCGTCACCTTTCTGCTCTGCTATGAAATCCCTTATCGAATAGGACTTACCAGCACTAGTTGGGGCAGAGATTGACACATACTGATTATCATTTATAGCTCGGCGGACGCTAGCCTGGACAGGGGTAAGAAGAGCGCCATACTCGAGCTTATGCTGAATACCTACAGAAGCCATCAAGAACGAATAGAGGCTCGTAGGTTCTTTAACCTTGTAGAATAAACCTATCGCGATAATTATCCGCTCCTCTAACTCCTTGAAGCTCTCAGAATGAAAAACCTTATATAGAGCCAACGACTCTAAAATATCAGAACTAGCCGGCCCTTCCAGATGAAGTATTTTTAGCAATCCGGATATGTCAGAATACGGATCAACAGATGCTTTAATATGATTTATTTTATGCAGCACTTTCACTGACCCCCACCAAGTAAAAGCCAGCCACATTATTAGCCCCGACAAAATCCACCGCAGTTTTTAGCGCATTTGTAAAGATCGTTAATGGATTTTCCGAGTTGATAGAAAACGCGGCAACAACACCAAATTTTTCGTCATCAAGGTTTGCAATAGACGTAGGTTTAACTAGCTTCTCTAAGTGCCCCCGATCACGAAAATGTTTGTCAACCGATAAAAAGTCGCCAATTTGGGAGATCGCATTGCCATGTGGATTGCTATGAGCTGAAAACTTCGCCTCACCAAAATTTATAAATTCTTCTGTGCAAACCGTGTGAAAATCGAAACCTTCATTTTGCTTAACTTGCGGCTTCCATAACTCGGCTATTGGCAGTCTTGCATGCGAAAAAATTCTTTCTAAAGCTCTTGCTGAACCGATGGAAACCATTAGTTCACCAAACTCCGCACCGATCACCCCGCCAGCTGATGCCCGGTTAAAAATATCAACTAAGACTCCTGCTGTTTCTTTAACTGTATAGTCGTATTGCCGGCGACTACCTTTATCTAGCTTAGTCATCCATGAGTCGTCTAAAACAGAGTGAGTCAACCTTTTGGAAAACTCTGAAAGATCACGAACATTGACAAAACATATTTTTATTTCCGTAACACCAAGTGCCCCAGCTACTTCATGATAAGAGCATCCCCATTCTGCATCAGATATTCCTGGGTCCATTGACAAAACCATAACCTCTCCATGAAGAGCTTACATCATCAATTTCTGGTCAGGGTAGTTTCCGTAGGTCCGCCATGACCATTCAATTCAATACTCTTAATGAACATAGCACAAAGCCATTACAATGTGGATTCCTATTGAAGATAGATGATTCTCCAATATCAGATGAGAAATGCAAAAAAAAAGCCCAGTCGTTACCGACTGGGCTTTTTCGTTTCAATAATGGTCGGGACGGAGTGATTCGAACACTCGACCCCTTGCACCCCATGCAAGTGCGCTACCGGGCTGCGCTACGCCCCGACTGGGCTTTGAAGCATGTTCTCAATGCTACCGAGAACGATGAAGAATGTACCCTAACCTCCTGATAAATGAAAGCTTTTTCTCAAAAAATTTCACTCATCAAAAACCCAGGTCACTTCTTCAACACCACCAACACATCCTCCAACTCGACAATCATCTGCCGAATCAGCTGCTTGTACTGGCTCGACTCATCCTTGGCCTCATCACTGGATAGCCTCAACCGAGCCCCGCCAATAGTGAACCCCTGGTCATAAAGCAGCGCACGAATCTGGCGAATCATCAGCACATCCTGCCGCTGATAATACCGCCGGTTCCCCCGCCGCTTCACGGGATTGAGCTGATCGAACTCCTGCTCCCAATACCGCAGCACGTGCGGTTTTACCGCACAAAGCTCACTCACCTCACCAATGGTGAAGTACCTTTTGCCCGGTATGGGGGGCAGTTCGTCGTTATGGCTTGGTTCCAGCATAGGCCTCAACCCGGGCCTTCAACTTCTGCCCTGGACGAAAGGTGACGACGCGCCGTGCAGTGATCGGGATTTCTTCCCCTGTCTTGGGGTTGCGGCCCGGCCGCTGGCGTTTGTCGCGAAGGTCGAAGTTGCCGAAACCGGACAGCTTGACCTGCTCGTTCTCTTCAAGTGCGTGCCGAATTTCTTCAAAAAACAGCTCGACCAGCTCCTTGGCCTCACGCTTGTTAAGCCCCAGCTCCTCGTACAGCCTTTCGGCCATCTCAGCTTTCGTCAGAGCACCCATGCCGTTATTTCCTTAACGTGGTGTTCAACCTTTGTTCGAGCGAGGTGAGGATGTTTTGCAGTGCGGCGTTCACCTCATCGTCGTTAAGAGTGCGCGATGGATGCTGCCAGGTCAAGCCGACGGCAAGGCTTTTTCTATCAGGATCAATGCCTTTACCTTGGTAGACATCAAACAGCCTGAGGTCTGTGAGCCATTCGCCTGCATTGTCACGAATTACTTCAAGCACCGAGCTAGAAGCTACATCACGTCCTGCGATCAAAGCCAGGTCGCGGCGGGTTTCCGGGAACTTGGACAGCTCGCTGAATTTCGGCAGGCGGCCTTCGACCACGTCGCCCAGCACCAGCTCGAACAGGAACACCGGGCGGTCCAGGTCCAGGGCTTTTGCCAGCTCTGGATGGATGGCGCCGAGGTAGCCGACCAGCTTGCCGTCACGCTCGATGGCGGCGGTCTGGCCTGGGTGCAGGGCTGGGTGCTTGCCGGCGCTGAAGGTGAAGTCGCTCAGGGCGCCGGAGTAGCCCAGCAGGGCTTCCACGTCGGCCTTCACGTCGAAGAAGTCGACGCCGTCGCGGCCGTTGGCCCAGCCTTCTGGCAGGCGGCTGCCGGTGACAACGCCGGCGATCATCGGCTGCTGCTTCAGGTCGCCGAGCTGGCCGACGAAGCGCAGGCCGCTTTCGAACAGGCGCACGCGGTCTTGCTGGCGGTTCAGGTTGTGCTGCAGTGCCTTGACCAGGCCCGGCCACAGGGACGCGCGCATGGCGGCCATGTCGCTGGAGATGGGGTTGGCCAGCAGCAGCGGCTCTACGCCCGGGCTGAACAGTTCGAACAGTTTCGGGTCGATGAAGCTGTAGGTGATGGCTTCCTGGTAGCCGCGGGCAACCAGCAGGCGGCGCAGGGTCGGCAGGTCACCGCGGGTTTCCGGCTTGCCCTGAGGGGCCAGGCGGGCTTGCGGGTAGCGAACCGGCAGGTTGTTGTAGCCGTACAGGCGGGCCAGCTCTTCGATCAGGTCCACTTCCAGGCTGATGTCGAAGCGGTGGCTTGGGACGTTGACGGTCCACTGCCCTTCTTCAGTTTTGGTAGTGGTCAGCTCAAGGGCGTTCAGCAGCTGCTCGACCTGGGCTGGGTCCATTTCCATGCCGAGCATCTGGGTGATGCGTTCGGCGCGCAGGGTGACCGGGGCCACTTGCGGCAGGTGCTGTTCGCTGACGGCTTCGACGACCGGGCCGGCTTCGCCGCCGACGATGTCCAGCAGCAGCTGGGTGGCGCGCTCGATGGCTTCGCGGGCCAGCTGCGAGTCCACGCCGCGCTCGTAGCGGTGCGAGGCGTCGGTGTGCAGGCCGTAGGAACGGGCTTTACCGGCGACGGAGATTGGCTCGAAGAAGGCGCTTTCCAGGAACAGGTCGCGGGTTTTTTCGGTGTTCACACCGCTGTGCTCGCCACCCATGACGCCGGCAATGGCCAGGGCGCGGGTGTGGTCGGCGATTACCAGGGTGTCGGCGCGCAGGGCAACTTCCTGGCCATCGAGCAGGACGAGCTTCTCGCCCTCTTCGGCCATGCGTACGCGGATGCCGCCGTTGATTTCTGCCAGGTCGAAGGCGTGCATCGGCTGGCCGAGTTCGAGCATCACGTAGTTGGTGATGTCGACGGCGGCGTCGATGCTGCGCACGTCGCTGCGGCGCAGGCGTTCGACCATCCACAGTGGGGTCGGCTTGCTCAGGTCGACGTTGCGGATGACGCGGCCCAGGTAGCGTGGGCAGGCAGCCGGGGCGCTGACTTCGACCGGGCGCACTTCGTCGTGGGCAGCCGGTACGGCTGGCACTACCGGGCGGGTGACCGGGGTGTCGTACAGGGCGCTGACGTCGCGGGCCAGGCCGGCGATGGACAGGCAGTCGCCGCGGTTGGGGGTGAGGCCGATTTCGATGCTGGCGTCGTCCAGGCTCAGGTACTGGCGAATGTCTTCGCCAACCGGGGCGTCGGCAGCCAGTTCCAGCAGGCCGTCGTTCTCTTCGCTGATTTGCAGCTCGGCAGCCGAGCACAGCATGCCGAAGGACTCGACGCCGCGCAGCTTGGCCTTCTTGATCTTGAAGTCGCCTGGCAGTTCGGCGCCGATCATTGCGAACGGGATCTTGATGCCTGGGCGGGCGTTAGGGGCGCCGCACACGACCTGGAAGGTTTCCTGGCCGTTGCTTACCTGGCACACGCGCAGCTTGTCGGCGTCCGGGTGTTGTTCGGTGGCGAGGATTTCGCCCACGACGATGCCGCTGAACTGGCCGGCAGCGGGGGTAACGCTGTCGACTTCGAGGCCGGCCATGGACAGGCGGGCGACCAGTTCGTCACGGGAGACTTGCGGGTTTACCCAACCGCGCAGCCACTGTTCACTGAATTTCATGCTGTTCTCCTAGAATGTGCGTCGATTGGGCCTAGCGGAATTGGGCAAGGAACCGCAGGTCGTTATCGAAGAACAGACGCAAATCGTTGACGCCGTAGCGCAGCATGGCCAGGCGCTCGGCGCCCATGCCGAAGGCGAAGCCCTGGAACTCTTCAGGGTCGATGCCGGACATGCGCAGCACGTTCGGGTGCACCATGCCGCAGCCCATCACTTCCAGCCAGCCGGTCTGCTTGCACACGCGGCAGCCTTTGCCGGAACACATCACGCACTGGATGTCGACTTCGGCGGACGGCTCGGTGAAGGGGAAGAACGATGGGCGGAAACGTACCGCCAGTTCTTTTTCGAAGAACACGCGCAGGAACTCTTCGATGGTGCCCTTGAGGTCGGCGAAGTTGATATCGCGATCGATCAGCAGGCCTTCGACCTGGTGGAACATCGGCGAGTGGGTGATATCCGAGTCGCAACGGTATACGCGGCCCGGGCAGACAATGCGGATTGGCGGCTGGGTGGACTCCATGGTCCGCACCTGCACCGGCGAGGTGTGGGTGCGCAGCAGCATGTTGGCATTGAAGTAGAAGGTGTCGTGCATCGCCCGGGCCGGGTGGTGGCCGGGGATGTTGAGCGCTTCGAAGTTGTGGTAGTCGTCTTCCACCTCTGGGCCTTCGGCAATGCCGTAGCCGATGTGGGTGAAGAACTGCTCGATGCGCTCGAGTGTACGGGTGATCGGGTGCAGGCCACCAGTGGCCTGGCCGCGGCCTGGCAGGGTGACGTCAATGCATTCGGCAGCCAGGCGAGCGCTGAGCTCGGCTTCTTCGAAGGCGGCCTTGCGGGCATTGAGCACAACGGTGACGCGCTCTTTGGCGTCGTTGATCAGCGCGCCGACTTTCGGCCGCTCTTCGGCTGGCAGGTTGCCCAGGGTCTTCATCACCTGGGTCAGCTCGCCTTTCTTGCCGAGATAATTCACCCGGATCTGTTCCAGGGTATTGATGTCTTCAGCGCGCTCCACGGCCTCTAGGGCTTGGGAGACCAACGCATCCAGGTTTTCCATGTACAGACTCCAGATACGAAAATAGGGGAAGAGCTTTGAAGGCTCTTCCCCTATCGATGACGTTCAATGCCCGACGGCGCTAGCGCCGCCGGGTGATTGTCGCGGGTACTTAAGCCAGAACGGCTTTAGCTTTCTCGACAATCGCAGCAAACGCCGCTTTTTCGTTCACTGCCAGATCGGCCAGAACCTTACGGTCGATTTCGATCGAAGCCTTTTTCAGGCCAGCAATCAGACGGCTGTAGGACAGACCGTTGGTGCGGGCACCGGCGTTGATACGAGCGATCCACAGTGCGCGGAACTGACGCTTCTTCTGACGACGGTCACGGTAGGCATATTGACCTGCCTTGATGACAGCCTGCTTGGCAACGCGGAATACGCGCGAGCGTGCACCGTAGTAGCCTTTAGCCAGTTTCAGAATTTTCTTGTGACGCTTACGAGCGATGACGCCACGCTTAACACGAGCCATGAGTAACTTCCTCTATCTAAACCAGAATTAACGTACGCGCAGCATGCGCTCGACTTTTGCCACGTCAGACGGGTGCAGCAGGCTGGCACCGCGCAGTTGACGCTTACGCTTGGTCGACATTTTGGTCAGGATGTGGCTCTTGAAAGCGTGCTTGTGCTTGAAGCCGGAAGCGGTCTTCAGGAAGCGCTTCGCAGCACCGCTCTTGGTTTTCATTTTTGGCATGTTGGAACTCCGCATTCGATAAAATTACACAATAATCATCAGGCCTGCCGTGCCCGGGAGATTACTTCTTCTTTTTGGGGGCGATGACCATCATAAGCTGGCGTCCTTCCATCTTCGGATGCTGCTCAACGGAGCCGTATTCGGCGAGGTCGGCTTCGACCCGCTTCAACAGCTCCATGCCCAGCTCCTGGTGGGCCATCTCACGGCCGCGGAATCTCAGAGAGATCTTGGCCTTGTCCCCATCGGTAAGGAAACGTACCAGGTTGCGTAGTTTTACCTGGTAATCCCCTTCTTCCGTCCCTGGACGAAACTTGATTTCTTTGATCTGGATCTGCTTCTGGTTTTTCTTGGCTTCGTTGGCCTGCTTCTTCTTCTCGAAGAGGTGCTTGCCGTAGTCCATCACCTTGCAGACGGGCGGTTGCGCGTCTGCAGAGATTTCCACCAGATCCAGCTTCGCTTCATCAGCGATACGAAGCGCTTCATCAATCGAGACGATGCCAATCTGCTCGCCGTCAGCGCCAATTAACCGAACCTCGCGTGCCGAGATATTCTCGTTGATCGGGGCTTTCGGTGCAGTTCGTTTATCGTTTCTCATTTCACGCTTAATAGTCATTACTCCGATTCTAGGCGACCGCGCTGGGCAACAGCGCTGTTGAGCAGCTGCGTGAATTCAGCCACCGGCATGGAGCCGAGGTCTTTGCCTTCACGGGTGCGTACGGCGACGGTCTGCGTTTCGACTTCGCGATCCCCTATAACCAAAAGGTACGGGACCTTGAGCAAAGTATGCTCGCGGATTTTAAAGCCGATCTTCTCATTTCTCAAGTCCGACTTGGCACGGAAACCGCTACCGTTCAGGGTATTTTCCACCTCGAGGGCGAAATCGGCCTGCTTGTCGGTGATGTTCATGATCACGGCCTGGGTGGGTGCCAGCCAGGCCGGGAACACGCCAGCGTAGTGCTCGATCAGCATGCCGATGAAGCGCTCGAACGAACCGAGGATGGCGCGGTGCAGCATGACCGGGCGAACTCGGCTGTTATCTTCGGCGATATAGCTGGCATCCAGGCGTTCCGGCAGGTTCGGGTCGTACTGCAGGGTACCGCACTGCCAGTTACGGCCGAGGCAGTCGCGCAGGGTGAACTCGATCTTCGGGCCGTAGAAGGCGCCCTCGCCCGGCTGGTATTCCCACTCCAGGCCCGATTCGTTCAAGGCGTCGGCCAGTGCGCCTTCGGCACGGTCCCACAGCTCTTCGGAACCCACGCGCTTGGCCGGGCGGGTCGACAGCTTCATGGCGATGTCGGTGAAGCCGAAGTCCTTGTACACGTCCAGGGTCAGCTTGATGAAGTCGGCGGCTTCTTTCTTTACCTGTTCTTCGGTGCAGAAGATGTGCGCGTCGTCCTGCACGAAGCCACGCACGCGCATGATGCCGTGCAGGGCGCCGGACGGCTCGTTACGGTGGCAGGCACCGAACTCGGCCAGGCGCAGCGGCAGGTCGCGGTAGCTTTTCAGTCCCTGGTTGAACACCTGCACGTGGCACGGGCAGTTCATCGGCTTGACCGCGTAGTCACGGCTTTCCGACGAAGTGGTGAACATGTTCTCGGCGTAGTTGGACCAGTGGCCGGAACGCTCCCAGAGAATGCGGTCGACAACCTGCGGGGTCTTGATTTCCTGGTAGCCGTTGACGCGCTGGACCTGGCGCATGTACTGCTCGAGTACCTGGTACACGGTCCAGCCGTTGGCGTGCCAGAACACCATGCCCGGGGCTTCTTCCTGCAGGTGGAACAGGTCGAGCTGCTTGCCGATCTTGCGGTGGTCGCGTTTTTCGGCTTCTTCGATGCGCTGGATGTACGCAGCCAGCTGCTTCTTGTCGGCCCAGGCGGTGCCGTACACGCGTTGCAGCTGCTCGTTCTTGGCATCACCGCGCCAGTAGGCGCCGGACAGCTTGGTCAGCTTGAATGCCTTGAGGAAGCGGGTGTTCGGCACGTGCGGGCCGCGGCACATGTCGACGTATTCTTCGTGGTAGTACAGGCCCATGGCCTGCTCGTCCGGCATGTCTTCGACCAGGCGCAGCTTGTAGTCTTCGCCACGGGCCTTGAACACGTCGATGACTTCGGCGCGCGGGGTCACCTTCTTGATGACGTCGTAGTCCTTGTCGATCAGCTCCATCATGCGCTTTTCGATGGCGGCCATGTCTTCAGGGGTGAAGGGGCGCTCGTAGGCGATGTCGTAGTAGAAGCCTTCGTCGATGACCGGGCCGATCACCATCTTGGCGGTCGGGTACAGCTGTTTCACCGCGTGGCCGACCAGGTGGGCGCACGAGTGACGGATGATCTCCAGTCCCTCTTCATCTTTAGGGGTGATGATCTGCAGGGTGGCGTCGTTGCTGATCAGGTCGCAGGCATCGACCAGTTTGCCGTCGACCTTGCCGGCCACGGTGGCCTTGGCCAGGCCGGCGCCGATGGAAGCGGCGACTTCGGCTACGGATACGGCATGATCGAACGAACGTTGACTGCCATCGGGAAGAGTAATAACGGGCATGGCGCCTCCTCTCCTAGTGGTGACCCCTACCAAAGGTCACGTGGGTTGGGATGAGCCAGTACAAGATCCGACCTGCCTTCCCGCAACGGGAAGCCTGCCTCACAGTGGCAGAAGCCTTTCGGCTTGCCAGGGACGAACCAGAGTGACTGGAAAGAAAAAAAGATAGCTGCAAGCTGCAAGTTGTCAGCTGCAAGCCGGGCATGCTAGCACGCGGGTTGCACGCCAGGCAGAAATATTTGGAAATTACGCCGCAGCGGTGAACTAACGCGGAAAAATTCCTATCAGACCTTGGGAAGCAACCTACTCTTGATGAGACCTTAACCCAAGGAGTAACTGGTTATGCGAGTTCCGTCTCTTCTGGCCCTGGCGGCTGCTGGGGCCCTGCTGCTGCCCATGGCTGCGAACGCCGGCAACTTCCCGCCCGGAAAGGAGGCTGGCTACATGGCCCAGTGCACGCAGGTGGCCAGCGGCCAGGGCGTTGATGCTGCAACCGCGAAAAAACACTGCGACTGTGGCGCCCAAGCCATCAAAAAGAATTTCACCGACGCGGAGATTGCCGACCTCGACAGCAAGGACGGCGTGGACGCTAAGCTGATGCAGAAGGCCCAGACGGTCGTGAAACAGGCCTGCGCACCGAAGAGCTGAAACCTTAAAGCCAGAGCAGACCAGCCATTCTTTGAGCTGGATCAACATCCTGCGAAGGTAAAAGGCGCTAGATGCGCAGAATTAGACTATGATGTGTTCCGTGCTCCGTAGCCTCGGCCGCATTGCACCACTGAAAAAACTAAATGTTCTGGAGATTCACCCATGTCCAATCGCCAACAAGGCACCGTCAAATGGTTCAATGATGAGAAAGGCTACGGCTTCATCACCCCAGCAGGCGGCGGCGACGACCTGTTCGTTCACTTCAAGGCCATCGAATCTGACGGCTTCAAGAGCCTGAAAGAAGGCCAGACTGTTTCCTTCGTCGCCGAGCGCGGCCAGAAGGGCATGCAGGCTGCACAGGTTCGTCCGGAGTAATTCGGATAGCTGTAAAAAAACCCGCCCTTGTGGCGGGTTTTTTTATGGGCGTTTACCAGGCTGCACGCGCTCGCTTTTTTGTAGGAGCGGCCTTGTGTCGCGAAAGGGGCGCGTAGCGGCCCCAGGGTTTCAGCTTCGCAGCATCAATGGCCGGGGCCGCTTTGCGGCCCTATCGCGACACAAGGCCGCTCCTACAGGGACCGCGTCGATCCTCCGGGCTGTGTCAACCGCAGTTGACGCGAATTACCTTGCCCTGCTCGTCCACATTCAGGTTCAAGCGCTCGGAGCGGTACTCAAGGGTAACCACATCATGCGGCTTGAGAATGCGGGCCATCTGCGAGCCACTGGCCTTGCGCGCCTGCTCCAGCAGCTCGGCGCTGGCGGGCTTGCCAATGGCGAAATCGGCGCCGCTGGCTTCGCAGCGGCCATCATTGCCTGCCGGCGTAGCTGGTGCAGCGCCACCAGCAGAATTGCCACCAGTGCTGCAACCAGCCAGGACAGCAGCCACCGCCAGGGTTGCCAGGTAAGCACGGGTACGGAACATGAAGCCTCCTAAATCGGTCCGGGAACTGTCTGATCCGACAGTTCCGCTCATCTTTTGTTGCAAAACCGGTCAAGTCTGCCTGAACTTGCCAGCCGAGGCGAAAACGCAATCGTGACCGGATTTTGCACAACCTGCTGCGTTTGCCATATGCTTAAGCCGCAAGGTCACTGACGCAAAGTCATGATTTAGTGCAAGAAGTGGAGCGCACCCCGCCTCCATCGAACACCAGGGTCAGGTGTTCGCCCCTTCGTCCCGGGCCCCAAGCGAGAGCCTTTCATGAGCAGCCACAGCATCGAAGCCGATATCAAGGTCAAATGGGCCGAAGGCCAGAGCGCGTACAGCCCTGGCACGCCGGAGGAGTTGCTGCTGATTGCCATCGACCTGCTGGTGCGCGATCGCGGCGCCGAGGCGGCACGCAGCTTCTTCGACCAGGTGTTCGAGCGCTACGCGCCGCACACGGCTATTCCAATCGCGCCAAACGGGCGCTGAGCAGGTCGAACAGGCCCTGGGCATCGCCCTCCTCCACCCACATCACGTTGGCAGGCTGCTTGAGCACGCCGTACCAGTCGGCAAGGGTCTGGCCGAAGCTGGGGCCTTCGCGGCTGTCGATGCTCATATGGATGCGCCGGCCGCTGAACAGCTCGGGCTTGAGCAGGTAGGCGATGACGCTGGCGTCGTGCACCGGGCCGCCGGGCATGCCGTACAGGTCCATGTCGTGGGTGATGTAGGCGTTGAGGATATCCACCACCCGTTTGCTGGCCTGGTTGTTCACCGCCGCCAGTTGCTTGAGGCGGGCGTCGCTAGTCAGCAGCTTGTGGGTGACGTCCAGCGGCAGGTAGGTCAGCGGCACGCCGCTGGCCAGCAGCACTTCGGCGGCATGCGGGTCGGCATAGAGGTTGAACTCCGCCGCCGGGGTGATGTTGCCACCGTTGAAATGGGCACCGCCCATGACCACCACTTGCTTGATGCCTTTGGCGATGTCCGGGCGCTGGATCAGCGCCAGGGCCAGGTTGGTTTGTGGGCCGAGCATGGCGATGGTGATGCTGTGGGGCTTGGCGGCGCCCAAGGTGTCGACCAGGTATTGCACGGCATTGCCTTGGGCCAGCGGCGCTTTCGGTTCGTGAACCTGGATGCCGGTGAGGCCTTCTTCGCCGTGCACGTCGGCGGCGTAGATCGGCTTGCGCACCAGCGGGCGGGCGGCGCCGGCGTACACGGGGATGTCTTCGCGGCCGGCCCATTCGCGGGCCAGGCGGGCGTTGCGCGAGGTCTTGTCCAGGCGCACGTTGCCGGCCACAGTGGTGATGGCGCGGATGTTCAGTTCGTCGGGCGAGGCCATGGCCAGGAACAGCGCGACCACGTCGTCGGCGCCGGGGTCGGTGTCGATGATCAGGTCGATGGGGGCGGCCTGGAGGGTGGTGGCTGCGGCCATGAGGGCGATTCCTTGTAGCAGGGGTTTGAGCATGGGTGGCACTCCTGTTGCCTGGATTGGTATTCCTGATACACCGCAAATCCCTGTGGGAGCGGGTTTACCCGCGAAGAAGGCAGCGCGGTGGATGGCACCGGCTTCGCCGGTGTTCGCGGGTGAACCCGCTCCCACAGGGGGCGACGAGCTAGAAAGTCACGCCGGAAATCAGCGCGATGTTGCTGTAGGGCTGGCACTCGCCGGTGCGCACTACCGCACGGGCACTGCGTGACAATTCTTTGAAATCTTCATGGCTCAGCCATTCGCGCTTGCCCAGCTTGCCCTTCAGCCGCTCGATCTCGACCAGCGCCGGTGGCACTACTTTCTGCATCTCTTCGGCCAGCACGTGGCGCTCTACCTGCAATTCGCTCAGCACAACCCGCAACACGCTGGCGAAATCCGGCAGGCCGGGCGTGACGGCCAGGTCGATCAGTTCGACGCCCGGCGGCACCGGTAGCCCGGCATCGCCGATCACCAGGATGTCACCATGCCCCATGCCGGCGATGGTCCGCGACAGGGCGACGTTCAGCAGTGGGGTCTTCTTCATGGCGCAAGCTCCGCCAGGTAGGGAATCGACGGCTGGGCACCGGCGCGGGTAACCGACAGAGCCGCGGCGCGTTGGCCGAAGGTGATGGCTTCGCCCTCCTCCATGCCGCGCACCAGGCCAGCGGCAAAGCCGCCGATGAAGGTATCGCCGGCTGCCGTGGTGTCCAGCGGCTGCACCACCGGCGCGGGGAAGTGCTGGTGGCCCTGAGGGGTGACCAGCAAGGCCCCTTGCGCGCCCAAGGTGATGATCACTTTGCCCGCGCCCAGTTGCAGCAAGCGCTCGCCGGCGCGCCGGGCACTGTCCAGATCAGCCACCGCCACGCCGGTCAGGGCTTCGGCCTCGCTTTCGTTGGGCGTCAGGTAGTCGATGTGGGCGAACCAGCCCGCCGGCAAGGGGCCGGTCGCCGGCGCCGGGTTCAGGATCACCCGCTTGCCCAGTTCACGCCCCCGGGCCAAGGTCCAGGCCACGGTGTCGGCCGGTACTTCCAGCTGGCAGATGATCACCTCGGCCGCCTGCAGCAGCGCATCGAACCGCTGCACCGACTGCGGCGTCAGCAGGCCGTTGCCACCGGGGATGATGACGATGCAGTTCTGGCTGGCGGCATCCACGGTGATCAGCGCCACACCGCTGGACACGCCCTGGCAGGTGCTGACGCCCTGGCAGTCTATGCCTTCCACATACAAGGCCCGGTGCAGTTGCCGACCATAATCATCGTCGCCGACGTTGCCGATCATCGCCACGCTGCCGCCCAGGCGCGCCACGGCCACCGCCTGGTTGGCCCCCTTGCCGCCCGGCACGGTGAAAAAGCTTTCGCCGGGGAGTGTTTCGCCGGCCCGGGGCAGGCGCTGGGCGCGGGCCACCAGGTCCATGTTGAGGCTACCGACTACCACGACCTTGGCACTCATGACATTTCCTTAGCGTTAGCGGTAATCGTTGAACAGGTCCGGGCGCGGCCCGGTGGACTCGCGCAGCACGATGCGCGGGGCGACGATGCGTTGCTCCGCCGCGCCCTGCCGGGGTGTGCCGATACGCGCCAGCAACATCGACGCGGCGCTCTCGCCCAACTCGCGGATCGACTGGCCCACCGTGGTCAACGGCGGGTACACATAGCGGCTGAGCTCGATGTCGTCGAAGCCGATCACCGACAGCTCTCCGGGTACGTTGATATTGCGTTCGGCCGCGGCGCGCAGCACGCCGAAGCCGATCATGTCGTTGCCGGCGAAGATCGCCGTGGGCCGCTTGCCCTCCAGCAACCGGGTTGCCACCGCATGGCCCCCCGGGCTGGTGAAGTCGCAGTGCAGCACGCGGTCGCCCAGCACCGCTGCGCCGGCCTCGGCCATGGCGCGACGGAAGCCGCTCAGCCGCAGCTGGGTGACCCCGGTCTCGGCGGGGCCGCCGATGTAGGCGATGTCGCGGTGGCCAAGCTCCAGCAGGTGGCGGGTGGCCAGGTAGGCGCCCTGCTCGTGGTCGATGCGCACCAGGTCGGCATCGACGCCGTCCAGTTCGCGGTCGACGATCACCATTGGCGTGCGCACGCCAGTCAGGCTTTGCAGCAGGTCGCTGTCCTGGCCCACCGAAGCCACCACCAGGCCGTCGATACGCTTTTCCAGCAGTACGCGCAGATAGCTGCGCTGCTTTTGCGGGTTGTCGTCGGAGTTGCACAGGATCACGCAGTAGCCGTTGCGCTCGCAGGCGTCTTCGATGCCCCGCGCCAGTTCGGCGAAGTACGGGTTGACGCTGTTGGGCACCAGCAAGCCGATGGTGGCCGTGCTGCGCGCCTTCAGCGAGCGGGCCACGGCGCTGGGCACGTAGTCGAGCTCGGCGATGGCGGCTTCGACTTTCAGCCGCACCTGCTCGCTGACCGGCCGGGTCTTGTTCAGCACATGGGACACTGTGGTGTAGGAAATGCCCGCCAGTGCCGCGACGTCTTTGATGGTTGCCATGTTTTCAGTTCCGCCGGCCTGCACGCCGGCTACGGTAAGTGTCGAGCACCACGGCGATGACGATCACCGCCCCGGTGATGATGCGTTTGGTCGGTTCGCTGGCACCGATCTGCGCCAGCCCTGCGGCCAGCACCGAAATGATCAGCACGCCAAAGAAGGTGCTGATGACCGAGCCACGCCCGCCCATCAGGCTGGTGCCGCCAATCACCACGGCGGCGATCACCTGCAGCTCCAGGCCGGAGCCGGCATTGGGGTCGGCGGCTTCCAGGCGCGAGATCTGGAACAGCGCAGCCAGGCCGGCAAGCAGGCCCATCAGGGCGAACACCAGCACCTTGTACGGGCGCGGGTCGATGCCGGCCAGGCGCACGGCCTCTTCGTTGGTGCCGATGCCGATCAGGTAGCGGCCGAACACCGTGCGGGTCAGCACCAACTGGGCCAGCACGATCACCAGCAAGGCGATGATGAACGCCGGCGAGATGCCGAATGCAATGGGGTTGGAGAACCAGGCATAGGCATCGCCGATATAGGCGGTGCGCGAGTCGGTGAACTGGTAGGCCAGGCCGCGGGCCATTTCCAGCACCCCGAGCGAAACGATGAACGACGGAATGCGCCAGGCCACGGTGACGCCGCCGGTGATGCTGCCAGCCAGCGCGGCCACGGCCATGCCCAGCAGGGCCGAAGGCAGCACGCCCCAACCCCAGCCGAGGATCGCCACGCTGACCGTCGAGGCTGCCAGCGCCAGCACCGAGCCCACCGACAGGTCGATGCCGCCAATGATCAGTACGAAGGTCATGCCCACCGCCAGCACCATCAGGTCGGGGATCTGGTTGGCCAGGGTACTGAAGGTGTTGTACGACCAGAAGTGGCTGCTGAGGAACGAGAACAGCACGATCATCGCCAGCAAGGCGCCGGCCAGGCCCAGGTAGGTACCCAGACCAAGATAGGCGCCACTGCGGCGCACCGGTGCGGCGCCTTGGCTGTCGAGCGGGGTGGTTTTCATGCATCCATCCTGGGAGCTGCGTCATGCAGCAGTGCGTCACGTTTCTGATAACCGGCAAAGGCCGCGGCCAGCAGCTGGTCCTGGCTCCAATGGTCACGCTCGAAGGTGTCGATCAGGCGACCGGCCGACAGCACGGCGATGCGGTCGCAGATCAGCATCAGCTCGCGCAGGTCGCTGGACACCACCACCAGGGCCTTGCCCTGGCGCGCCAGCTCGGCCAGCAGGCCATAGATGTCGAACTTGGCGCCGACGTCGATGCCACGGGTGGGCTCGTCGAACAGCAGCACCTGGCAGTCGCGCTCCAGCCAACGGCCGATCACCACCTTCTGCTGGTTGCCGCCAGACAGCTCGCCCACCACCTGCTGCGGGCCGGCACTGCGAATGCGCATGGCCTGGATCTGGCGCTCGGCCAATGCCGCTTCGGCTTCGCCATCGAGCACCCCGGCCCGTGATACCGCACCGAGGTTGCCCAGGGCGATATTGGCGCTGATCGACTGCGTCAGCAGCAGGCCCTCGCCTTTGCGGTCTTCGGTGATCAGCGCGATACCGGCCTGCACGGCAGCCTTGGGCGAGTCGATGGTGACCACCTGCGGTGGCTGGCCGAGGGCGATGCTGCCGCTGTCGGCACGGTCGGCGCCGTAGATCAGGCGCAACAGCTCGGTACGGCCGGCACCGATCAGGCCGGAGATACCGAAGATCTCCCCTGCCCTGACCTCGAACGACACTTCACGCACCTTGTCGGCACGGCTGAGCTTGTCGACCTTGAGCAGCGGCGCGCCGATCTGCCGCCTGCCCAGGTCGATATGCTCGCCCAGCTCGCGGCCGACCATCAGGTTGACCAGTTCGGCGCTGCTGTAGCGCTGTATCGGCTCGTCGCACACCAGCTTGCCGTCGCGCAGCACGACGATGCGCTGGGCCACGCGCTGCAGTTCTTCCAGGCGATGGGAGATGTAGACGATGGCCACGCCACGTTGGCGCAGGCGCTCTATCTGGGTGAACAGCAGCTCCACCTCGCGCGCGGTGAGCATGGCGGTGGGTTCATCGAAGATCAGCACATGGCAGTCGCCGATCAGGTTGCGGGCGATCTCGACCATCTGCTGGTGGCCGATGCCCAGCTCGCCGACCGGGGTGTCCGGGTCGATGGCGTCGAGGCCGACCTGGGCCATGGCGGCCGTGGCCAGTTGGCGCAGGCGCTTTTGGCTGATCCAGCCGAAGCGGCCGGGCAGGTTGTCGAGGAACAGGTTTTCCGCCACGGTCAGCGTGGGCAGCAGGTTCAGCTCCTGCATGACCATGCGCACGCCGAGGCGCTCGGCCTCGCTGCGGCTGCCAGGCGCGTAGGCCTGGCCGCGGTAGTGCATGTGCCCGGTGGTGGGGGTTTCCAGGCCACTGATGAGCTTGGACAGGGTGCTCTTGCCGGCGCCGTTCTCACCGGTCAGCGCCAGCACTTCACCGGCACGCAGGTTCAGGCTGACCTCGCCGAGCACGGGCTGGGCGTAGGTCTTGCCCAGGCCGCTGGCGGCGAGCACCACTTCATTGGCCGATGCAGGCATGGCCGTTTCTCCTGCCAGCGATCAGGGCTTGGTGATGAGTTGGACCGGGGTCTGGATGACGTTGTCGGCATCCACGTCAGGCTTCTCGCCCTTGACCATTTTCAGCGCCGCCTGGATGCCGTACACCGCCTGCTGGCTGGCCGCCTGGTCGAGGGTGGCGAGCACACGGCCATCGGCGAGCATCGGCTTGATGGCGTTGATGTTGTCGTAGCCCACCACTTGCACCTGGCCGGCTTTGCCAGCAGCACGCACGGCCGACACGGCGCCCAGGGCCATGCTGTCGTTACCGGCCAGCAAGGCTTTCAGGTCGGGGTATTCGTTGAGCATGGAGGCGGCGACGGCGTTGCCTTTGTCGATTTCCCAATTGCCGCTCTGCACCGAGACGATCTTGATCTGCGCGGCCTCCATGGCCTCCTTGAAGCCGGCGGTACGCTGCTGGGCGTTGGTGGTGGTCGGCACGCCTTCGATGATGCCGACCTGGTCGCCGGCCTTGAGCTTCTCGTTGGCCAGGTAGTCGCCGACCAGGCGCGCGCCCTTGCGGTTGTCGGGGCCCACGAAGGGCACACTGATGCCTTTGCTCTTGAGCAGCGCCGGGTCCAGGCGGTTGTCGATGTTGATCACCACCACGCCCTGGTCCATGGCCTTCTTCACCGCCGATACCAGCGCCTTGGAGTCGGCCGGGGCAATGACCAGAGCCTTGGCGCCCGCGTTGACCATCTGCTCGACGATGCGAATCTGCTCGCCGGTGTCGGTCTCGTTCTTGATGCCGTTGGCGATCAGCTCGAATTCATCGGCGTGGGCTTTCTGGTAGTCCTTGGCGCCGTCTTCCATGGTGCGGAAGAACTCGTTGGCCAGCGACTTCATGACCAGGGCGACCTTGGGCTTGTCTTCGGCGTGGGCGGCCGAAAACGGCAGGGCCAGGGACAGCGAGGAAATGACCGCGAGGGCCAGCAGACGACCGGGGAACGGCAGTTTCATGGACGATGACTCCGGATCTTGTGTTTTTTGTCGGATCGCAAACGTTTGCGTTGCCTAACTATGGAAACAGGACCGGGGTTTGTCAAATCCGTTTGGCTGTGGGAGGTCAAGTCGAGCCTGGGGCAGTTTATCCGGATTTTTTCCGAAAAGCCGAACGTCTTTTCCTGCGTTTGTTCGGAATCTCGAATGGAACGCACCTTCATGCAGGAGCGGCCTTGTGTCGCGATGGGCTGCGCAGCAGCCCAGGCAATTTGTGTATTCGCCCGTGAATCTGGGGCCGCTACGCGCCCCATCGCGACACAAGGCCGCTCCTACAGGCAGCGCGCACATGCCTGGTACGAAACCTGCCTTGCACCCTGTGCGACAAAACAACCATCTCATTAGGAAGAGAGAGAACAATAACGATGAATGCCGCACTGAAAACCTTCGCCCCCAGCGCACTCGCCCTGCTGCTGGTGCTGCCAACCACCGTTTCGGCCAAAGAAGCCGAAACCCAGCAGAAGCTGGCCAACGTGGTCATTCTCGCCACCGGCGGCACCATTGCCGGTGCTGGCGCCAGCGCCGCCAACAGCGCCACCTACCAGGCCGCCAAGGTGGGCGTCGACAAGCTGATCGCCGGCGTACCGGAACTGGCCAACGTGGCCAACGTGCGCGGCGAGCAGGTCATGCAGATCGCCTCTGAGAGCATCTCCAACGACGACCTGCTCAAGTTGGGCAAACGCGTTGCCGAACTTGCCGAAAGCAAGGACGTGGACGGTATCGTCATCACCCACGGCACCGACACCCTGGAAGAAACCGCCTACTTCCTCAACCTGGTGGAAAAGACCGACAAGCCGATCGTGGTCGTCGGTTCGATGCGCCCGGGCACCGCCATGTCCGCCGACGGCATGCTCAACCTGTACAACGCCGTGGCCGTGGCCAGCGACAAACAGTCGCGCGGCAAGGGCGTGCTGGTGACCATGAATGACGAGATCCAGTCCGGCCGCGATGTGAGCAAGGCGCTCAACATCAAGACCGAGGCCTTCAAGAGCGCCTGGGGCCCGATGGGCATGGTGGTGGAAGGCAAGTCCTACTGGTTCCGCCTGCCGGCCAAGCGCCACACGGTCAACTCCGAGTTCGACATCAAGCAGATCAGCAGCCTGCCGCAGGTGGACATCGCCTATGGCTATGGCAACGTCACCGACACCGCCTACAAGGCGTTGGCGCAGAATGGGGCCAAGGCACTGATCCATGCCGGTACCGGCAACGGTTCGGTGTCGTCGCGGGTAGTGCCGGCGCTGCAGGAACTGCGCAAGAACGGCGTGCAGATCATTCGCTCGTCGCACGTCAACCAAGGTGGTTTCGTGCTGCGCAACGCCGAACAGCCGGACGACAAGAACGACTGGGTCGTGGCCCATGACCTGAACCCGCAAAAGGCGCGGATCCTGGCGATGGTGGCGATGACCAGGACCCAGGACAGCAAGGAGCTGCAGCGGATCTTCTGGGAGTACTGATCACTAGTACCCCTGAAATGCAAACAGCCCCGCTGCGTGGGCGGGGCCGTTTGCTGTCAGCTAGCCGAATGCCTCAGTGGCTGGTCGGCATCGCGAACTCCGCCCCCTTGGCAATCGCCTGCGGCCAGCGCTGCATGATGCTCTTCTGTTTGGTGTAGAAGCGCACCCCTTCCTCACCGTAGGCATGCATGTCACCGAACAGGCTCTTCTTCCAGCCACCAAAGCCATGCCAGGCCATCGGCACCGGGATCGGTACGTTGATACCGACCATGCCCACCTGGATACGGCGGCCGAACTCGCGGGCGATGTGGCCGTCGCGGGTGTACAGGCTCACGCCATTGCCAAACTCGTGGGCGTTGATCAGGTCGACCGCTTCGGCAAAGTCCTTCACCCGCAGGCAGGTCAGTACCGGGCCGAAGATCTCTTCCTTGTAGATGCGCATGTCCGGGGTGACGTTGTCGAACAGCGTGCCGCCCAGCCAGAAACCGTCACCACAACCTTCGCCAGCCGCCTGGCCGTTGAAGGTGCGGCCATCGACCAGCAGTTTCGCGCCCTCCTTCACGCCTTGCTCGATGTAGCCGGTGATGCGCTCCAGCGCCGCGCGGGTGACGATCGGGCCCATCTCGGCTTCGAGGTTGGTACCGTTCAGCACTTTCAGCTCGCGGGTACGCTCGATCAGCTTGGGCATGACCTTCTCGGCAGTATCGTCACCGACAAACACCGCCACGCTGATCGCCATGCAACGCTCGCCAGCCGAGCCATAGGCGGCACCGATCAGCGCATCGACCACCTGATCGATGTCGGCGTCGGGCATCACCACCAAGTGGTTCTTAGCCCCGCCCAGCGCCTGCACGCGCTTGCCGTGGCGGGCACCGGTTTCGTAGATGTGGTTGGCGATCGGCGTGGAGCCAACGAACGACACCGCCTGCACATCCGGGTGCTCGATCAGCGCGTTGACCGCGTCCTTGTCGCCCTGCACGACGTTGAACACGCCGTCCGGCAGGCCGGCCTGCTTCAGCAGCTCGGCGATGAACAGGCTCGGGCTCGGGTCCAGCGGGCTGGGCTTGAGCACGAAGGTGTTGCCGGTGGCCAGGGCGACCGGGAACATCCACATCGGCACCATCACCGGGAAGTTGAACGGGGTGATGCCGGTGACCACGCCCAGCGGCTGGCGCAGGGTCCAGTTGTCGATGTTGGTGCTGACCTGGTCGGTGAAGTCGGTTTTCAGCAGCTGCGGCGCGCCGCAGGCGAACTCGACGATCTCGATGCCGCGCATCACCTCGCCCTGGGCATCGGTGAACACCTTGCCGTGCTCGGCGGTAATCATGCGGGCCAGGTCGTCGCGGTGCTCGTTGAGCAACGCCAGGAACTTGTTCAGCACCCGCGAACGGCGCAGTGGCGAGAGGTTGCTCCAGGCCGGGAAAGCGGCCTTGGCCGACGCCACGGCGGCGTCAACGTCCGTTTGCGCAGACAGCTGCACCTGGCCGGTGACCACGCCGGTGGCCGGGTTGTAGACCGGCAGTTGCTGGCCGCTGGTGGTCTCGGCCAGAGCGCCGGAGATCCAGTTCATGATGGTTTGGGTCATTGTGGTTATCCGAAAATGGTTGATGGATGCGGCGGCCATGTGGGAGCGGGTTCACCCGCGAAGAAGGCAACTCGGTGCATGGCACCGGCTGCGCCGGTGTTCGCGGCTGAAGCCGCTCCCACAAGGATCGGGGCAGGCTTCCAGCTCTGGCGCAAATCAGTAGATGGCGTAGACCTTGCGCACGGTTTCCAGCACGTCCCAGCGGCCAGTCCAGCCTGGCGGCAGGATTATCAGGTCGCCGCCGGTCACTTCCACCACCTCCCGGGTGCTGTCGTCGGTGAGCAGCGCCTTGCCGGAAATGATGTAGGTGAACTCGGTGTCAGGGCGGTCGACCACCGGCCAGCCGCCGGGCTGGCATTCCCATACGCCGAGGTTGCCGATCGCTTCCGGGGCCTGCTTGCTGATGGCGATCTGCGGGTCCCCCTTGTCGGCGCCGGCACGCTGACCGGCAGGGTTCAGTGGCAGTGCCTTGATATCGGCGTGCTTGATGACGGTGAACGAAGGCATGGAGTTTCTCCTTGTCAATGGGCGCCGGTGAGCTTTTCCAGCAGCATCGCGGTACGTGAAGGTTTGTGGGTGTAGCGCTCTTCCAGATCACTGAGCGACGCGGCAGCCAGGCCGCTGTTGATGCCGAACCAGCGCAGCGGTTCTGGCTCCCAGGATGGCGAGCGGTGGTTGACCAGGGGCAGCGTGTTGATGTCTTCATCACGCTCGAGAATCAGGTTGCGCAGAATGCGCCCGGCCAGGTTGCTGGTGGCCACGCCATCACCGACGTAGTTGCCGGCCCAGGCCATGCGCTGGTTGCGGTCGATGCTGACGGTCGGGCACCAGTCGCGGGAAACACCCAGCGCGCCACCCCAGCGGTGGGTGATGCGGGCGTCGCGCAGGGCCGGGAAGAATTCGAGCAGGGTGTCGTGGATCTTGCCGTGGATGCTGTCCACCAGGTCAGCCTGTTCGGGCATGCTCGAGCCCCATTTGTAGGGCGCGCCCCGGCCACCGAACACCAGCCGGCCTTCGGCGGTGACCTGGCCGTATACGCGCAGGTGGCGCATGTCGTTGAACGCCAGGCGGTGGTCGAGGTTGAGCCGGGCCAGCAGTTCACGCGGCAACGGCTCGGTGGCCAGCACCAGCGAATACAGCGGGATGACGAAACGCGACTTGCCCGGCTGTTGCGAAGTGAATGCCTCGGTGGCCCGCACGGTCATGCCGGCACGTACCGAACCGTGTTCGGTGTGCACTACGCCCGGGGCCATCTGGGTGACCGCCGACTGCTCGTAAATTGTCGCGCCCAGGCTTTCGACCAGCTTGGCCAGGCCACGCACCAGCTTGCCGGGGTGGATGAGCGCGCAGTGTTCGGTGTAGAGGCCGCCAAGGGTGCCTTGGGCGCCGGTCCGGGCATGGGCTTCGGCAGCCTCCAGCACTCGCCACTGGTCAGGCAGCCCGAAGCGCGCCGAAGATTCCACGGCCGCACGCGCCCGCGCCATCTGCGGGGCGCTGCGGGCCAGGGAGAGGAAGCCCTGTTTGGCATAGTCGGCATCGACCCCTTCCAGCGCCAGCACCCGGCCGATCTCGTCGACCGTTGCGTTCATCGCAGCCTGCAGGTGCAAGGCCGCATGGTGGGAATACAGTTGCTCCACCCGGTGCAGGGAAATCGGGAAGATCGCCGAGGCCCAACCGCCGTTGCGGCCCGAGGCGCCGAAGCCGACGGCGTTCTTTTCCAGCAGCACCACGCGCAGCGACGGGTCGCTCTTGAGCAGGTAGTAGGCGGTCCACAACCCCGTGTACCCGGCACCGACGATCACCACATCGGCATCGGCCACGCCGTCCAGCCGGGCCCGTGGCGCGCTCGGGGCAAACCATAGCGGTTTGTTGGGTAACAGGGACAAATCGGATTTCGCTGACATGCTGGTGGCTTCCCGTTGGCGTTTGCGACTGGTGTGGAGGGCTTCGTCTTGTCAGTAGTGACCAGTGCGTGTTGGCCTGAGGTTATGCGGGGTTGGCGGGGGGTGGTATCGACCATTTTCAATAGACGGAGCCATCAGCCATACAAATGTATGAACGATCATCAGCACTTGCAGTTGCGCGGTACCTGTGGGAGCGGGCATGCCCGCGAAGCATGCGACGCGGTGTATGGCACCGGCTTCGCCGGTGTTCGCGGGCATGCCCGCTCCCACAGGGTCTCCCGCATCAGAACCCTACGATGAGAAGCCTGTGGAATACCCTGGATAACGCTGCGCACGGATCGGCCCAGGCTTGAGCACAGTTTTCGCCTGACAAGCTGTTGCGAAATTACTTACAGTGAAATACTGTATGTGCATACAGCAAAAACAAGGAAACACTTGTGTCCAGCACCGCCTCCGCCACCCCGAGCAGCTATGAACAACTGGGTATACGCATCCAGAAGATCATCAACAGCCCCACTGCCCAGCGCAGCCGCGCGGCGCTGATCTTTCGCCTGGAACAGGAAGCCCCGGAAGACTGGGAAACCCTGCTCGAGGAAATCGCCGAAAACGATAACGTCACCCTCGCCCACCGCGACGATGGCGGTGTGCAGATTTTCTGGACCGTACCGAAGGAAGACTGACCGCGTATTCAACCTCAGGCCAACGCCTGCAGGTAGGCGCTGGCTTCGCGGTAACGCGCCAGCCGCGCCAGGTCGGTGGGGCCTGGGCAGGGGATGCGCGAAAGGTCGCTGTTGTCGGCCAGGTCGGCCAGCTTGACGGTGCGCGCCAGCGGGTCACCGCCCAGGCGCACCACGAAGTCCTGGTAGGCCTCGCCCTCACGGCGGCTGAGCGCCAGCAAGGCGGCAAGGATTTTCAGCGCGAAACCCTCGCGCGCCAGGTCGGACAGGGTCAGCGGGGTGTCTTCGATCACATCGTGAAGCACCGCGACAATCCGTTGTTCGGTTGTGGAAACCCGCATCATCACGCGTAGCGGGTGGAGGATATAAGCAGCCCCACCCTTGTCGTATTGCCCTTCATGCGCCCTGGCGGCCACGGCAATGGCCCGCTCCAGTGTAGACATGAGGCCCTCCCCGTTCGGCTTCTTCCTGCCAAGCATAGCCAAAACTGTGCGGACAATGTCTAGCGCGCGTTTGACTGCTCGAAATCCGGAAGCTGGCGCACGCCCTGTAGGAGCGGCCTTGCGTCGCGACGGGCTGCGAAGCAGCCCCGGGATTTCGGCATCACAGCAGATTCTGTGGGGCTGCTTCGCAGCCCGTCGCGACGCAAGGCCGCTCCTACAGGCCCTACGCACACAAGGTTTTCAGCGCGCTGCGCCGTGCTGGATCACCACCGAATCGGTACCCAGCTTGGCCATCACCTCGGCCTTGCGTGCTTCGGCTTCCTCACGGCTGGGGAACGGCCCCATCAGCACCACCGGCTTGCCGTCGCGGTACTCCACCGAGGACGGGATGCCCTTTTCGATCAGGCGCGCGGTCATGTCGCTGAGCGCGCCCATGTTGGCGCCCTGGATCACTTCCACATCCCAGCCTTGCGGGGCCGGCTGGCCTGCCAGAGCTTCGGCGCGACGCTGCAGCTCGGCGCCGCCACACATCTCGCGGATGCGCAGGTTGTTGCCGCTGTCGTCGACGATGATTTCGTATTGGCCATCGCGCTTGATCGCCACGTAGCTGCGGTAGGCTTCGTACTGCCCGGCATCATCCTTGCCGCGGACCTGGCCGCAGATGGTGCCCTGGGTGTCGATCCGCACGTTGCCGAACTTGGCGGTCTTGGGGTTGTGCAGGTGTTCGGCCACCTGTTTGTGCACGCCTTCGACCTCGTTCTCACAGCCCGCCAGGGCGAGCACTGCCATTACCACAGCCAGTTTGCGCACGCGTGTACCTCCAGATTCGAAGGCGCGGATTCTAGCACGCCCTCCCCGGGCAAGGACCGCGACCATACGTTACACCGTGCAACCAGTGGCCATGCACCTCAGGCAGTCATGGCATGCCATGCCTCGTCATGACGGCAGTAGATCCAAGGTCCGTTCGAGCTCATCGAGGTCGATGCGGAAGCCACTGCCATCGGGTATTCCGACCACAAAGCCGAAATGCTGTTGATCGCGATCAGTCAGGTACTTGTAGAAGCAGACAAAGCGATCAGGTGGCTGCAGCGTCAGCACCGAAGCGCCGGGCGACAGCACATTCATACCGTGGATGAGCTGGCTGCCTTCGACGCCCACCACTACCCTCGCCCCGGCACAGGTTTCCACGATGGTTGCCAGGTCGCACTTCAAAGGGGCAAGGATGCGAAAGCCGCGATGTTTTTGCAGATGTTCGGCGATCTCCAGTTCGTTGTGCAGCAGGCGCGGATCCCCATCACCGCCCCGCAAGATGAAAACCCCCGGGTGAGACTGGTAATTTACCCGCGACAACAACTTTTGGCCCATGGCGCGGTATCGCTCGGACTGGTTTGTGTTGTGGCTGAAGTCATCGAACAGCACCAACTCTCGAAAAAAGGCCGTGTGCAGCCGAAGCGGATGCATGCCAAGCCATTCTTCGTACTGCGCAGCCTGGGAAAAAAGGGGGAGCCTGCCCGAGGGTGCCGTGGTGACCGGCACGCCTTCGTTACGGGCCAAAGCATATGTGACGCAATCCTCGGCCAGCCACGTTCCAAACCAGCGGTTGCCGTAACGTGAACAATAAGCGGCCCCACGCTCGACCTCTTGCTCCACGACGATTCGCGGCAACCCGTTGGGCCGGTCAGACAGCCAGAAGCTGGCATTGTTTTTGTAGAGTGCGCCATCGATCAGAACGACGTCCTTGATCAGATAGCCCCTGGTAGGGGCCTGTGCGACGCTGCCCAGCCCCTCCATGGTCCGCCGCGGATGCTCGAAAGGAAAGAAACGTTTCGCTTCCCAGCCGGTCACTCGCTCCAACTGATTCGGCAGAAAGAAAGCGGGAGGCGCTGGGGTGACCTCGACCGGGGCGATATCCCAGGTCCTGACCGCAAGGTTCTTCAGGTTCTCCGACGGCTTTCGTACCAGCCGCTTTCTTGCGAGGTACTTGTACGCGGCCAAGCTCCAGCTTTTATGGTCGGATCCCTTCGTGTCTACATCCGAAATGTCGTTCATCATGCAGCGCTCTCATTGAAAGGCTATCTTTCACGCTCAGTTGCACACTACTTTTTCCAGAATGGGAGGGGACTGGAAGTGAGCATATCGATCACGCAAGTTCTCCAGCAGCAGTTCGCCAGGCGCTTTCGCACAGTAAATGTATATCTTGAATAATCCACCGAAGACCATTTCACGATAGCGGTCGACAACTTCGTCGTCACTTGGCCCATCCGGCAAACCCAGATGCAGTGTGAGCCTGCTGTTCTCGACGGCAAATAACGGGAATTCCCAGAGAAACTTGGCGATGCCGGTCTTCGGCAGCCGGACGAACATATAAGCCTGGTTGCCCAAGGTATCCACATCACCGCCGCGCCGGCGCTTCCATTTCAAAAGCCCATCGTCAGGACGTGCCAGACATTGGCCGATATCGTAATAATCGAAACCCTGCTCGATGGCCCATTCCAGGGCCATGAAGGTAGTGATCGAGTTGACCTCGCGCAGTCGTTTTGGGTCGTTGAAGACGGCCTCCGGGTAGCCAAAGCGAAGCGTGCTCCAATAGCGCTTGCCGGCCCGGGTAATTACACAACCGAAATGACAGGCTACAACCTCGTCGCCTTTCATCACGAGGTCGAGCCGGCCAACGGTCTTGGCGATGCGCAACACGTCCTGGGAATCGAACTGTTTGGCATACAGGCCATGCCGCGCCTGGGCATAAGGCTGCAACATTTCCCGGTCGGCCTTGCCAATCTCCTCGTCCGTCAGCACCTGCTGCATGCGGTACAGTGGCCGACACTTGCGGATGTTGCGGCGCAGTTCACCGTCGTAGCGGGCGATGATCTCTTCCAGCGGACGCCCCAAGGGGATGATGGCACTCAGATAATGGGGCACGTACAGGGCACCTGCACTGGGCATCTCGCTGATCAACACCCTATGGGACGCGGCGCCAGGCTGTTGCGTGCCATCACCGGATTTGGTGTCGGCCTCGGGTTTGCCGCCGATGAGCAGCTTGGCCATTTCCTTGCGGCTCTTTCGACCCACATATAAGACTTCGTAGTCGTTACTTGCCTGCAGCCGAAACCTGGTAATTTCCCAGCGCCACAAACACGCGCGCCCCATTATATCCTGAGCCCAAGTCAAGAACTTTCTTATTTCGAAGCGCATCGACGGCGTTATGAGCTTTCGTATGTGCTTTCTCATTTCATGCCCTTGGAGCTCATCCAGTTAACAGGTAATAAGCGCTGTCAAATAAACAGCCAATAAACCTTGGCACTTAAACGCCTCAGGCTGCCAGATACCAAAAGATTAAAGATCTGCGAAAAAGATCTGTCAAGACACGCTTAATCATTGATTATTCAATGATTAGCCAGTGAAAACTGTATGTTTTATGGCGCCATTTTTTCTACTTGTGGATATGGCGAAAGATAACAACAGCATACCTGACCATGCGGCCTCAGAGGCCGGCTGATGCAGCCTCCCCTCCCAGGCGCTGGAACCTTTCGCGGCCCATGTGTCTACCGACCACACGCTCACCTGCCTGCGCCTTCACGGCCCAATCAGGTGAACAGGCTGGTTATCATTTCACCGAAAAAGACGCCGATCAGCAGGGCAGGCAGTACTACAACCTCGCGCTTCAGGTCCAGCAGCCCCAGCTTGCGGTTGACAGGAAAAATCAGGAAAAGCGTGAAGAAGGTATGCAGCGCCACACCCCAGATGGCATAGCTCACGCCACCGATGGCCATGAGGACCGGCAGCAGGATAAACAGCGAAACGACCCGGATGATGTTGTCCATCGCCACGTATTTGGTCAGCCCCAGGGCCAACCAGAGCTGGTGTGCCAGCGTGAAGCGCAAGGTGAAAAGAGAGAGCGAGAGAATGGCCATGGTATTGCCGGCGCCGACATAACGGTCGTCGTACAGCCAACTGATCAACAGCGGGCTGGCAGTCAGCAAAAAACCGCAAGCGAACAGCGAGGTCAGGTCGAACAGCACCCTGGAACGGTAGTAAAGGCTGCGCACCCGCTCTTTGTCGCCACTTCTCGTTGCCTCACTGAAGGCCGGCAAGGCGACTGCCCCCGCCAGCCGCAGCAGGACCGACTGAATGGCCCCAAGGATGGCGACAGCGATGGAATAGACCCCTAGTTCCGCGACCGACATACTTCCGCCGAACCAGATCCGGTCACCCTGCATCGCCAGCACCCCTACGGAGGACGACAACAAGATCCAGCGCCCGTAATCGAACACCTCGCGCAGCGCGGCGGGGTCCCATCGCAGGCGGTTGCGCGGCCCCTGGAAGACCAGGTGACTGAGTACGGTGAAAACCAGTGTGCTCAGCAGCCCCGCCGCCACCAATGACCAGATGGAGCGGGTGAGATAGCCTGCCACGAGCATCACGATCAAACCGACAAACTGTGCAATCAGTTCGGCGATCACCACCTTCTTCTGCTGGAAGACACGGATGGCCACATCGACCTTGGGCGACTGGAAGCCATAGATGATCGCGGCGAACCCAGACAAAGCCAGCACCATCGGTAGCTCTGGAGCGGCGTAGGTGGAATGGGCCGGCCACAGTTCGATGTACTGCGTGAATTTTGCCCCAAGGGCCAATAGCAACGTCAGAAGGAACAGCACAAACCCACGGATGACTTGCACCGTCCACACGGTATCGAGAAACAGCGGTTCGTCGCCGCGCGAGCTCTGAATGACGTTCGGCCGCAGCCCAACATCGGAAAGCAGTTGCAGCACCACTGAAACAGTGGTTGCAATGGCCATCACGCCGAACATTTCCGGCACGAGCAAGCGGGTGATCACCAGATTGCCGCCCAGTCGCATGACCTGGGAAGCAAAGACAGCGAGAAGGTTCAACGCACTGGCCAACATGGCCCGTTTGCGCAGGCTCAACGGAAGCGACACATCAATCGAAGGCATAGCCGCATCTCTGACCCCATCGCTAGAGACTCACTATAGTCGCAATTCGCTATGCGGCCTTCCGACGAGACTGTAGCGCGTGAAATCGCCCTCCGTTGGGCACGACAAAAACAAAAGGGCGACCCCTTGGGGTCGCCCTTTTGATGCCCGGTAGCCGGGACTTTCGTTTGGTAGGCACAATTGGACTCGAACCAACGACCCCCACCATGTCAAGGTGGTGCTCTAACCAACTGAGCTATGTGCCTGTCGTGTGGTGCGCATATTAGTGACCGAATGCGTACCTGTAAAGCGTTTTTTTGAGAAAAATCAAAAACTTTCGAGTTTTCTACACATGGGGCCGCCTTGCCGAAGCACGGCATTGGTCGGATGGGCTGCGCACCAGCCCCTGGCCGCATAAAATCACAATGAAAAAAGGGGTGACCCTTTCGGATCACCCCTTCTTCGATTTGGTAGGCACAATTGGACTCGAACCAACGACCCCCACCATGTCAAGGTGGTGCTCTAACCAACTGAGCTATGTGCCTGTCGTGTGGTGTGCATTCTACCCATTCCAAAAACCATGTCAATACTTTTTTTCGCGCTAACCTACTGAATCTTAAACTCTTTATAGAAAGGCGCGCTGACGGGGACCGAGTAAAGGATTTTCAACGGACGACTAGCGGGTGTTTATTATTATTGATAGCATCGGTACATTCGTTAAAAATATAAAACACGAGGTTCCTGCAGCATGGCTAACACCCCCTACCCCCAGTCCTACTACGCCGCCTCGGCCAACCCGGTGCCGCCACGTCCGGCGCTGCAGGGTGAGGTGGAAACCGATGTGTGCATCATCGGCGCCGGCTACACCGGCCTGTCCAGCGCCCTGTTCCTGCTGGAGAACGGCTTCAAGGTGAGCATCGTCGAAGCGGCCAAGGTCGGCTTCGGCGCATCGGGCCGCAACGGTGGCCAGATCGTCAACAGCTACAGCCGCGACATCGACGTCATCGAACGCACCGTCGGCCCCAAGCAGGCCCAGCTGCTGGGCCAGATGGCCTTCGAAGGCGGGCGCATCATTCGTGAGCGCGTGGCCAAGTACAACATCCAGTGCGACCTGAAGGACGGTGGCGTGTTCGCTGCCCTCACCAGCAAGCAGATGGGCCACCTGGAGTCGCAAAAGCGCCTGTGGGAACGCTTCGGCCACAACCAGCTGGAGCTGATGGACCAGAAGCGCATCCGCGAAGTGGTCGCCTGCGACAACTATGTGGGCGGCATGCTGGACATGAGCGGCGGCCACATCCACCCGCTGAACCTGGCCCTGGGCGAAGCCGCCGCGGTCGAGTCGCTGGGCGGCATCATCTATGAACAAACCCCGGCCGTACGCATCGAGCGTGGCGCCAACCCGGTGGTGCATACCCCGCAGGGCAAGGTCCGCGCCAAGTTCATCATCGTCGCCGGCAACGCCTACCTGGGCAACCTGGTGCCGGAACTGGCCAGCAAATCCATGCCATGCGGCACCCAGGTGATCACCACCGAGCCGCTGGGCGACGAACTGGCGCGCACCCTGCTGCCGCAGGACTACTGCGTCGAGGACTGCAACTACCTGCTCGACTACTACCGCCTGACCAGCGACAAGCGCCTGATCTTCGGTGGTGGCGTGGTGTACGGCGCGCGCGACCCGGCCAACATCGAGGCGATCATCCGTCCGAAGATGCTCAAGGCCTTCCCGCAGCTGCAGAACGTGAAGATCGACTACGCCTGGACCGGCAACTTCCTGCTGACCCTGTCGCGCCTGCCGCAGGTTGGCCGTATCGGCGACAACATCTACTACTCCCAGGGCTGCTCGGGTCACGGCGTGACCTATACCCACCTGGCGGGCAAGGTGCTGGCCGAGGCCATGCGCGGCCAGGCCGAGCGCTTCGACGCCTTCGCCGGCCTGCCGCACTACCCGTTCCCGGGTGGCCAGATGCTGCGTGTGCCGTTCAGCGCCATTGGTGCCTGGTACTACAGCCTGCGCGATCGCCTGGGCTTCTGATGTAGGCAGGGCTGGCCTCTTCGCGGCTAAACCCGCTCCCACAGGGATATCACTGGACCTGAGGGCAGCGGGTTTCCTGTGGGAGCGGGTTCACCCGCGAAAGGGCCGGTACAGACAAAGCTATTTGTTCAGGCTACTCACAGCCTGCTTCGCCGCAATCTCCTGCCCCGCCCGCGCCAGTTCATCCGCAGCCTGCAACCAGCGCTGGCGGTCCACCTGGGCCGGCAGTTGCCGCGGTGGCTGCACCAGCACCGCCCAGCTCCCAAGCTTCGCCCACGCCGAGGCAAAGTCATCGAACGCCATCAGCTGCCGCCGGTGCATGCCTGAACGCAACAGCACCCGCTGCTTGTAGCGGTCGTAGCCGATCAGCACGGCATAGCGTGGCTCGCTCCACCAGGCCGAACCATCCTCGTAACGCAGCAGCACCGGGTTGCCCGCCGCCACCTGGGTCAACAGCGCGTCCAGCTGCTTGTCCAGCGGATACACCACCATGCCGTAGTCGCGCGCCACCCGGGGGATGCTGGTGTCCAGCGCCTCGGCGCCCTGGGGCAGGTTCAGCGGCTTGTCCAGCAGCCCCGGCGTGATCGGAGCCCCCTGTTGCGACAGCACCGCCGCCAATGCCATGGCCCCGCTGTGGTTGGCGTTGCCACGGTAGAACGGCACGCTGCTGATCTCGACCCGCTGCGGCAGGCCCTTGAGGTTGGCGGAGGGTGCGCTGGCACAACCGGCCAGGCTGGCCGCTACCAGGCAGGCCGCCAGCAGCCGACGAGGGATGGTCTTGAAGGAAGGTTGCTGCATGGACACTCGCTTGCTCCAACGCCGGGCAGGCAGCGCCCGGCTCTGGCCACCGATCATAGGTCGGACAGCGGCGCGGGTATAGTCCGACACCGGTTAGGAGCAAATCGGACCAAGCAATAGACCTTTGGTCAATGGAACGTCACAGGCGAGAGACTAGACTAAAGCAGTGTCTGGAAGGCCAGCGTCGGCGACCGAGCGCGGCCCGTAGAGATGGAGGCACAGATGAGCCTGACCATGGCAATCCTCATGCTGGTGGGCATGTGGCTGAGCGTTGCAGCCGCCATGCTATGGGGTGTACTGCGTATCGTGCGGCGTCACTCCCACCACCACCTGCCACCGCAGGCCCCCGCCAAGCCACAGCCTGTGCGCCGGACGCGGCGGCATGCCGGGGTGCACTGATTCAGAGCTTTCGGAGGCCCATTCGCGGGTGAACCCGCTCCCACAAGGCCCTCCACTGCCTTCAGAAGTGGCGGGGACCTGTGGGAGCGGGTTCACCCGCGAATGGGGCGCAAGCGCCCCGCTTTTCTTGCATCAACCTTCAGCCGCTTCGCGCTTCAACCGCGCCCGACGGGCCAGGATGTTGAGGATCTCGATCGCCGTCGAGAAGGCCATGGCCGCGTACACATAACCCTTCGGTACATGGGCGCCGAAACCTTCGGCGATCAGCGTCATGCCGATCATGATCAGGAAGCCCAGGGCCAGCATCACCACGGTCGGGTTGTCGTTGATGAAGTTGGCCAACGGGTCGGCGGCCACCATCATGACGATCACGGCAGTGATAACGGCAATGATCATGATCGGCAGGTGCTCGGTCATGCCCACGGCGGTGATGATGCTGTCGACCGAGAAGACGATGTCCAGCAACAGGATCTGGAAGATCGCCGCGGCAAAGCCCAGGGTAACCGTCGACGACACCTTGGCTTCTTCCTTGGCCCCGTGCGGGTCGACGTTCTCATGGATTTCCTTGGTCGCCTTCCACAGCAGGAACAGGCCACCGGCAATCAGGATCACGTCCTTCCAGGAGAAGGCATTGCCGAACACTTCGAACACCGGGTCGGTCAGCTGGACGATCCAGGCCACCGTGCTGAGCAAGGCCAGGCGCATGACCAAGGCCATGCTGATACCAATACGGCGCGCCTTGGAGCGGTACTCCACCGGCAGCTTGTTGGTCAGGATGGAGATGAAGATCAGGTTGTCGATGCCCAACACGACTTCCATGGCTACCAGCGTAGCCAGGGCAACCCAGGCGGTAGGGCTAGCGACGAGTTCCAGCAAGTATTCCATTGTTCAAATCCTGCAGCAGCGGTTGGGGGTCAGATTTCCTGGGTGTCTTCTTTCTTGTCGGCGTCCTTGGGCTTTTGCCCTTCGCTGCCGATGGCCTCGCTCAACGCCTGCTGGGCGGCCTTGTTGGTGTCGTCGATGGCCTGCTTGGCCGACTGTGCGGCCTGGTCGAGCATCTGCTGGGCGGATTTCTCGGCCTGCTCGCAACCGGCCAGGGTGAACAGGGCCAAGGCCAGCACCAGCGGCGTGCCGATGGATTTTAGTTGCAGCATGGGTTCCTCGCTTTTCATGTTCCGGCGGCGCACACGGCGCCTGATGGAGTCGCATTCTAAAGAGCGCAACACATCCGGAAAATTCGTATTTTCAGCGGTTATACTTCGGTTTTTACGAATCCGGAACGATACCGATGCTCAACTATCGGCAGTTGCACTACTTCTGGGCCGTTGCCAAGACCGGCAGCATCGCCCGCGCCAGCGAACAGTTGAACCTGACCCCGCAAACCATCAGCGGTCAGATCAGCCTGTTTGAGCAGACCTATGGCCTGGAGCTGTTCCAGCGCGTGGGGCGCCAGCTGGAACTGACCGAAACAGGGCGCCAGACGCTGATCTATGCCGAGCAGATGTTCCAGCTGGGTAACGAGCTGGAGGCCATGCTGCGGGCCGGCCCGCAGGAGCAGATCCTGTTCCGCGTGGGTGTGGCTGATGTGGTGCCCAAGTCCATCGTCTACCGCCTGCTGGCACCGACCATGGAGCTGGACGACATGCTGCGTATCAACTGCCGCGAAGACAAGCTCGAACGGCTGCTGGCCGACCTGGCGATCCAGCGCCTGGACCTGGTGATTTCCGACAGCCCCATGCCCAGCCACCTGGACATCAAGGGTTATAGCCAGAAACTGGGCGAGTGTGGGTTGAGCTTCTTCGCCACCCCGGCGCTGGCACAACGCCTGGAAGGCCCCTTCCCCGCCTGCCTGCAGGATGCGCCATTGCTTATCCCCGGGCAGGAAACCGTGGTACGCAGCCGCCTGCTGCGCTGGCTGGGTGAGCAGCAGGTGCAGCCACGGATCGTGGGCGAGTTCGATGACAGTGCCTTGATGCAGGCGTTCGGGCAGTCGGGCAGCGGCATCTTCGTTGCGCCCAGCGTGATCGCCGAGGAAGTGTGCCGCCAGTACGGCGTGGAGCTGATCGGGCAGACCGAGGCGGTGCACGAGTCGTTCTATGCCATTTCGGTAGAGCGCAAGGTCAAGCACCCGGGGATCGTGGCGATTACCGAGGGGGCGCGACGAGAGTTGTTTCATTGGTAGCAGGCAGATTTGACGCCTCCCGCGTTTCAATGGTCATATGCCCGCCAGTTTCAGGTGCCCTGCGCCGCCGCGCGCAGGGTGAAACGGGAAGCCGGTGCGTCGTGTTGCCCACGACAAGTCCGGCGCTGCCCCCGCAACGGTAAGCGAGCGAACCCTTCGAGATACCACTGTGCACATGCATGGGAAGGTGAAGGTTTCATGCCCCTCGCAAGCCCGGAGACCGGCCTGGAGCTTCACTTGGCAACCCGCGGTGGGCGGGCGCAGGCCGGTATCCGCGCGCGCGCCTGCGTGCACGGTGCGCCTTTGCGTGTTTTCCACCGGGATCCATTCATTCCTGCAGTAGTGGAACGACATGTCCCGTATCTTCAAGCTTCACCCCCTGGCGGCCTGCCTGGCCGTATCCCTGCCGGCCCTGGCCGATGACCTCGACCGACAGCCACTGGCCCTGCCCTCCACGGCCATCACCGACACCCAAGGCAGCCACGCCATCGACCTGGCCACCCCGACCCAGGCGGGCTCGCGCCTGGGCCTCAGCGCCCTGGAGACACCGGCCAGCACCAGCAGCATCAGCGCCGAGCAGATCCAGCAGCGCAGCAACCTCACCGTACAGGACGCGGTGACCCGCTCACCGGGCATCAGCTACATCGGCTCCCCGGGCGACGGCGGCACGGGCCTGTCCGCCCGCGGCTTTACCGGGCACAACTCGGTGATGACCTTGTTCGACGGCGCACGCCTGTACACCGGTGCCGGCACCCAGACGTTCCCGGTCGACCCATGGATGGTCGAGTGCATCGATGTGATTCGCGGCCCGGCCTCGGTGCTGTATGGCGAAGGGGCCACCGGTGCGGTGGTCAACGTGATCCCGAAAAAGCCGTTTGCCGGCGAGATACGCAACCACCTGCGCCTGGGCTACGGTTCGTGGGACCGCCAGCAGCTCGGCCTGGACAGCGGCGGCAGCCTCGGCGAGCGCCTGAGCTACCGCCTGGCCCTGAACCAGCAAACCGGTAACGGCTGGGTCGACCGCACCCCGTCACGCAGCCTGGCGCTGAGCGCCGCGCTGCGCTTCGATGCCAGCGACGACCTCAGCTTCACCCTCGCCCACGACCGCGGCGATGCGCAGCCTGCCAACTACTACGGCACCCCGCTGATCGACGGCCACTACCGCAGCAGCCTGCGCAAGAAGAACTACAACGTGCAGGACGATGTGCAGCACTACGTCGATGAATGGACCCGCCTGAACACCGACTGGACGTTGAACGACCACCTCAGCGCCAGCAACCAGCTGTACTACATCAAGAGCCGCCGTCACTGGCGCAATGCCGAGGAGTACAGCTGGGATGCCGGGCGCCAGCAGCTGCTGCGCGGCAGCTACCTGCAGATCAAGCACAACCAGGAACAGTTCGGCGATCGCCAGGCCTTCACCCTCGACCACACGCTGTTCGGCCTGGCCAGCAAGACCGTGGTCGGCGCCGAGTACAACAAAGTCCGCTTCAACGTCGACAGCAACGCGCCCTACAACGATGTGGGCGGTGACTACGTCGACCCTTGGCAGCCACAACCGGGTTGGTTCCACAGCGCCTCGCCGCTGCGCCCGCAAACCCTGTCCACCACCCACACCTTTGCCCTGTTCGCCGAAAACCGCCTGCAGTTGAGCGATCGCCTGTCCCTGGTCACCGGCGTGCGCCGCGACCAGAACCACATCGTCCAGGAGAAACTGACCACCGACAGCCGCAGCGACCGCAGCCTGCAAGGGGGCAACTGGCGTGCCGGGCTGGTGTTTGCGGTCAGCGACGACCTGTCGCTGTATGGCCAGTACTCCACCAGCGAGGACGGGGTCGACAACCTCATCAGCCTCAGCGCCAACCAGATGCACTACGACCTGACCGAGGCCAGGCAGACCGAGGTGGGCCTGAAGCAGCGCTTCTGGGAGGGGCGTGGCGAATGGACATTGGCGGCGTACCACATCGTCAAGAAGAAGCTGCTGGTGGATGACCCGTTCACCCACGAGAAGCAGCAGGCTGGCCAGCAGACGTCCGACGGCCTGGAGGCAACCCTGGAACTGGCGCTTGCGCATCAGTGGCAGGTGTCGGCCAACGCGGCGATCGTGCGCGCCAGGTATGACGACTTCGACGAAATGGTCGGCGGCGTGGCGCAGGACCGTGCGGGCAATCGCCCGGCCAATGTCCCGCGGCGTACCGCCAACCTGTGGCTGAGCAAAGGCTTCGGCCAGCGGCTGGAGGCCGGCATTGGCGCGCGCTATGTGGACGAACGATATGCCAATACCGCCAACACCCAGAGCGCCCCCGGCTACACCGTGGTCGATGCCGACATCGGCTGGCAGGTGTTGCCGGATGTGCGGCTGGGGTTGCAGTTGAACAACCTGTTCGACCGTGAGTATGTGCAGTCGGCGTTCAGTGGCCAGCAGTGGCTGATGGGGATGCCACGGTCGTACTTTGCGACGGTGGATTACAGCTTCTGATCTGAACTGCCTGCACCGGCCTCTTCGCGGGTAAACCCGCTCCCACAGGGATAACACAGAATTCGAATACGGTGAGGTACCTGTGGGAGCGGGTTTACCCGCGAAGAGGCCGGCACAGGTAGCACAAAAACATCTACCGCCCCGTCACGCTTTAGTTATAAGATAACGTTTCAGTTGACATCCATTCCTATCAGCGACCTCCCATGACAAGCGCCAGCGCCACTCCCACCCTGGTCACCCAGCGCCTGCAGAGCATCGATGCCCTGCGCGGCCTGGTGATCCTGTTCATGCTCCTGGACCATGTCCGCGAAACCTTCTTCCTGCACCGCCAGGTCAGCGACCCGATGGCTATCGATACCACCGAGCCTTCGCTGTTCTTCAGCCGTACCCTGGCCCACCTGTGCGCGCCGGTGTTCGTCATGCTGACCGGCCTGTCGGCCTGGCTGTACGGCGAGAAACACCAGGGCCGCGGCGATGTCTCGGCGTTCCTGTTCAAGCGCGGGCTGTTCCTGGTGGTGCTGGAACTCACCCTGGTCAACTTCGCCTGGACCTTCCAGCTGCCGCCCAGCGTCATCTACCTGCAGGTGATCTGGGCCATCGGCGTGAGCATGATCGCCCTGTCGCTGCTGGTCTGGCTGCCACGTGCCGCCCTGATCACCCTGGGCGCAATCATCATCGCCGGCCACAACCTGCTCGATGGCCTGCACTTTGGCGCCGAATCCGCCCTGCATGTGCCATGGGCGATCCTGCATGACCGGGGTTGGCTGGAGTTCTCCGAAAACCTGCGCCTGCGCACCTCCTACCCGGTGCTGCCGTGGATCGGTGTCATCGCCCTGGGCTACGGCCTGGGCCCGTGGTTCGCCCGTGGCAGCGAGGCCGGTCAACGCCAGCATCGCCTGCTGCTGGCCGGGCTGATCGCGCTGCTGGGCTTTGTCGTGTTGCGCCTGGTCAACGGCTACGGCGAGGCGCCGTGGAGCGCTTACCCAACCGTCACGCAAACCCTGATGAGCTTCTTCAACATCACCAAGTACCCGCCGTCGCTGCTGTTCCTGGCCCTGACCCTGGGCTGTGGCCTGCTGTTGCTGCGCGCCTTCGAACGCGCCGGCCAGGCCCGCTGGATCAGTGCCCTGGCGGTGTTCGGCGCAGCACCGATGTTCTTCTACCTGCTGCACCTGTATGTGCTGAAGCTGCTGTACCTGGCCAGCGTGGCGCTGTTCGGCCGCAACCACGGCGACTACTTCGGCTTCGACGGCATCGCCGCGGTGTGGCTGGGGGCAGTGCTGCTGGCGGTTTCGCTGTACCTGCCGGTGCGCTGGTTCGCTCGCCTGAAGGCGCGGCGGCGCGACATCACCTGGCTGAAGTACTTCTGAAAAGCGTTTTCACCCGGCGGCACGATGGTCTACCATGCCGGCCGCCGGTTTCCACCACGGAATCAATAGGGAATCCCAGGCCCGCCAATTCGGGCCAAACGGAACTGCCCCCGCAACTGTAGGTGCCGAGCCTGCTCCATCGATGCCACTGGGCCACGAACCCGGGAAGGCCGGAGCCAGGCCATGACGCACCAGTCAGGAGACCTGCCGGCCTACATTCACCAACCGGCGGGGTGTCCGGGATTGGCCATCAGTGTTACCCCTGCCGCCAGCGGGGGCTCGGCGATGCCTGTCCGTGCGTTCCTCACCCGAACTGTCCGATAGGAGATCGCCCAGCATGCTGCCCCGTTTTGCCACCCTGCTCGCCAGCCTCACCGGCCTGGCCCAGGCTGCTGCCACCCATTACCCGCTGACGGTCGACAACTGCGGCAAGCCGCAAACCTTCGCCCAGGCGCCGCAACGCACGGTCACCATTGGCCAGGCCAGTACCGAGATGCTCTACGCGCTGGGGCTGGGCGACAAACTGGCGGCCACCTCGCTGTGGTTCAACAACGTGCTGCCCGAGTACCAGGTGCAGAACGCCAAGGTGCCGCGCCTGGCCGACAACGAGCCCAGCTTCGAGGCGGTAGTGGGCAAGCGCCCGCAACTGGTGACGGTGCAGTTCGAATGGATGGTCGGTGCCCAGGGCGTGGTCGGCACCCGCGAGCAGTTCGATGAACTGGGCATCCCCACCTACCTGCTGCCGTCGGACTGCGAAGGCAAGGACAACCTGGTGGGCGCCGATGGCACCCGCCTGCAGGCGTTCCAGGTCGACTCCATCTACAAGAGCGTCAGCCAGCTGGCGGCAATCTTCGACGTGCAGGACCGTGGCACGGCCCTGAATGCCGAACTCAAAGGCCGATTGGACAGTGCCAAGGCGCAACTGGCCGACAAGGACCTAGCCGCTACCTCGGCGCTGTTCTGGTTCTCCAGCGCCGACCTGCACATCGACCCCTACGTGGCAGGCCGCCAGGGGGTCGCCGACTTCATGCTGCGCACCCTTGGCGTGCGCAACGTGGTCGAGTCCAGCGAAGAATGGCCGACCGTAGGCTGGGAAACCCTGGCCAAGGCCAACCCCACCTGGCTGATCATTGCCCGCATGGACCGCCGCCGCTACCCCGCCGACGACTACCAGAAGAAGCTGGCATTCCTGCGTAGCGACCCGGTAACGCGCAACATGGACGCGGTGAAGCACGATCGCATCATCATCCTCGACGCCGATGCCATGCAGGCCGGCATTCGCTTGTTCACCGGCCTGCAGACGCTGGCCGCCGCCTTCGCCAGCGGCAAAGCAGCCCAGTGATGATGCGCCTGTTACCCTGCATCGCCGTTGCCCTGGCCGCCCTGTTGGCGGCCCTGCTGGCCGGCACCGCCATCGGCGAAACCAACCTGTCGCCCAGCGTGGTCGGCCAGGTGCTGGCCAACCACCTGTGGCAGGCCGGCTACCCGGTCGACCCGATCGACGCCGGCATCGTCTGGAACTACCGCCTGCCCCGCACCCTGGTCGCTGCAGCCTGCGGCGCCGGCTTGGCCACCTGCGGCGTGATCCTTCAGGCACTGTTGCGCAACCCGTTGGCCGAGCCTTACCTGCTGGGGCTGTCTGCCGGCGCCTCGACCGGTGCGGTGCTGGTGGGCTTGCTGGGCTTCGGCAGCCTGGCGCTGAGCATGTCCGGCGGCGCCTTCATCGGCGCCCTGGCAGCGTTCGCCCTGGTACTGGTGCTGGCCAGGGCAGCCGGCCCCAGCAGCAACAATGCCCAGGTGATCCTTGCCGGGATCGCCGGCTCGCAACTGTTCAACGCCCTTACCGCCTTCCTCATCACCATGTCGGCCACCGCCGAGCAGGCGCGCGGCATCCTGTTCTGGCTTTTGGGCAACCTCAGTGGCGTGCGTTGGCCTTCGGTGTGGCTGGCCGTGCCAGTTGTACTGTTCGGGCTGTTGGTGTGCCTGTGGCATCGCCGTGCCTTGGATGCCTTCACCTTCGGCGCCGACTCGGCGGCATCGCTGGGCATCCCGGTGCGGCGTACCCAGTTGCTGCTGATCAGCTGCGCGGCGCTGGTGACCGCCGTGATGGTGTCCATCGTCGGCGCCATCGGTTTTGTCGGGCTGGTGATCCCCCATGCCCTGCGCCTGCTGCTCGGCCCCGGGCACAGCCGCCTGCTGCCCGCCAGCGCACTGGGCGGGGCACTGTTCCTGATTGCCGCCGACATTCTGTCGCGCACCTTGATCCCGGGCCAGGTGATCCCCGTTGGCGTGGTCACCGCGCTGCTCGGCGCACCGGTCTTCGCGCTGATCCTGGTCAGCCGCCGGGGGCGCCCATGACGGTCATGACGGCGCTACAGCTGGCCCCCTTGAGTTGCCAGAACCTGGGGCTGCAACTGGCCGGCAATACCGTGCTCAGTGATATCGAACTACGTGTTGTCGCCGGTGAAACCCTGGGCATCGTCGGCCCCAACGGCTCCGGCAAATCCTCGCTGCTGAAGGTGCTGGCCGGGCTGCGCAAGCCAGGCAACGGCAGCGTGCAACTGCTGGGCGAACCGCTGGCACGGTTGCCCCGCCGCCGTGTCGCCCAGGCCTTGGCGCTGGTCGAACAGCAGGCCGACACCCTCGATGCGATCAGCGTGTTCGATGCCGTTGCCCTGGGCCGCACCCCCTGGCTGTCGGCGCTGGCGCCGTTCTCCAGGGAGGACCGTACGATCGTCGAGCAGGCCCTGGCCGACCTCGACGCCCTGCACCTGCGCACACGCCTGTGGGGGTCGTTGTCCGGTGGCGAGCGCCAGCGCGTGCACATCGCCCGTGCCCTGGCACAGCGGCCACAGGTGCTGCTGCTGGACGAGCCGACCAACCACCTGGATATCCAGCACCAGCTGAGCCTGTTGCAACAGGTGCAGGCCCTGCCGGTGACCACCCTGGTGGCCTTGCACGACCTCAACCAGGCGCTCACCTGCGACCGCGTCGCGGTGCTCGACAAGGGCCGCCTGGTCGCCCTCGGCAAACCGCTCGAGGTGCTTACACCCGAGCGCCTGCTGAACACCTTCGGCGTGCACGCCCATTACCTCATCGACCCCTTCGACGGCGCGCACATCCTGCGTTTTCGCGCCCCCTGAACAGGAAGTTCTGCCCATGCCGCGCCCTGCCGTTTTGCTGCTCGCCAGCGCCCTGCTCGCGCCCCCTGCGCTGGCCGACTCCGCCCAGTCGCAAAGCAACGGTTTTGTCGAGGATGGCCGCTGGAACCTGCTCAACCGCAGCGTATTCGACCAGCGCGACTACAAGCATGGCGGGCGCAACAGTGCCGGGCGCAACGCCTACAAGCCGCGCGATGAACGTAGCGGCAAGGCCGAGGAATGGGCCTATGGCCTGATGGGCACCTTCCGGTCCGGTTTCACCCAGGGGCTGATTGGTGTCGGGGTCGACGCCCACGCCTACCTGGGCGTGCAACTCGACAGCGGCGGCGGGCGCGTGGGCAAGGCACGCTTGCTCGGGGTGGATAACGAGGGGCACCCGAAGAACGAATACAGCCGTGCCGGCGCGGCACTGAAATTGCGCATGTCCGATACCGTGCTGTCCTACGGTGAGCAACGGGTCAAGACCCCGGTGTTCAGCTCCTCCGACAGCCGCCTGCTACCCGAGACCGCGACCGGGTTCTTCCTTGACAGCACCGAGTTCGAGCACCTCAGGCTGGTGGCCGGGCACTTCAACGAAAACGCCGACCGCAATGCTTCCAGCCATGACCAGGGCTTCGTGGTGAACTACTCCAATGGCCGCCAGGGCAACAGCTTCGACCTGGCCGGCGTGGTGTGGAACCCCGGCGCCGCCTTCAGCGGCAGCCTGTACACCTCACGCTACCAGGACAGCTGGAACCAGCATTACCTGGGCAGCACCCTCAGCCATGCCCTGGATGAGCGACGCAGCCTCACCCTCGACCTCAACCTGTACCGCACCACCGACACCGGCAAGGCGCTGTCCGGGCGCATCGACAACACCACCTGGAGCCTGGTCTCGCGTTACGACCACGGGCCGCACGGTTTCAGCCTGGGCTGGCAGCAGGTGGACGGCAACACGCCATTCGACTACGTGACGCGAGGGGCGATCTTCATTGCCAACGCGGCGCAGATGTCGGACTTCAACGCACCGAACGAGAAATCGTGGCAGGCGCGCTATGACCTGAACATGGGCGCCTACGGCGTACCGGGGTTGAACCTGACGGCGTTGTACGTGCGCGGGTTCGATATCGACGGCAGCCATGTCGACCCTGCGGGCGGGTATGCGTACCTGGGGTATGGCAAGGGGGGCAAGCATTGGGAGCGCGACCTGGAGGCACGGTATGTGGTGCAGAGCGGCAAGGCCAAGGGCACCGCGTTTTCGCTGCGGCATAACGTGCATCGGGGCAATACGGCGCAGGCGGAGCTGGATGGGGACCAGATACGGTTGGCGGTGGAATGGCCGTTGGGGGGTGGGTTCTGATGCTCCGCGTTGCCTGAATGGGGCTGCTTTGCAGCCCATCGCGACACAAGGCCGCTCCTACAGGGGATTCGCGCAAAGATCCGGCCAGGCGCGCTCCCTGTAGGAGCGGCCTTGTGTCGCGATGGGCCGCTCAGCGGCCCCCAAAATCCATCAGGCAACCACAACTGCCGTATAATCGGCAACACTCACTGCCCAACCAGGCCACGCCATGCCTCGCCTCCAGAAGTTGCTGCTGCCCCTGCTGCTGACTGCAGCCCTCACCGCCTGCGACCAGAAACCCTCCCGTGAAGAACAGATCCTGGCCCAGTTGCCGCTGCAGGATGCCTACACGCACAACATCGAGCGCATGGCCGCGCTGCTCGGCCGCACGCACCCGCAGCTGCCGCAGGCGACCATCCAGGGCGTGCTGCGCAAGCACCTGACCGTCGAGGACCAGCGCCAGGACCTGTTCCGCCTGTACAGCGAAAAGAACTTCAGCGATGCCGAATTCGCCACCATCGTCGAGGCCACTCAGGACCCGGCCAAGGCCCGCGCCCTGGAAGACACCGAGGCCGGCAAGCGCCTGAGCGAGAAGCTCACCGCCCTGATGCGCGAATCGGCCCGCGACGCGAAAGTGCAGGCCCTGGCCGAGCAGCGCATGCAACAGGTGGAAGACGAACTGGACGCGCTGGAAAAGGCAGGCTCCTGAACGCGGTTCCCCACTGCGCTCATAAGGCGTAAGGTTGTTCCCATTTCGTAGCTGTTTTTCGATCACCCGAGGTCAGGATTGCCACACGCCAAGCACGGACTGCGCCCGGATCTACGCACACTCATTCTGGTGCTTTGCGCCCTTACCGCCGTGGTCATGCTGTGCGCCAGCTACTTCGCCAGCTACCGGGTGCAACGCCAACTGCTGATCGACCATGCCCTGGAAGCCAACCGGGTGTATGCGATGAAGCTGGCAAGCATCACCGAGACCTTTATCGACAACGCCTTGCAGCAGCTGTCGTTCAGTGCTGGCGTGCAAGGCCGCCAGCTGGGTGACGCCGTCGCCCTGCAGTCGGAGACCGAGCGTGTCCTGAGCCAGAGCATGGCCTTCAATTCCACCTTCGTGATCGATGCCAACGGGGTGCTGCTGGCGATTTCCCCCGCCCCCTTGCGGCACCTGGTCGGCAGCCACATGCATTCGCCCGGTGTCCAGGAGGCGCTGCAGGCGCGCCGCCCATTGGTGTCGACGCCCTACATATCGGCGGCCAACAACCTGGTGGTGGCGCTGTCGCAACCCATTTTCGACAGCAATGGCCGCTACCTGGGGTATGTCGGCGGCAGCCTGTACCTGCGTGAACGCAACATCCTCAACAGCCTGCTGGGGGAGCATTTCTACAAGGATGGTTCCTACCTGTACGTGGTCGACCGCAACCGCCGTCTGCTGTATCACCCCGACAGCCAGCGCGTGGGGACGGTGGTTGAAGGCAATGAATTGATCGATCAGCTGGCGAGCCTGGGCAATGGTACCCGGCAACTGACCAACAGCCTCGGCGTGGAAATGCTCGCCGGATACGCCACCGTGCCCAGCGCTGGTTGGGGCGTGGTGGCGCAGCAGCCGCTGACCCAGACAGTGACGCCGCTTAGCCACCTGATCCTCAACGTGGTCGGCACCTCCGCACCATTGGCGCTGGTGGGCAGCGTGCTGCTGTGGTGGCTGGCCATGACCATCGCCCGGCCGCTGTGGCAGCTGGCCGCCGGCGCCCGCTCGATGGACCGGGCCGGCACTGCCGAGCGCCTGCATCGGGTACCGGCCTGGTACTTCGAGGCGGCCGAGCTGAAGCGCGCGCTGCTGTTTGGGCTGAACCTGCTGCATGAACGCATCGGCCGGCTCAACCGCGACGCCCAGACCGACCCGCTGACCGGCCTGGGCAACCGCCGCAGCCTGGAGTTCAACCTGTCGTTGCTGGAAGCCGAGGGCCGGGCATTTGCGGCCATCGTTCTGGATGTCGACCATTTCAAGCGGGTAAACGACCGCCACGGGCACGAGGTGGGTGACCAGGTACTGCGCCGGCTGGCGGAACTGATGCGCCGCTGTTGCCGCGAGGGTGACCTGCTGTGCCGCACCGGCGGCGAGGAGTTCCTGATGCTGCTGCCGGGGGCCGGCGTGGACGTTGCGGCAGTGGTGGCCGAGCGGCTGCGGGTGACGGTGCAGGATACGCCGGTGGAGCCGGTGGGGGCGGTGACCGTGTCGCTTGGGGTGGCGCGTTGGGATGGCGAGGCCGAGAGCGAACCGGGGGATGCGTTGAGCGAGGCTGACCGGGCGCTTTACCGGGCCAAGCAGGAGGGGCGCAATCGGGTGGTTGTTGCCTGAACGCCCTTGTTTGCCTGTTCCGGCCTCTTCGCGGGTAAACCCGCTCCCACAGGTACCCCGCTGCCCTCAAGGGCGGTGCATAACCTGTGGGAGCGGGTTCACCCGCGAAAGGGCCGGAACAGACACTACACAGCTCAAGGCAAACCTATTGCCACATGAAGAAATGAACTTGGCAGGTTGTAACATTCCTTGTCATAAAACTGTCTTGTTCCAGTCATAGGATTGACCCCAACCTGACATTTTCATTTCATGGATGAGCGTCTAATGCGTCGTGTGGTTTTCAATCAGAAAGGTGGCGTCGGAAAGTCCAGCATCGCCTGCAACCTTGCCGCCGCCAGTGCCGCCGAAGGCTACCGGACCTTGCTGGTCGACCTCGACCCGCAGGCCAATGCCACCTACTACCTGACCGGCCTGGTCAATGACGCCATTCCTTCCGGCATCGCCGATTTCTTCCGCCAGACCTTGTCGCCAGTCACCGCTGCCGGCAAGAAGCACCGGGTGGCGATCACCGAAACCCGCTACAGCAACCTGCACCTGGTGACCGCCAGCCCCGACCTCAGCGACCTGCAAGGCAAGCTGGAGAGCAAGTTCAAGATCAACAAGCTGCGCAAGCTGCTGGTGGAACTGGGCGAGGACTACGAGCGGATCTACATCGACACCCCGCCGGCGCTCAACTTCTATACCTTCAGCGCGCTGGTGGCGGCCGAGCGGCTGTTGATCCCGTTCGACTGCGACAGCTTTTCGCGCCAGGCCCTGCACTGCGTCATGGCCGAGGTCGAAGAACTGCGCCAGGACCACAACCCGGCGTTGCAGGTGGAAGGTGTGGTGGTCAACCAGTTCGCCGGGCGCACCGCGCTGCACCAGACCCTGATCGAGCAATTGCGCGGTGAAGGCATGCCGGTGCTGCCGGTGTACCTGAGCAGTTCGATCAAGATGCGTGAATCGCACCAGGCCTCGGTGCCGCTGGTGCACCTGGCGCCGCGGCATAAACTGGCGCTGGAGTTTGTTGATTTGCTGGATGTACTGGAGCGTGCGGCCTGACAGAACCCTGGGGGCGCTTTGCGCCCCTTTCGCGACGCAAGGCCGCTCCTACAAGGGATCTCGTCAAATTGCAGCCCCAAAATATCAAGCCCGAAGCACTACCCGACCGTTCATCCGGATGGTAGATTCGCCGCCATGAAAACCACCCGGCATACCCGCACGCTGACCGCCTGGACGCTCTACGCCAGTGTCCTGTTCAGCCTGGTTCTGTGCGGCCTGCACCATGGCCAGATGGGTGGCCTGCGCCTGGCCGGCCTGGAAGGCGGTTTCTGCTCGATCAACAGCGAACACGGCGTTGCCATCGACCTGGATGGCGCTGGCGGCGACCAGCACATGGCCCAGCTCGACTGCCCGGTGTGCTCCTCGTTCGGCCTGGCCGTGCCGCTCAGCAGCAGCGGCTGGTCGTTCACCCCGGCGCAAGCCGTGGCCACCTCGCCCATCGTGGTGCGCAGCTGGGCGCAACCGCCGCCGCGCTATCAACGCCCCGCCCTCAACCCCCGCGCCTCCCCCGTCGCTTTCCCCGCAGCCGTACTTCATTTCGCCTGACCTCAACCGGGCGCGCCTGACTGCGCGCGCTCGCGGTCAGCCATGACCTTTGCGTGGAAGACACACCAACATGCTTCGCAAAACCTCCCTGGTGCTCCTCATGGGCACCTGCAACCTTGCCTGGGCGGATGCTGCCCCGGTGGAACTGAGCGCCACCACCATCGACGGTGAACGCGACGCCGCCAGCGGCGTGCAACTGGACGAGCCGATCCGCACCGGTTCGCGCCTGGGCCTCACCGCGCGGGAAACGCCGGCCTCGGTCAGTGTCTCGGACCGCCGCCTGATCGAGGAGCGCGGCGCCAAGGACAGCCAGGACGTGATCAACGCCATGACCGGCGTCAATGCCTCGGCCAACCCCGGCTTTGGCGGCTTCGTCGCCTACCGCGGCTTCACCCAGAACCAGGTTACCCAGTTGTACAACGGCATCAACCTGGGCTACAGCAGCGCCACCCGGCCAGTGGATGCCTGGGTGCTCGACCGCGTCGAACTGATCGGCGGGCCATCGTCGTTCCTGCATGGTGCAGGCGCGGTGGGCGGCTCGATCAACTACATCACCAAGCTGGCCAGCCGCGATCAGCAGACCATCGACGGCCGTATCCGCCATGGCAGCTTCGACGACAGCGAAGTGGCGTTCGGCATCAACCAGGCACTGGCCAGCAACCCCGCCGATGCCCGCCATTTCGTGCGCCTGGACTTCAGCCGCGGGCAGGGCAACGGCTACATCGACCGCAACGAACGGCACACCGACAGCCTGGCCTTCTCGTTGCTGAGCGACCTCACGCCCAACCTCACCCACACCCTGGCCCTGGAGTACCAGGAAGACCGCGAAGACAGCCCTTACTGGGGCTCGCCGATCCTGCCCGGGCGCAGCACGATGAAGATCGACAACAGCCGCCGCTTCGAAAACTACAACGTCGGCGACGGGCGCTATGAACAGCGGGTACGCTGGCTACGCTCGATCCTCGACTACCAGCTCAGCGACAGCACCAGCGTGCAGAACACGCTGTACCACTACAACGCCCAGCGCGATTACCGCAACCTCGAACGCTACAGCTACACCAGCGATGGCAAGGTACGGCGCAGCAGCCCTTACCTGCAGCGCCACGACCAGAACCTGCTGGGCGACCGCATCGAGCTGCGCCACGACAACCAGCTGTTCGGCCTGGCCAGCCAGTGGTCGCTGGGGCTGGAGTACTCGCGCATGCGCCAGACCCTCTACCCCACGTCGAGCAGCTGGAGCGATGTGGTCGATGCCGAGCACTTCGACCCCGGCAGCTTCGACGACATCCCCGGGGTGAATGCCGGCCTGACCAAGCAACGCCGCCACGAGGTGACCAACCGCGCGGTGTTTGCCGAAAACCGCCTGCAACTCACCGAACGCCTGGCCCTGCTGACCGCCCTGCGCTACGACTACCTTGACATGCAGGTGACCAACTACGGCGCGGTAACGCCAACCTCGCCGGCGTTCTTCGAACGGCGCTGGGAACCGCTTTCCGGGCGTATCGGCCTGACCTACGCGCTGACCCCCTCCGCCAGCGTCTATGCGCAGTACAGTACCTCTGCCGACTTGCCGGCCGGCTCGCTGGCGGCAGCGACCTATTCCAACGTCGGGCTGTTCGACCTGTCCAAGGGCGAGCAGTGGGAGGTGGGCAGCAAGTTCGACTTTCTCGACGGGCGCGGCGCAGCCACGCTGGCGCTGTACCAGATCGTGCGCAAGGACTTTGCCGTGCGCGACTCCAACGACGCCAACCTCACGGTCCAGGCCGGGCAGCAGACCTCACGCGGTGTCGAGTTGTCCGGGCGCCTGCAGGTGACGCCGAAGCTGCTGGCCGAAGCCAACTATGCCTATGTCGATGCGCAGTACGACGCGTTCAACGAGGCGGTCAACGGCGTGTCGGTATCGCGCAAGGGCAACGCACCGGTGAACGTACCGGCCAACGTCGCCAACCTGTGGCTGACCTACAGCCTGACCCCGGCGTGGTCGGTGGGGGCAGACGGGCGCTACGTGGGCTCGGTGTATGCCGACAACGCCAACAGCCTCAAGGCCCCGGCGTACACCCTGTTCGGCGCGTTCGCCCGCTACCGGCTGGATGAACACACCACGCTCACCGGGCGAGTACGCAACCTGACCGACGAGGTGTATGCCAAGCAGGCCTACAACAGCCAGTACTACATGGGGCCGCCGCGCACCTTCGAGCTGGCGCTGGATATGCGCTTCTGAACCCATGGCCTGTCTTGCATGAACATCCCGGGCCTGCATTGGCTCTTGTGGGAGCGGCCTTGCGTCGCGAAAGGGTCGCAGAGCGGCCCCGGCGATGTCAGTGGCGAAGCTGCAATCGAGGGGCTGCTGCGCAGCCCTTTCGCGACACAAGGCCGCTCCTACAGTGGACCGCGTCAAGCGAACAGCTCGCGGTTGATTCAGGTATCCCGAGGTCGCCCTCGACAAAGCGCGTTCCAGCGCCCGGCTATCTACTGGCAAGCACAACAATGATGGCGCGGCCCGACCGCGCCACTTTCATCATGCCTGCCAATGGAACCGGAGAGCACTCGCATGCCCGCACCTCACGAGGTATCCCCCGCCACCCTGCGCCGGGTGATCGCCGCCTCGGCCATCGGCAATTTCGTCGAATGGTTCGACTTCGCCGTCTACGGCTTTCTCGCTACCCTGATCGCCAGCCAGTTCTTCGCCAGCGAAGACGCCAGCGTGGCCTTGCTCAAGACCTTTGCGGTATTCGCCGTGGCGTTCGCCCTGCGCCCGCTGGGCGGCATCGTGTTCGGCGCGCTGGGTGACCGCCTGGGGCGCAAGCGCATCCTTTCGCTGACCATCCTGCTGATGGCCGGCTCCACGACCCTCATCGGCCTGCTGCCGACCTACGCCAGCATCGGCCTGGCAGCCCCCGCGCTGCTGACCCTGGCGCGCTGCCTGCAGGGCTTTTCCGCCGGTGGCGAGTATGCCGGGGCCTGCGCCTACCTGATGGAGCATGCGCCCAACGACAAGCGCGCCTTCTATGGCAGCTTCGTACCGGTGTCGACCTTTTCCGCCTTTGCCTGCGCGGCAGTGATCGCCTATGGCCTGGAAGCCAGCCTGTCGGCCGAGGCGATGAATGCCTGGGGCTGGCGCATCCCGTTCTTGATCGCCGCGCCGCTGGGGCTGGTCGGCCTGTACCTGCGCTGGCGCATGGAAGAAACCCCGGCGTTCCGCGAAGCCATCGCCCAGGGCAAGGAGCATGAACATTCGCCGCTCAAGGAAACCCTGCGCAACCATGGCCGGGCGATCCGCAACCTGGGGGCCTTCATCTCGCTGACCGCGCTGTCGTTCTACATGTTCACCACCTACTTCGCCACCTACCTGCAACTGGTCGGCAACCTGACCCGCGCGCAATCGCTGCTGGTAACCACCGTGGCCCTGCTGTTCGCCGCGGTCGGCTGCCCGCTGGCCGGGGCGTTCTCGGACCGCGTCGGGCGGCGCAAGACCATCGGCTTTACCTGCCTGTGGGTGATGCTGTGCGTGTTCCCGGCGTACTGGCTGGCCAGTTCCGGCTCGATGTCCGGTGCGCTGCTGGGGGTGATCCTGCTGGCGGTGGGGGCGTTGTGCAGTGGTGTGGTCACGGCGGCATTGCTGTCGGAAAGCTTCCCTACCCGCACCCGCTATACCGCTTCGGCAATTACCTACAACGTGGCCTATACACTGTTTGGCGGTACCGCACCGCTGGTGGCGACCTGGCTGATCGGGCAGACCGGCAGCAGCCTGGCACCGGCGTTCTACCTGGTGGTGATTGCACTGGTGGCGTTGGTGGGTGGGTTGGCGTTGCCGGAGACTTCGCGGATTTCGTTGCATGATGAGGCTGGGGGCGACGGTGCAAGGACTGGGGCTCGTCGTACTGTTTGAGAATTTGGGGCCGCTTTGCGGCCCATCGCGACACAAGGCCGCTCCTACAAGGGATCGCGTCAATTTGCGGCTGATGCGGTCCCCTGTAGGAGCGGCCTTGTGTCGCGATGGGCTGCAAAGCAGCCCCAAAACGCTCAACCCTCCTGCACCTCTTCGCGCCGATACGCCCACTGATACAACGCCGGCAACACCAGCAAGGTCAGTGCGGTGGACGACAGAATCCCGCCAATCACCACGGTCGCCAGCGGCCTTTGCACCTCGGCCCCGGTCCCGGTCGCCAAGGCCATCGGGATGAACCCCAGCGACGCCACCAGTGCCGTCATCAGCACCGGCCGCAAGCGCGTCAGCGCGCCCTCCTCGACCGCTGCCCGCAGCGTGCGCCCTTCCTCCCGCAGGCCACGGATAAAGGCGATCATCACCAGCCCGTTGAGCACCGCCACCCCCGACAAGGCAATGAACCCCACGCCAGCGGAAATGGACAACGGAATGTCCCGCAACCACAGCGCCAGCACCCCGCCGGTAAGGGCGAACGGGATGCCGGTGAACACCAGCAGGCCATCCCTGAGGTTGTTGAACATCATCAGCAACAGCGCCATGACCAGCAGCAAGGCCACCGGCACCACCACCTGCAGGCGCTCGGCCGCCGACTGCAGCTGCTCGAACTGGCCGCCCCAGCGGGTCCAGTAACCCGGCGGTATCTGCACCTGCTCGATCAACGTCTGCTCGGCCTCCTCGACGAACGAGCCCAGGTCACGCCCACGCACGTTGGCACTGACCACCACCACCCGCTTGCCATCCTCGCGGCTGACCTGGTTCGGCCCCAGCTGCAGGTTCAGCGTGGCTACCTGCGACAGCGGGATGAAGCCGATTTGCCCGGCACCCGCAGCCGTATTGGCCGGCACCGGAATCAGCAGGCTGCCCAGCCCGTCGACATCGGTGCGCAGGGTTTCCGACAGGCGCACCACCATGTCGAAACGGCGGTCACCTTCGTACAGCGTGCCGGCCGTGCGGCCACCCACGGCAATGGCAATGGCGTCCTGCACATCACCCACGTTAAGGCCATGGCGGGCCGCCTTGTCGCGGTCGATATCGATGGTCAGCACCGGCAGGCCGGTAGTCTGCTCGACCTTTACCTCGGACGCGCCCGGCACGCCTTGCAGGCTGCTGGCGATCTGCGCGGCGGTGCGGTTGAGCACATCCATGTCATCACCGAACAGCTTCACCGCCACATCGCTGCGCACCCCGGAAATCAGCTCGTTGAAGCGCAGCTGGATCGGCTGCGACAGCTCATAGTTGCTGCCCGGCACGCTGGCGGCGGCACGTTGTACCTCGGCGATCAGCTCATCACGCGGCTTGCCCGGGTCGCCCCATTGCTCACGCGGACGCAGCATCACATAGGCGTCGGAAATGTTCGGCGGCATCGGGTCGGAGGCGATCTCGGCGGTGCCGGTGCGGGCGAACACCCGCTCCACTTCCGGCACCTGGGCGATGATCGCCTGTTCCAGGCGCTGCTGCATGTCGACCGACTGCGACAGGCTGGTGCCCGGCACGCGCAAAGCCTGCAGGGCAAAGTCGCCTTCGCTGAGGCTGGGGATGAACTCGCTGCCCATGCGGCTGGCCATAACCCCGGACAACAACACCAGGGTAGCGGCACCAGCGAACGCCAGCTTGCGCCGGCCCAGCACCCAGGCCAGCACCGGGGCATAGCGCTGACGCGCCGTGCGCATTACCAGGCCTTCCTCTTCCTTGACCTTGCCGGTGACGAACAGGGCAATGGCCGCCGGCACGAAGGTAACCGAGAGGATCATGGCACCAAGCAGGGCGATGACCACGGTAAAGGCCATAGGGTGGAACATCTTGCCCTCCACCCCGGTCAGGGCAAAGATCGGCAGGTACACCACCATGATGATCAGCTGGCCATAGATCAGCGGCCGACGCGCCTCACGGGCGGCAGCGAACACTTCATGGAAGCGCTCGGTGCGGGTCAGCATGCGGCCATGGCGTTGCTGGGCGTGGGCCAGGCGGCGGATGGCGTTCTCCACGATCACCACCGCGCCGTCGACGATGATGCCGAAGTCCAGTGCGCCCAGGCTCATCAGGTTGGCGCTGACCTTGTTGCTGAACATGCCGGTGAAGGTGAACAGCATCGACAACGGAATGACCATGGCGGTGATCAGCGCAGCGCGGATGTTGCCCAGGAACAGGAACAACACGGCGATGACCAGAATGGCACCTTCGACCAGGTTCTCCTTCACCGTGGCAATGGCCTTTTCCACCAGGTTGGTGCGGTCGTACACCGTCACCGCGACCACGCCCTTGGGCAGGTTGCGGTTGATCTCGACCAGCTTGGCGGCGACCGCCTGGGACACCGTGCGGCTGTTCTCGCCAATCAGCATGAACACCGTGCCCAGCACCACTTCCCGGCCGTTTTCGGTGGCCGCGCCCGAGCGCAGCTCTTCGCCCAGGCCGACCTGGGCAACATGGCTGACGCGGATTGGCGTGCCATCGACACTGGAGATGACGATGTTGGCGATGTCCTCGGCCGACGCCACCTGGCCTGGCGCGCGAATCAGCAACTGCTCGCCATTGCGCTCGATGTAGCCGGCGCCGACGTTGGCGTTGTTGCGCTCCAGCGCCGCGATCAGGTCGTTGAGGGTGAGTTTGTAGGCCGCCAGGCGCTTGGGCTCCGGCGCAATCAGGTACTGCTTGGCATGGCCGCCGATGCTGTTGACCTCGGCCACCCCGGGCACGTTGCGCAGCTGCGGCTTGATGATCCAGTCCTGGATCACCCGCAGGTCGGTCGGGGTGTAGGGTGTGCCGTCCTCCTTCAGCGCGCCCTGCTCGGCTTCCACCGTCCACAGGAAGATTTCACCCAGCCCGGTGGAAATCGGCCCCATGCCCGCTTCGATGCCGTCGGGCAACTGCTCACGCGCCACTTGCAGGCGCTCGTTGACCAGTTGGCGGGCGAAGAACAGGTCGGTGCCGTCGTCGAAAATGACCGTGACCTGCGACAGGCCCGAACGCGAGAGCGAGCGGGTCTGCTTGAGCCCGGGCAGGCCGGCCATGGCGGTCTCGATGGCGAAGGTGATGCGCTGCTCGGTCTCCAGCGGCGAATAGCCGGGGGCGGCGGTATTGATCTGCACCTGGACGTTGGTGATGTCCGGTACAGCGTCGATCGGCAGTTTCTGGTAGCTGTGGATACCCACCGCGGCCATCAGGACCACGGCCAGCATCACCACCAGGCGCTGCTCGATGGCGAATTGGATCAGGCGTTCGAACATGCAGGCGTCCCCGTGATCAATGGCTGTGCTCGGCCGAGCCTTTGCCCAGCTCGGACTTGAGGACAAAGCTGCCGGCAGCGGCCACCTGGGTGCCGGCGGCAAGCCCGGTGGTGATTTCCACCTGGCCGGCGTCGCGGCGGCCGGTCTTCACCGGGCGGGCCTCGAAGCCTTCCTCGGTACGGGCAAACACCACGGTCTGCTCCTCCCAGGTTTGCAGGGCGCTTTGCGGTACCACCACGGCGGCGTTGAAGCGTTCGACGCTGACCGCGACATTGACGAACAGCCCGGGGCGCCAGGCGCCGTTGGGGTTGGCCAGCGTGGCGCGGACAGTGGCGGCACGGTTCTGCTCGCCGAGCAGGCTGCCGACGTAGTTGACCTTGCCCTCGACCTGGGCGCCCAGGTCCGGCGCGCTGACCGTGACATTGCGGCCGGTGGTCACCTTGTCCAGGTCGCGCGGGGCGACGGCGAAGGTGGCCCAGACCCGGCTGAGGTCAGACAGGGTGAAGGCATTGCTGGTCTCATCGACCACCTCGCCCACGGTCAGGTGCTTTTCCACCACCACTGCATCGAACGGCGCGCGCAGTTCATAGCGGTTGCCGGCGCCGGCCGGGCCCACGGCGGCGACCTTCTGCCGGGCGTTGGCCAAGGCAATCTCGGCTTCCTGCAACGCCTGACGGGCCTGCAGGTAATCCTGCTCGGCACTGATGCGTTCCTGCCACAGCTGCTGTTCGCGCTGGAAAGTCAGGCGCGCCAGTTCCAGGCGGCGCTGGGCAGCCTGTTGTTCGCTGCGCAGGTCGGAAATCTGCTGGCTGGCGATTACCGCCAGCACCTGACCACGCTTGACCGCCTGGCCCAGCTCGGCTTGCACCGACTCGACCACACCGGGCACGCGTGGCACGACGTGGGCGGTACGGTCCTCGTCGAAGCGGATTTCACCCGGGAAGCTGATGGCGGTGCCCAGTTCACGAGGGCCGGCATTGGCCAGTTGCACACCGGCAGCTTCGATCTGGGCGATGGACAGGTGCAGCTTGCCCTCATCTTCTTCGTGGCCTTCGCCGGCCTGTTCCTCGCCGTGGCCGTGGCTGTCTTCGCCGTGGTCGTCGTGCCGGGCTTCAGTGCCTGACGCGTTGCCGAGGTTGCCGGTCCAGGCCAGGCCACCGAGGCCGAGCGCGGCAATGGCGGCAGCCAGAAGGGCTATCTTGCGTGGATTAGTCATTGTTGCTCCTGCTGTTCAATTTGTTGCGCAGGCCATCGAGGTCGCCATAGATCCGCTCGACCTGCGCCCGCGCGTCGGTCGCCGAGGCCAGCGCCTCGAGGTACAGCCCGCGCGCCTCGATCAGCGTGCGCTGGGCGTCGAGCACATCGAGAAAGGCGAACTTGCCCATTTCGAAACCGCGTGTGGCGGTGTCCACGGCCTGCTGGGCAGAAGGCAGGATGGTGCGGTCATAGGCCTGCACTTCCTGCATGGCCGTGGTCCACTGGCTGACGGCGCTGCGGGTTTCACTGCGCAGGCGCAGTTCCACGGCGTTGCGCAGGTCACGCGCCTGGTCGGCACGGCGGGCCGCAGCCAGCACGTTGCCCTGGTTGCGGTCGAACAGCGGCAAGGGCATCGACAGGCCCACCACATTGACCCGCTCGCGGTCTTCGCGGCTGTACTGGCTGCCAAGGCTGACGGTGAGGTTGGGTATGCGCAGGGCCTTTTCCGAACCCAGGGACGCTTCGCCGCGCTCGACCTGGGCGGCGGCCAGGCGCCATTCAGCCGTTTGCTCGACCTGGTCGAGCAGGGCGTCGGCGCTGGGTGCATCACCGGGGGACAGGTTGGCGGCCTGCAACTGATCGAAGCTTGCCAGCGGGCTGCCGGTCAACCGTGCCAGGGCCTGGTAAGCCACACTGCGCTGGGTTTGCGCACGGCGCACTTCGGCCTGGGCCTGGGCCAACTGCACCTGGGCCCGGGTGGCCTCCACGGGCGATGACTGGCCAGCGGTCACCCGCCCCTGCACCACTCGCAGCCCACGCTCGGTCAACGCCTGCGATTGCTGCGCCAGCTCCAGCGCGGTCTGGGCGCGCAGGGCCGCGTGGAACGCCTGCACCACATCGGCGCGCAAGCCGTTGCGCTGGCGCTCCAGGTCCAGCTGGGCAATGGCCTGACCGGCACCGGCCACGGCGATGCGTGCACCGCGCTTGCCGCCCAGCTCCAGCGGTTGGCTGAGGGTGACAGTGGTGGTGCTGGTGTCACGGCGGGTGTCCTCGACCTCCCAGGACAGCTCCGGGTTGGGGATCAGCCCGGCCTGGCGCCGCTCGCCATCGGCAATGCCGATTTCCCGGCCGGCCGCAGCCAGCTCCGGGTTCTGGGCAAAGGCGGCGTCAAGCGCCTGGGGCAGGCTCAGGCTCTGGCTGGCCTGGGCGCTGGCGGCAACAGCCAGCAACAGGCAGAGCAAGGCGGTCTTGCGGGGGATGGGCACGAAACAGGTCCTCGTCGGCGAGCTTTGGCGAGGGACTGTAGAAAGCCGCGCTTATCGGGGCGGTGGCGGGAAAATTACAATTTTGTAATCAAGCTGCAGGCTGTCTGCTCTGGCCCTATCGCCGGTACAGGCGATATCAAGTTCGATAATCGCCCACTTTCCCGGTACAGCGGTTTAGTCCAATTGACTAAACTAACCAGTCGGTACAAAACTAGACGCATCCAACAACAACAAAGCGATGCCCGTCATGAAGCCCCTCATTCTCGTGCTCAACGGCCCCAACCTGAACATGCTGGGCACCCGCGAGCCTGCCCAATATGGCCACGAAACCCTCGCCGACCTGGCCCAGGGCTGTGCCGATACCGCCCATGCCCATGGCCTGGAAATCGAATTCCGCCAAACCAACCACGAAGGCGAACTGATCGACTGGATCCATGCCGCCCGTGGCCGCTGCGCCGGCATCGTGATCAACCCCGGCGCCTGGACCCATACCTCGGTGGCCATCCGCGATGCCCTGGTGGCCAGCGAAGTGCCGGTAATCGAAGTGCACCTGTCCAACGTGCACAAGCGCGAACCGTTCCGTCACCTGTCGTTCGTATCGTCCATCGCCGTCGGGGTCATCTGCGGCCTGGGCAGCCATGGCTACCGCATGGCCATCAGCCACTTCGCCGAAATGTTGCAGGAGCACAGCGCATGAGCCAGCAAGCCATCCTCGCCGGCCTGATCGGCCGTGGCATCCAGCTGTCGCGCACCCCTGCCCTGCACGAACACGAAGGTGATGCCCAGGCGCTGCGCTACCTGTACCGGCTGATCGATGCCGACCAGCTGCAACTGGACGACAGCGCCCTGCCCGGTCTGCTCGACGCCGCCCAACACACCGGTTTCACCGGGCTCAACATCACCTACCCGTTCAAGCAGGCGATCCTGCCGCTGCTCGACGAACTGTCGGACGAAGCCCGCGGCATCGGCGCGGTGAACACCGTGGTGCTCAAGGACGGCAAGCGGGTCGGCCACAACACCGACTGCCTGGGCTTTGCCGAAGGCTTGCGCCGTGGCCTGCCTGATGTGGCACGGCGCCAGGTGGTGCAGATGGGTGCCGGTGGTGCCGGTTCGGCCGTGGCCCATGCCCTGCTGGGTGAAGGGGTGGAGCGGCTGGTGCTGTTCGAAGTGGACGCGGCCCGTGCGCAGGCCCTGGTGGACAACCTGAATGCCCACTTCGGTGCCGGGCGCGCCGTGGTCGGCAACGACCTGGCCACGGCCCTGGCCGAGGCGGACGGGCTGGTCAACACCACCCCGGTGGGCATGGCCAAGCTGCCGGGCACACCGCTGCCGGTGGAGTTGCTGCATGCGCGCCTGTGGGTGGCGGAGATCATCTACTTCCCGCTGGAGACCGAACTGCTGCGCGCCGCCCGGGCATTGGGCTGCCGCACCCTGGATGGCAGCAACATGGCCGTGTTCCAGGCGGTGAAGGCGTTCGAGCTGTTCAGCGGGCGCCAGGCGGATGCGGCTCGGATGCAGGCGCACTTTGCCAGTTTCACCTGACGGATCGGTGTTGGCTTCTTCGCGGGTAAACCCGCTCCCACAGGGATCGCACAGTCTGCAAGCGGTGCAGTACCTGTGGGAGCGGGTTCATCGAGTCGTCGAACCGCCGCGAAGAGGCCGGCACAGACAACTCACCCTTTCTCATCCAGCAACGCCTGTATCACCTGCTCCTGCCCACCATAATCCCCCTCGCCAAAGTGCACATGGCGCACCTGCCCCTTGCGGTCGACAAAGTAATGCGCCGGCCAGAACTGGTTGCCCCAGGCGTTCCACACCTTGTAGTCGTTATCCACCGCCACCGGGTAACCGATCCCCAGGCTGGCTACCTTGTCACGCAAGGTGCCTACATCGTGCTCGTAGTCGTACTCCGGGGTGTGCACGCCAACCACCACCAGGCCCTGGTCGGCATAGCGCCGCGCCCATTCGTTCACATGCGGCAGGCTGCGCCGGCAGTTGATGCAGTCCCAGGTCCAGAAGTCCACCAGCACCACCTTGCCCTTGAGCCCGGGGCCATCCAGCGGCGCCGAATTAAGCCACTGGCTGGCGCCGGACAGCGACGGCATGGCACCGTAGCTGTCGCGGGCCATCAGGTGCCCGGCCAGGCCCAGGCCGGCCAGCGCCAGGGCAATGCCGCCAACCTTCAACAACAAGCGGCGATCAATTCTCATGGCAACCGCCGGTGGCGTAAGTGCGGTACTGCACGCTCTGCTGCTGGCCCTTGGAGTCGAGGTAGTCCATGCGGGTGTTCACCAAACCGCAGGCGTCGCTCTGGTCATCCTGTATCGACAGCACTTTCTTCACATCCAGGTGGTCACCGTAGCGGTACTGCATGACCCCGCTGTCGTCCATCGGCATGGTGGAGGCCTGGGCGGCAATGGCGCCGAAGCTGAGCACGGCGAACAGGCTGGCACGGGCGAAGGTATTGAAGTTCATGGCATCTCTCCTGTGTAACGCTTGAGGGTGGGGAGTTGTGCTCCCCGGTCGAGAGCCATTTCACGCCGGCCAGGTATCCCGTATGTGTCGCCCGAAGCTGTGATGTGCTTCCTCCTGTGTCTGTACGCATGGCAGATACACTGCAATACAAACCCCCGCAGGCAAGCGCGAACGCGCTCGGTACACTGCGCCCATCCCCTCTTGCACAGGAACGCAGCGCATGGAACACGTCGATCACATCCTGATCGTCGACGACGACCGCGAAATCCGCGAACTGGTCGGCAACTACCTGAAAAAGAACGGCCTGCGCACCAGCATCGTCGCTGACGGCCGGCAGATGCGCGCCTTTCTAGAAGCCAACAGCGTCGACCTGATCGTCCTGGACATCATGATGCCCGGCGACGACGGCCTGCTGTTGTGCCGCGAGTTGCGCGCCGGCAAGCACCGCAACACCCCGGTGCTGATGCTGACCGCCCGCAACGACGAAACCGACCGCATCATCGGCCTGGAAATGGGCGCCGACGATTACCTGACCAAGCCGTTCTCGGCCCGCGAACTGCTGGCCCGTATCAATGCCGTGCTGCGCCGCACGCGCATGCTGCCGCCCAACCTGACCATCAGCGAAAGCAGCCGCCTGCTCGGCTTCGGCCAGTGGCGGCTGGACACCACCGCGCGCCACCTGCTCGACAGCGAAGGCACCCTGGTAGCCCTGAGCGGTGCCGAATACCGCCTGCTGCGGGTGTTTCTCGACCACCCGCAGCGGGTGCTCAGCCGTGAGCAGTTGCTCAACCTGACCCAGGGCCGCGAAGCCGACATCTTCGACCGCTCCATCGACCTGCTGGTCAGCCGCCTGCGCCAGCGCCTGGGTGACGACGCCCGCGAACCCAGCTGCATCAAGACCGTGCGCAGCGAGGGCTACGTGTTCTCGCTGCCGGTGCAACTGCTCGAGTCGCCATCATGAAGTGGCCACGTACCCTGGCCTCACGCCTGGCACTGATCTTCTTCACCGGCCTGGTGCTGGCCTACGGCCTGTCGTTCGGCCTGCAGGCCTACGAGCGCTACATCAGCAGCCGCTCGATGATGCTCAGCACCCTGGAGCAGGACGTGGCCACCTCGGTGGCCATCCTCGACCGCCTGCCCGCGGCCGAGCGCGCCGCCTGGCTGCCGCGCCTGGAGCGGCGTACCTACCGCTACCGGCTGGACCAGGGCCTGGCGGGCGAAGCCATGCCGACCAGTGACCCACCCATGGCCGCCGACTCTATCGTCAAGGCCATTGGCGCCGACTATCGCCTTTCCTTCCAGGAAATCCCCGGCCCGAATGCGCACTTCCAGGCACACCTGACCCTGGCCGATGGCGCACCGCTGACCATCGACGTCACCCCATCGCCGGTCCCGGTGGCACGTTGGCTGCCCGTGGTGTTGCTGATCCAGCTGGCCGTGCTGTTGCTGTGCACCTGGCTGGCGGTACGCCTGGCGATCGGCCCGCTGACCCGCCTGGCCCGTGCGGTGGACAACCTCGACCCGGACAAGCCTGGCGTGCAGCTGGATGAAAGCGGCCCGCGCGAGGTGCGCTACGCCGCCGTGGCCTTCAACGCCCTGCAGGCGCGCATCGCTGCCTACCTCAAGGAACGCATGCAGTTGCTGGCGGCCATTTCCCACGACCTGCAAACACCGATTACGCGCATGAAGCTGCGTGTCGAAGTGATGGACGAAGGGGTGGAAAAGGACAAGCTGTGGAGCGACCTGGGTGAGATGGAACACCTGGTGCGCGAAGGCGTGGCCTATGCCCGCAGCATGGACACCAGCACCGAGGCCCCGTGCCGGGTCAACCTCGATGCCTTTCTCGACAGCCTGGTGTTCGACTACCAGGACAGTGGCGCCCAGGTCGAGCGCCATGGCAGCAGCGGCAGCCTGCTGGAAACCCGCCCGCATGCCCTGCGCCGGGTGCTGGTGAACCTGGTGGACAACGCCCTCAAGTTTGCCGGCGCTGCCGAACTGGAGGTGTGCCGCGAGGGCGACTGGACGTTGATCCGCGTGCTCGACAACGGGCCAGGCATACCTGGCGGCGAACTGGATGAAGTGCTCAAGCCGTTCTATCGCGTGGAAGGCTCACGCAACCGCAGCACCGGCGGCACAGGGCTGGGGTTGGCGATTGCCCATCAGCTGATCCAGGCCATGGGCGGCCGACTGACCCTGAGCAACCGCGCAGGCGGCGGGCTGTGCGCGCAGATCGAGCTCAAATGACAGTTTGTGGGAGCGGCCTTGCGTCGCGATAGGGCTGCGCAGCAGCCCCAGGTTTTCAGCTTCGTCGCATGAATTGCCGGGGCCGCGTTGCGGCCCTTTCGCGACGCAAGGCCGCTCCCACAAAAAGCAGGTGGTGCTTGAAGTATCAGTACACTCCGATACACAACCCCACCACCGCCGACACACTGCAGATACCCCACCCCGACACACTCCCGGTCACACAACCACACTCCGGGAGCCTCCGTGATGAAACCCCTCACCCTTCCCTCCGGCTGGAAGCTGTTCGCCACGCTCGCCGGCCTGACCTTGGTGATGACCGCCGTGGTCCTGGCCAGCCAACCTGATCCGGACGGCCTGCGCAGCGCGATCCGTGCCACTGCGCGCAGCTCCTTCGCGCTATTCCTGCTGGCCTTCCTGGCCTCGTCGCTGGTGACCTTGCTGCCTGGCACCAACAGCCGTCGCATCCTCCAGGAACGGCGCTATCTGGGGTTGGCATTCGCCTTTTCCCACACCGTGCACGGCGTACTGATCTACCGCTATGCCCAGCAATTCCCCGAGCTGTTCTGGGCCGGCCGCACGCTAACTTCCAGCCTGCCCGGCACCCTCGGCTACCTGTTTCTGCTGCTGCTCACCATCACCTCGTTCAAGGCCCCGATGCGCCTGTTGGGTGGCCGTGCCTGGCAGGCCCTGCACAGCACCGGCATGTGGGTACTGGCCGCGGTGTTCTGCCTGTCGTTCTACAAACGCATCCCCATGGGCGGCTGGTACCCGCTGGCGTTCGCCCTGATGTTCAGCGCCATCGCCGTCAAGCTCACCGCCAAGCTGGCCCGCCAGCAACGCCGTAACGCCCGTGCCCTTTCCTGAAGAGAGAAACCAGCATGACCACCTTGACCCGCACCCTGACCACCTTCGACCGTTTCGGTACCTGGAGCGCCGACCTGCCGTTGCGGCTGTTCCTGGCCTGGGAATTTTTCGAATCCGGCTGGGAGAAATTCAATGGCAGCAACTGGTTCGCCGACCTGCAAGCGAACTTCCCGTTCCCCTTCAACCTGCTGCCTGCAGAGCTGAACTGGCAGCTGTCGATGTGGGCGGAGCTGATCCTGCCGTTACTGCTGTTGCTGGGGCTAGGTACCCGGCTGGCCTCGTTGGGGCTGATGGTGGTGACCGTGGTGGCGATTGCTGCGGTGCATTGGCCGGCGCACTGGTCGAACCTGGCCGAGCTGGCCCAAGGGTATGCGATTACCGACCAGGGCTTTGGCAACTTCAAGTTGCCGTTGATCTACCTGGTGGCGTTGCTGCCACTGCTGCTGAAAGGGGCTGGGCGATTGAGCCTGGATCATTGGCTCAGAGGGCGGTTCTGCAGGTGATATCGCCGGGGCTGCGTTGCAGCCCATCGCGACACAAGGCCGCTCCTACAGGGGATCGCGTACCTCTGTAATCGATGGACTCGCCCCCGCCGAGGCATCACAGTGCCACGGTGGCGTTCTAAGAAGCCAACGGCAGCGAGGGCGAGACCATGAAAAAGCATAGTTCCAAGCAAGGTTCCCTGTCGTCCACTGATGTGGAGCTTTGCACAACCATCTGTGTAGACCTGGCCAAGCAGGTCTTTCAGTTAGCAGGCGAGGATGCTACCGGTCGGGTGATCTACGAAGATCGCATCAAATCCCGTCAGGCCTTTCATGATTTCCTGCTCAGGTTGCCAGCGACAGTGACCGTCTTGATGGAGTGCGGCCCAGGTGCACAAGCCTGGGCAAGGCTGCTGCAGGCCAAAGGTAATGCGGTTCGCATCCTGCCTGCGCAACGAGTCGCCGAACACCGCAGCGGCGCGAAGAACGACCGTAACGACACCCATGCCATTTTGCGCGCCGGTCGCGATACCAGTATTGCCTCGATATCGATCAAGAGCACCACAGCACTGGCTATTCAAGCACTGCACCGTATCCGCCGCGGCAACATCAAGCGGCATACCGCGCTGGGTAACCAGATACGTGGTTTGCTGCTTGAGCATGGCGTATCCATGCCACAGGGCGACGCTGCGATTGGTAAGCATGTGCCGCGGTCTCTTGAGGATGCCTCTTTACCTTTGCCCGACCTATTGCGTGAGTTGCTCGATGAGCTGTTGACGGACTGGCTGTCTCTGGGTGAACGCATTGCGGGGCTCAGTAGACGGCTCGAAGCGACAGCCCGGGAGGATAAAGTCGCACAGCGACTGGTCACCATTCGTGGCGTAGGCCCTATCATCGCCACGGCGATCGTGGCGAAACAGACCGAGCCCAGCCGCTTCGCCAGTGGCCGAATGTATTCCGCCTTCTTCGGTATCGTGCCCGATCAGCACAGCAGTGGAAACAAAGTCAGATTGGGCAGGATGAGCAAGCGAGGTGACGGCTACATACGTAGCCTGATGATCCAGGGCGCACATGCTGTCTTGAGTCAGCTAAGGCCTGATTCCGATCAGCCAGACGATCGCCGCCTCTTGCGCTGGCTATCCCGCCTTGGGCGCAAGGAAGCGGCGATCAGACTGGCTAATCGAAATCTGCGCATTATCTGGGCCCTGTTACAGAACGACCAGGTCTATCAACACAAACCGAACAGCAACCCGGAGGCTGCCATGAGCCTCTGACCAACCGAGTAATGCCACCGGGGCGCTAAGCGCTCCAACCCCTGCTAGTGAACATTGACCCCTGGTAAGACCGTCGCAGACTGATGCCTCCGCTCCTACAGGCCCGATGCAGTGGCCTCAATGTAAACGGCACGCTGCGAGCTCACCACGATGTTGGCCAGAAGCAAAAAGCTTCCTCGAACAGGCCTGATACATAGATGCAACCGGGTTCCTATGTTCAAAAGCAGCTAGACAGTGTGGGCGAGTCCATACATAGGAGCGGCCTAGTGTCGCGATAGGGGCGCAAGGCGCCCCCCGTACCCGCACTCAACCTGTACCGATGATGACCCCCTGCTCGCGCAATCCCTCCAGCAACGCCAACCCTTCCTCCACAGCACCGCCCAACGCCTCCAACCGAGCCCGCCCACTGCCCTGTTCCAGTGCCAGCAACCGGTACGCCAGCGGCGCCAGGCGCGCGAAGCGCACCTTCAGCCCCGCATCGCGATAAACCAGCAACAAGGTCGGCGCCTCTGGCGCGACCGCTGGCTGGTAATCCGCCCCGATCCGCTCCACCGGCCAGCGATAGGCCAACACCCGCGCCACACACGACAACAGTGGCTCCCCTTCCAGCAGGTCGCCTGCCGGGTCATGGGCCGGGTCCTCGGCATCGCTCAGATACAACTGCGCCTCGACCCACTCATAGTGCGCCAGCTCCAGCTGCCAGGGCGCATCCAGCTCGATGCCTTGCAGGTAATCGACGAACGCTTGGGCAATCTCGGTGAACAACGGTGTCTGGCTGCGATAGTTGGCATAGAAATCTCGCACTCGGGCATGCCAGCGCGGTTCGCCCAACGCCTGGCGCATCACCGGAAAACTGCCGGCCAGCAAACCTTCGATAGCGCCATAGAACAGCTCGCGGTAAACCTTCAGGCGCCGGGCCTCCACGCCCGGCGGCGGCGCATGGCGCTGCGGGTCACGCAGGTGCCGGGCCAAGGTGTACTGCTGCTCACGCAAGGTCTCATTCATTTGCATGCCCTCCCGCAGCACACTGCACAGTGCGGATGCGCGCCGCCTCGGCGAGCAGTTCGGCCAGCGGCGGATAGTTGAAATCACGCTCGAGCACGGTCGGTTGCACACCGAAGCGCGCACAGGCTACCGCGTACAGCGCCCACACATCTTCCTTCACCGCAGCCCCGTGGGTGTCTACCTTGAGGTCCGGCGCTTCATCGTAATGGCCAGCCACGTGCATGCCGGTGACCCGCGCCTGGGGCAAGCCCGCCAGGAATTCGCGGGCGTCATAACCGTGATTGCAGGCATTGACGAAGACGTTGTTGACGTCCAGCAGCAGGTCGCAGTCGGCCTCATCGAGTACCGCGCGGATGAAGTCGAGTTCACTCATCGCCTGGTACGGTGCGGCGTAGTAGCTGATGTTTTCCACGGCAATGCGCCGCTCCAGGTATTCCTGGGCCTGGCGAATCCGCGTGGCCACATGGCGCACCGCTTCGTCGGTGAATGGAATGGGCATCAGGTCGTACAGGTGCCCGTCATCACTGCAGTAGCTCAGGTGCTCGCTGTACAGGCGCACCTGGTGGCGATCGAGAAACTGGCGGGTCTGGCCAAGGAAATGGCGGTCCAGCGGCTCGCTGCCACCCAGCGACAACGACAGCCCGTGGCAGGTAATGGCAAAACGCTCGGCCAACTGCGCCAGGCCCTTGCCGTAGGCACCGCCCACGGCAACCCAGTTTTCCGGTGCGCATTCGAGAAAGTCCACGGCGCCAGCCTCCATGGCCAGCAGTTCCGCCAGCAGGCCGCGGCGCAGGCCTAGCCCGGTCTGTAAAGGTACAGGGGACAAAGATGTGGGGTGCATGAACAGGTCTCCGCAACAGGCACAACGCCCCGCCTGACCAGCAGGAGGGGCGTTGCGCGGTTCATGGGGCAGAAGGTCAGGACTTGCCGGTCAGGTGGCTGAACAAGCCTTCGGGCATGGCCTTGCCATTAGCCTGGTAGATCGCCTTGAGGTGATCCGCAGCCTCCTGTTCGGAGATGAAGCCATCATGGTTGCTGTCGATCTTGTCGAAGTCGCCGGCACGGTCCTTGGCCACCGCCAGGAACTCGTCGCGCGAGACCTTGCCGTCGTGGTTGCTGTCGGTCTTGGCGAACGAGGCGTCACCACACTTGCCCTCGCCACATTTGCCTTCGGCACCGGCCTTGGCGCTGGCGCCGCACTTGCCCTCACCGCATTTGCCTTCGCCCTGGGTGGCCTTGGCGCTGCCACCACATTTGCCTTCACCACACTTGCCCTCGCCGGCCACCTTGGCCGAAGCCAGCTGGTAACCCTGGGCCAACGGCTCGACGGCAAAGGCGCTGCTGCTCAATGCCATGCTGCCGATCAGGGCAGCGCCGAGCAGGCCGAGGGTGTTTCGTACTTGAGTCATGGTGTCGCTCCACTGTGGTTGGAATGTGGAGCCATTAGGCCGTTGCGGTATGTCGTGGATGTATCGCGCGGGGTGCGGTTTTGTATGGGAATGGGTCTGCGGCGTGGGCAGATACAGTGGGATACACAACGGCCCCAAGGTGCCTCGGGGCCGTCGTGCAGGGTCAGTCTTCCAGCGGCTTGGGTGGCGCGGCCGGCTTGGCGGGTTTGGCAGGCTTGCTGTCCTTGGCCTTGGGCTCCGGGGCCGCCGCTGCCACAGGCTCCGGCGCCGTCACGGCTTTTTCGCTGGCAGGCAGATCATCGACCGCCTTGAGGATCACCTGCGGGTCGATGGCCTCGCCCTCCTCGTCGTCCTTGAGCATGTGCCGCTCACCGTCCTTGCCCACCAGGATCACCTTGGTGCCTTTGCTGGCACCCAGCTTCAACTCGCGGATCAGGGCCATGGTGGTCTGCTGCTCGAGGTTCTTGTCCTCACGCTTGCCCATCATGTTGGCAACGCTGTACACCACCAGGTTGCGCTCTTTGAAGGCGGCCTGGGTGGCCGGGTCCTTGAGGGCCTCGTTCAACCCACGCAAGGTCGGGTCGGCGCTGCTGGGCGCAATGACGACCAAGGGCCTGGCCTTGCCCAGTTCCTTGGCCAGCGGCGCGTCACTGTCGGCAGCAAACACAGGGCCGACAAGCGCGAGCAAGGTGGCGAGGGTCAGTGACCGGACGAGCATGCGTATCTCCTTATTCTCTCGATAAACCAGAAGACTACAGATCAGGGCGAAAGATCCGACGAGCGAGCGTAAACCAGCAAAAGGCCTCCATGTTTGAATGAACAGTAACCGGCGGTTACCAAGTGCGGTCACTCCACGTCCCGAGCCCGAAAAGTACCTCTATCACTTGTAGCTTGAGCATAGTCCAATGCGCCCTGGTCATGCCGGCCGTTGCAGAGCCTCGATGGTCAGTTGAAGCTCGGTCCTCTCGGTCCACAGCCTGATTTCCGCCATCAACCTGGCGGCGTCCTCGGCATTGGCATCCTCTGCCAACTGGTTCTGAAACCTTGGCGGCACTTCCAGTTCACGCACGTAGCGTTTCTCGAGATGATTTCTCCAGAAAGGTTGCTGGACCATCCACACTGCCACCGATTCGGCTGTCTCGTTACGCCTGACCTGATCAGCCGCGCGCATCACCGAAGCGTCATCCAGGTGCGGGATGCCCTCGTATAGCATGCTGCGCGCGTTGCCAGGCAGGCCCAGCTCCTCACGCAAGCGGATCGAGTAAGCTAGTACCCATTCGATCGACTCATTGCCCGCACCTGCAGCCTCAGCCTCGCGCAAGGCGATGAAGTCAACCTCCTGCTGCCTCCACAACTGCCGCGCCAGTTTCACCAGGGCTCGTTCCTGGCTGCCAGAAGGGGCGGCCTGCTCGGCTTCCCACACAAGGCATCGGATTTCAAGCTGCTGGAAGACCACTGTGGCATTGTCGGCGCAGTTCTCGACCAGTGCATTGGCGAAAATTTCATTGGCCAGTGCTGCTGAGCTGTCCACCTTTTCCATCATGGTCAAAACGCGTGCAGCCAGCATTTCCCCATATCGAGGATGGGTGAAGTCTTGCGAGCGCGTAAGCTGTTTCAGCAGTTGCATGAAGTTCGTCACCCCATCCATTTGCTCAACAGTGGCCCACAGGTTACCCAGATCTTCGCGTCTATCACCGTCCAGGCGGTCCACCCAGCGAAATTTGTGAGGGACCGAACTGTCCTCCGGAATGTTCCAGGCCTCCTGCACATCTACAGCCTGGTGCAGCAGCACAGGATTGCCTGACAGCGCCACGTAGCCGTCCCGCCACAACGGGGACTGGATGAAGTTGGGAGGCAACAGCGTGATGAAGTTGTTGGAAGCATCGAGCATGTACAACGTCTGACAGTCCGTGATGCCCTCGGGTAGCAATACCAACCCGGCATTGCGCAAACGCAGTTCGGCCAACTGGTTCATCTGTGCCACAGAAAAGGTCATGTTCAAGCGATTGTCCGAAAGGTTCAGGTAACGTAACCGGCTGCATTGCGCCAGCACTTGAGCCTGGGGCTCGTCCAGAGAGATGCGATTGCCGGACAAGTCGAGTATGCGCAAGTCATTGAGCAACGACAGGCTCGCTGGCAGACGTTGCAACTGGTTGTAGCTCAGTTCCAGGGACGTCAGATTGGGGAATGAGAGCAGGAACTGCTCTGGTACCTCTTTCAGCAACAGGCTGCGCAGGGAAAGTTCGGTAACGTGCGGGAAGCTGAAGAGTGGGCCCAATTCAGGCAATGAGCACAGGTCATACGCGCTGTACTGCCAAGTTAAAGCCAGACGTTGATGCTCAGGTGTAACTTGAGCGGGCACCCGTTCCCGCCAGCATTGCATGATTGCTTTGCGAAACCGCTTGCGCTCGGGTCGATCACGATTCAGCAACCCTCGCCACTCCCAGCTTTTCAAGTGGTCGTTCAACCTGCGGGCCTGCTCTTCGAGCACACCGAGTTCGGTGTCGGTATCACGCCCCGAAGCATGCAAGGTGGTCAGCCAGGCTTCGATCTGCTCGTCACTGTACGCTGGGTAAAGGTCGCGCAGACGCGCCTCGAACGCCCGGGGTCGAGATGCAGACCGGGCAAAGCATCCCTGGCAGCCGCCCAGCGGGTATCCGACCCTGCCATCCTCCAGGCGCACTGGCGCCAGCATCCATGGCTGTCGAGGGTTTTTGCCCAACACCTGGGCGAGTACCCTGCTGTGCCCGGGCATTTGCCGGGCCAACACTGCTCTCAAACCCGGGGCGTAGGGTTCAGTGATACCGAGTGCAGCACGATCGGCCGGGGCAAACGCATCCGCCAAGGTCTCGAACAGCTCGCCGGGGCCACTCATTTCGAGGCCTAGCGCATCTTCAAGCTCGAACCGCCCGTTGTCATGCACAAGCCTGTAGTTCTGCCCGTCGCCAGCAGTAGTCATTATCGGCTGCGGGCTATCGCCATCGTACAGCCGCCAGCGCGGCCTGGCCTCCCTGACATCCAGAGTCTCCAGCAGCGTCAGCGCGACCTTGGCCTGGTCCAGGGTCTGGGGCGTATCAATGAACAGCGCCTCGCAGGCACGCGCAACACGTATGCGCAGTACGCTCAGCCTGGCCCTTTCGACCAGCCGAAACGGCACCGTACCGCTGACCAGTGCCTGAAATTCCGCACCTTCTGCCGACAGCTCACCCACAAGCTCGCGCGCCGCTCGGCGATGCAGGCTCGGGAATGCCTTGCGCAAGGTTGCCACCGCCGCATCGTCTGGCTCCTGCTGCCCGTCATACACCTGTTGAAACAGCTGGCGCCGCCTTGCCGAGACCTGCGCCGCCAATGCTGGCCCGCCCTGCTCGGTGACACCAGGTAGGGCGCGAGCCTTCGCCAGCAACGGCGCGTCCTCCGGCACCCGCCCGAGCTTCAAATCGTCCAGCAGGGTTTGCAGCCGGCGATCGATCAGCAGGCGCTCTACGGTATCGACCAGCTCGGCCTCAGGTGGCCGGCCGTACACATGCAGCGCCCGTAGATGGTCTGCATCCAGGGCATGGACGGCCATGGCCTGGTCAATCTGTTCATCATCCAGGCGAGCGAAACGCTCACCAAGACGGCGGAACATCCTGTGCTTGTCTGTCCAGCTGGCCGGTTGCTCGGTCCATAGCCGCCAGGCACCGGCGTCATTGTGACGCAACAAAGGTCCATGACCATCTCGTGGTGCCAGTTGCCACTCTTCATCTGCGCGCTGGACGATTTCGTAGTTGTGGCCGTCCATGGTCATCCAGCTTCTGTTTTGGGCACGGTAGATGCCCATTGCATCGGCCACTTCCCCAGCGGGAGGTGCAGCGCTGCGAAACGGCACCAGGTCTCCATTCCAGAGTTTCTCGCTGCCGTCTTCCAGGCGCGCTGGCACCCATTGGTCCAATGCGGCCCAGGCCCGGCTCGCTTCCCGCCATACCACAGCGGTTACACCGATCACGGCCAGGTCTTTGGTCACGCTGAGCACATGCTCCATTGCTGCGCTGGTATCGCCCTCGCGCCAGTCTTCCACGGCCTGGAACAGCTCGCCCAGCAGGTCCCAGACCATTACCGCCAGCAGCAGCGCATTGAGTGCGGGGATGAACACGCCCGCCACCGTGGCCAGGGTCCAACCCTCGGCAACCAACCTTTGTTGATGGGCTTCCTGGGCCTTGCGGTCAAGGTCCGACACCGGCGTGGCAATCAGCGCGGCATCGTCCTTGATGTGGGCAATGCGCGCGGCAGCAAGGTGGGCGAACAACGGCAGCGGGTAGTCCCGCATGTGCTGGTCCATTTCCCGGGTTGCCCAATCGGCGACGCCCACCAGGTCCTTGGCAACCCTGGAGAAGAACTGCTGGCAGTCGCGCCGGCGTACGAAGCGTTTGAAGAAATCCTGATAGCGCTTGTCTCGCAGACGCTTGCCCAAGACCTTGCGGGTGAAGCTTTCCAGGTCGGGGCTTGCGCTCCAGGGACCGTGGGGGTCATCGGGAATATAGACAATGATCTTGCGGCTGACTTTGTCATGAAATACATCGAGTATCACGATCTGTTGCAGATCGCAGCCGAACGCCTTCAGTTGCCGGGCCACCACTTTCGACTCGTACAACGTGCCAGGTCTCCCGTGCTTGCATAGTTCCAGTACCAGCCCCAGTTCGGCAGCAGTCAGCACGCCATCGCTCTTGGCCTTGCACGCATCGATCAGCATGACCGAGCTGTAAAGCTGGGCAAGCGTCGAAGCCATGCTGCGCCAGCCGCTTGCCTGGCTGCTCGGCGCTTTGAGCACGCTGTCCAGGTGCTGTTGATAGCGCTTGCCCAGATCCAGCTGGCGGCACAAGCGTGCGAAAGCTGGCGCGGTTGGTGAGGCGAGCCGTTGCGACAGGCTGTCGACGATGCAGTTGTCCTTGTGCTGCTCGTTCCGCCCCTCGCCCGGCGTGAAGTTGTCCAGTGCCGCCTCGATCAGCGGTACCTCGAAATAGTCCTTTTCCAAAACCGGGTAGCGCCCCCACACGGTGCCCTGGCTGGGAGCGGTGTAGGTGTACCAGCGCCTGAAATACAGGCCATCGACATTTTCCTTGGTGCCGAACTGTTCCTGCATGGCGTTTTGAAGCAGCGGCTTGACGAAACGGTCGATGCCCTCGATTCGCGCAAGCTCCTTTTCCAGCCACTGTCGACAGGCCAGGCTGTCTTTCAATGCGTCGCGCAATGCAGCATGCTGCGATTCATACAAACCGTTGGCCGGGATGTTCTGCTCGGTCGGCGAGACGATACGCAGCCGGCGAATCCATCTGGGCAGTCGCTTGACGATGAGGTTGTCCTGATAGGCCTGCTCCATGGCCAGCGTATCGGCGGTTGGCGGTTGCTGCTTGGTGGGTGTAGTCACGTTGTTACGCCTCGGGCTTATCAAAAGGCCCGACACTAGACGCAGGCTTGCCAAGCGATAAGCTAGATAGGTACCACCTCTTCAGAACAGCGCCAGCTGCTGGCCGGTCAACCCTTCGAAACTGTCGCCAACAAAAGGCAGGATGGCATCGGCCACCGGCTGCAGCTGCCGCGTCAGGTAATGCTCGTAGTCCACCGGCGCTTGCAGGTTTTCCAGGGGTTCGGGGCCCGCCAGGGTGATCAGATAGCTGATCCAGCCGCCGCGCTGGTATTGCAACGGGCGACCAAGGCGGCGGTTGTAGTCATCGGCCAGCCGGGCCGCACGCACGTGCGGCGGCACATTGCGCTGGTAATCGGCTAGCGGCCGGCGCAAACGCTTGCGGTACACCATCAGCTCATTCAGCTCCCCGGCCAAGGTGCGCCGTACATAATCGCGCACATACGCCTGGTAAGGCTCCCCGCGGAAGATCCGGCCATAAAGCTCCTGCTGGAACTCCCGGGCCAGCGGCGACCAGTCGGTACGCACCGACTCCAGGCCCTTGTAGACCATCTGCTCGCTGCCATCGGCCCGCTGCACCAGCCCGGCGTAGCGCTTCTTGCTGCCTTCGTCCGTACCGCGGATGGTGGGCATCAGGAAGCGCCGGTAATGCACCTCGAACTGCAGCTCCAGCGCGCTTTCCAGGTTCATCTGCTCGCGCAGGTGTTCGCGCCACCACTGGTTGACCTGGGCCACCAGCTCACGGCCGATGCGTGCTGCAGCCTCCTCGCCGTGGGCGCCCTTGAGCCAGACGAAGGTGGAGTCGGTATCGCCGTAGATCACCTCGTAGCCCCTGGCTTCGATCAGCGCACGGGTCTGGCGCATGATCTGGTGGCCGCGCATGGTGATCGACGAAGCCAGGCGCGGGTCGAAGAAGCGGCAGCCGCTCGAGCCCAACACCCCGTAAAAGGCATTCATGATGATCTTCAGCGCTTGCGACAGCGGCGCGTTGCCCTCGCGCTTGGCCGCTTCCCGGCCCTGCCATACCCGCTCGACGATGGCCGGCAGGCAATGCTCGCTACGGGAAAAACGCCCACCGCGGAACCCTTCCACCGAGTGTTCATCATCGGGCAGGCGCAAGCCTTCGACCAGCCCCACCGGGTCGATCAGGAAGGTACGTATGATCGACGGGTACAGGCTCTTGTAGTCCAGCACCAACACCGAGTCGTATAGGCCCGGGCGCGAATCCATGACGAAGCCACCGGGGCTGGCTTCGTCGGGGCGGCTGCCGAGGTTGGGGGCGACGAAGCCCAGGCGGTGCATCTGCGGGATGTACAAGTGGCAGAGCGCGGCCACCGAACCACCGCTGCGGTCCACCGCAAGGCCGGTGACCGAAGACCGCTCCAGCAGGAATTCGAGCAGGCGGGTGTGGGCGAAGATGCGCGTCACCAGCTCGCAATCCTTGAGGTTGTAGCGCGCCAACGCCGGCTTGTCCTCGGCGAAGCGGCGGTTGATTTCATCCATGCGCTGGTACGGCGTGTCGATGGCCTTGCCTTCACCGAGCAAGGTCTGGGCGACACTTTCGAGGCTGAACGACGGGAAGCTCCAGGTCGCCGAGCGCAGCGCCTCGATGCCGTCGATCAGCAGCCGCCCCGGGGCATCGGCGAACACGTGGCCACCACCGGCATGGCTGCGCAAGGTCATCGGCGCGCCATTGCGTCCCAGTGCCAGCGGTACCTGCAGCAGCTTGGCGTACTCATGCAGCAGGCGCAGGTCGAACTGGATCAGGTTCCAGCCGATGATTGCATCCGGGTCGTGCTCGGCCATCCACTGGTTGAGGCAGGCCAGTATGTCGGCGCGGTCGGCGCAGTAGTGCAGGTCGAAGTCGAGGTCATCAGCCGTGCCGTTGGCCGGCCCGAGCATGTACACCTGGCGCTGGCCACAGCCTTCCAGGGCAATGCTGTACAGCTCGCCCCGCTCGCTGGTCTCGATGTCCAGCGACACCAGGCGCAGCGGCGGGCGATAACCCGGCAGGGGCTTGAGCTGGGCATCGCAGAGCACACCCTGGGCATCCGGTTGGCCGGTGAACTGCACCGGGGCGGTGATGAAGCGCTCCATCAGGTAGCGCTCGGGCGGGCGAATATCGGCTTCGAACACCTCGATACCGGCCGTGCGCAGGCGTTGCTCCAACTGCATCAGTTGCCGGTGCTGGCGGCAGTACAGGCCCAGCACCGGGCGCTGGTCAAAGTCCTTCAGCTGCAGCGGCCGCAACTCGACACCGGCTTCGTTGGCCAGCAGCACCCGCGCGTGCGCTTCCTGCTCCTGGGGGATGAATGCCACCGATACCTGTGGCGCCAGGCGCAGCTGCCGTGGCCCCTGGTCGGTGGCCAGCCAGAATTCCACGCAGGTGCCTTCGGGCGTGTCATGCCAATGTCGGGTCAGGACAAAGCCCTGCTGCAACTCCACCGCGTCGACCTCTGAATCGTTTGTTGTGCTGATTGCGGGATTCTACCGCTGACGCACCGTCGCAGCGCATTTTGTTGGGCCCCGCAGGTGTTTGCCGAAATATTTTCAGCGCCGGGCGCTTGCCGGCGGCCGGGCGTTTGCTCGAACGCGTGTTCAACCGTACAGGTAATTGATGTCCTTGCAGGCCAGCGGTGGCACCTGGCCTAGCAGGAACTCGCGCAGCTTGTGCATCTGCCGCGCCTTGGGGCTGGCCTTGAGCCAGGTCATGTAATAGCCGTCGCCGGTGGCCACCGCGTGCTTGAACGGTGTGACCAGGCGCCCGGCCAACAGGTCGGCGCTGGCCAGCACCAGGTCGACCACCGAAATACCCAGGCCTTGCTGTGCGGCCGAGATGCCCTGGTCGAGAGTATCGAACACTTGCCCGTGATCGATGCTGATGTCCAGCGCATCCATGCGAGCCAGCCAGCGCCGCCAGTCTCGTCGGTCAGGGGACGGGTGCAGGAATTCGCACTGGGCCAGGTCGGCAAGGACCGGTTGAGCCTGGGCCATGTAATCCGGGTGGCACACCGGGATCAGCCATTCATCGAACAGCTTGAAACTCTCGATATCGGCGGGAAAACGCCCGTTGGCCAGGAGGATCGCACAGTCGTAGGGCTCGGAGTAGAAGTCCACGCTGTCGATGTCCATCCACACGCTGGACAGCTGCACGCTGCAGTTGTCCTCGACCTTCTTGAACGCATCCAGCGCCCGCAGCAGCCAGCGCACGGTCAGCGTGGACGGCGCCTTCAGACGCAGGCCGTAGCGGTCCTGACGCAGCAGGGCGCAGGCATTTTCGATGATCTTGAAGCCAACCTTGAGTTCCTGCGCCAGCAGGCGGCCGTGCTCGGTCAGGGCCAGCTTCGGCCCGCGGCGTTCGAACAGGTCGCAGCCGAACATGGCTTCGAGGGTCTTGATGTGGTGGCTGACGGCGCCCTGGGTCAGGGCCAGCTCTTCCGCGGCACGGGTAAATGAGCCATAGCGAGAGGCCACCTCGAAGGCACGCAGCGCGTGCAAAGCCTGAATCCGTTCCGACATGGCGACGCCCTGAGCATGAGTAAGACTAATAGTAGGTCATAGTTCCACGCGTTTTACAACGCCAAGGACGTCTCGGAAAATGCGGGTAAATAATAAACATAACCAAGATCCTGCCTGCATGTGACTTGAACGTTCATCAAATTTACGCCTGGGGAAATCATGTCGACGGGTTATGGAACTTGCTATCGCCTGGATGCGCTAGAGCTGGCCGCTGACCATGTGCGCAACGCGCGACATTGGACCTACAAAGCCGTAGAACATTTTCGCAGTGTCCTCGCCAACCCCGAGTTTCCCTGCCTGTTCGGCCGCAAGGCGGTAAACGGCGCAACCTGCCACATCCTCTTCGCCCGCGCCGGGCAGCTGGCCGATGACATCGCCATGGGCCTGGCCGACTACGTGCGCACCGTCACACCTATCCCACCCAAGCAGCGTATCGGCAGCCCACTGGTGGTGTTTCTCGAAACTGCCGCCGACTACACCCTGGCCGAGCAACAGGCGCTGGCCTGGAAGGTGTTGCGTGGCGTGCACGCGCGCGACCCGCATCCCTGGCCGCAGGGCATCCCGACCGACCCCGACGACAACGCCTGGTCGTTCTGCTTTGCCGGCATGCCGCTGTTCATCAACATGAACTTCCCCGGCCACCAGCAGATGAAAAGCCGCAACCTGGGGCCACACATCACCTTCGTCATCAACCCGCGGGCGAACTTCGACGAAGTGGCCAACGTCAACACCGAAAGCGGCCATCGTATCCGCGAACGCATCCGCGAGCGCGTGCACCACTACAACGACGGCGTCATGCCCGACACCCTTGGTTTCTTCGGCGATGCCGACAACTACGAGTGGAAGCAGTACCAACTGCAGGAGGCAGGGTCGCTCAACCCGTCCCGCTGCCCGTTCCACGCCCATGCCGTACAGCCGGCAACACCCGACATACTGATCGAGACCTGACCGTGAATACCGCACTCACCGCTACCTACGCCCTTACTGTCCTGCTACTGATCGCCACCCCCGGCCCGGTGGTGGCACTGATCGTCAACACCGCGGCCGCCTCCGGCTCACGCAAGGCCATGTTCACGGCTGTGGGTACCAACTGGGCATCACTGGTGCTGATCGGCGCGGCGGCCTGGATCATCCTCACCAGCGCCGCCATCGACAAGGCCTGGCTCAGCGCCATGAGCCTGCTGGGTTGCCTGTTCATCGGCTACATTGCCGTCGGCACGCTGCGGGACGCCCTGCAGGCGCCGGCAGCCGAGGCACCGGGCGAGCTCGCCAAGCCTGGCCGCGGCGGGCTGCTGCAAGGTTTCATGGTGGGCATTTCCAACCCGAAGGACATCATCTTCTTCATCGCCTTCTTCCCGCAGTTCATCCAGATCACCGAGTCGTTCGGCAAGAGCATGGTGGTGCTGTCGATGCTGTGGGTGGCCATCGATTTTGCCGTGCTCAGCCTGTACATCTTCGCCATCGGCAAGATCGCCTCGCAGCGCAGCAACCGCATGATCAGCCTGGCCTCGGGGGTCGCCCTGCTGCTGATCGCCGCCGGCGGCCTGCTGTACAACGTCAAGGAGCTGGCGGCCTGAACGTGATGCAAGGTGCCCGCTGCAACAGAAGGAGAACCCATGACCGCGACTGACACGACCTCGTCGCCTTCGCCGTTGCAACAGGACTACCAGCGCTTTCTGCTGCTGGGCAGCCGGCGCGCCCCGCACACCGTGCATGTGCACGAAACCGGCTACCGCTCCGGCACCATCAACACCGATGCCCTGGGCCTGCGCTACAGCCATTTTGCCGGCAAGCGCTTTTCGGCAGCCGAGCGCGGTGGTGCGTCACGCATCAACCTGCTGGTCGGCGGCTCCACCGCCCTGGGCATCGGTGCCAGCTCCGACGAACACACGGTGGCCTCGCACCTGTCGATGCTGACTGGCGAAGTCTGGCTGAGCCTGGCTGGCTGCGGGCTCAATGCCAGCCAGGAGCTGCTGATGTTCCTGACCCACCAGCACCGCCTTGGCCAGCTCGGCCATGTGGTGGTGCTCAGCGGCCTCAACACCCTGGCCCACGAAGCCCTCTGCGAAGTCCTCGCCAGCCTGAGCGACCCGCGGCACGCCAAGGCCTACCAGGATTTTCTCAACAGTTTCAGCGAAGGCATGCAGCCCGCGGCGGCGCCCCGCCGGCAATCGCTGTGGCGACGCATCGGCCAGGCGTTGGCCACGCCCTCGGTCGCAACACCTGCCACCTGGCCGCTGTCACCCCCGGAAAAGCGCCTGGCCCGTGCCGCCGACAGCATTGGCCGGACCTTGCGCCAATGGGACCGGCTGCTGGCAGACAGCCATTCCACCCTCACCTTCATCCTGCAGCCGTTGCTGCCCTGGTGCCGGGATAGCCTGCCCGCTGGCGAGCAGGCCATGCTGGACGCGCTACAGCGGCGACCGGCGAATTTCGACCGGCTGCTGGACGGCGCGTTCGACAGCCAGTTGCACTCGGCCTTCTTCCGTCGCATCAAGAGCCAGGCCGACCCGGTGCCCTGCTATGACATGAACTGCATGCTCAGCAGCTCGCCGGTGTTCGGCGCCGACCTGTTCATCGACCGCCTGCACCTGAACGACCTGGGCAACAATGCCCTGGCCAAGGTCATTACCGCCAAGCTTGGCCTGGCCCAGGAAAAACATGCCCAGCGCAAGGTCACGCCGATCAAGCTCGTCTGACAGTTGCCAGGTGGTCTTCCGGCCAGGCCACTTGGGTGGCTAGAATAGGCCGTCGTTCCGATCTGCCCGAGGCGCACGCTTGACCGCCATGAACATCGAAGCCATCCATCAGTACCTGGCACCCCATGGGGCTTGCCTGTGAGCCGCATGCTTCGCTTGCCCCCACTGTTGATCGCCCTGATGCCGCTGGCCGCGCACGCGCTGGAAGTGCGCATCGACCCTCATGCCGACCTGCTCTACCGCCAGGCCTTGCCCCTGCTGGAGCAGGCCGACAGCCAGGACGACGGCGCCAGCACGCTGCGCACGGCCATCGGCGGCGACCCGGAGCTCAGCCGCCAGGGCCAGGCCATGGCCCACACCCTGCCGACAGCCGTCGCCTTGCTGAAAAAGTCCGTGGAGCTGGGCCACCCGGTCGCACAGTACCGCCTGGCGCTGTACTACATGACCTACCTGCCCGCCGCGCAAATCCCGGATGCCGCCTGCCCGCTGCTCGAAGCCAGCCTCAGACAGGGCTTTGCCGCGCCGGCGCCGGCCATCGCCACCTGGTGCCCGCCCTATAACGTCAGCAGCGAGTACCGCACTGCGCTGGAGGCCATCCCCAACATGGCCACCGTATATGCCCCCTACTACCCGCAACCGGCCACGCGCCTGGCCTGCAACCGCAACCGGCCACAAGGCCTGGAAATGCAGTGGGGGCGCCAGCGTGACTACCAGGCCGAGGTATACCGCCTGCTCGGCGACCTCGACCCGCAGCACCGCCAGAGCCTGCTGCAGAAGGCCGTGGATACCAACGGCTGCGTGACAGCGCAGCAGCACCTGACCAGCCGTCCTTAACACGGACACGGCTCCCGTGTAGGAGCGGCCTTGTGTCGCGATGGGGCGCGCAGCGGCCCCGGCAATATCTGCGGCGAAGCTGAAATCCTGGGGCCGCTGCGCGCCCCATCGCGACACAAGGCCGCTCCTACAAGGGACCGTGCCAGGCATAGCAAGATCGTTCAAGCCATCCCCCGCCCCGTCTGGCATGCTGGCCTGCCAACGTACACGCACTGCAGCCACCATGCCCCACATCGCCCGCCAAGCCTTTCTCCACGGCGCCATCGCCATTCTCCCGTTGTCCCTGGCCGTCGCCCCCTGGGGCCTGCTGGCCGGCTCCATGGCCATCGAGGCCAACCTCAGCGCCTGGGAGGGGCAAGGGCTGTCGGCCATTGTCTTCGCCGGTGCCGCGCAACTGGTGGCGATCGGCATGCTCAAGGGCGGCGCCAACCTGGCGTCGATCCTGCTGACCACCCTGCTGCTGACCTCGCAGCACCTGCTGTATGGCCTGACGATGCGCCCGGTGCTGTCCAGCCAGCCGCTGCGCTGGCGCCTGGGCCTGGGCTTCCTGCTCACCGACGAGTTCTTCGCCCTGACCAGCCAGTACGACCAGCAGCAGTTCAACCGCTGGTACGCCCTGGGCGTGGGCCTGACCTTCTACGTCGCCTGGAACCTGTTCACCCTGGCCGGCATCCTGCTGGGGCAGAACATTCCGCACCTGGACCAGCTCGGCCTGGACTTTTCCATTGTCGCCACCTTCGTCGCCCTGATCGCGCCGCTGGTGCGCAACCTGGCCACGCTGGTGTGCGTGGCGGTGTCGCTGTTCTGTTCGGTGCTGTTCAGCTACTGGCACTGGGAAACCGCCCTGGTGGCCGCAGGCCTGCTGGGCATGAGCGCCGGTTTCGTCTGCCAGAAATTCGCCGGAGCCCGCGCATGACCTGGGTCCTGATTCTTGCCATGGGCGCCATCGTGTTCCTCAACCGCTATGCGTTCCTGGAGCCGCGCCTGCCCTTGCGCCTGAGCTCCAACGCCCGGCAGTTCCTCGGTTTTGCCGTGCCGGGCATGCTCACCGCAATCTGCGGCCCGATCATCTTCATGCCCGAGCACCTGTTGAACCTGAGCCTGCTCAACCCCTACCTGCTGGGTTCGCTGGTGGCCATCGCCCTGGTGCTGTTGACCCGCAGCGTGTTGCTGAGCATGCTGGTGAGCATGTTGATCTTCTTCCTCCTGCGCAGCTGGCTGGCATGAGCACGCCCCTGCGCGAGCAGACACACCTCTGGCAGGCGCCGGCACTGGGCGACGTCGAGATGCTGCACGCGCGCTATTTCCAGCAGCGCTTCGCACCGCATGTGCATGAAGGCTATGTGTTCACCGTGATCGAGTCAGGCGCCCAGCGCTTCTGGCATCGCGGCAGCGAGCACCTGGCGCCGGTCGGCAGCATGGTGCTGATCAATCCCGACGAGCTGCACACCGGGGCCACCGCCCACGAAGCGGGCTGGCGCTACCGAGGGTTCTACCCGGAACATGAACGGGTAACCGGGGTGCTCGACGAACTGGAACTGGGCCGCCACGGCATGCCCAGCTTCAAGGACAGCGTGATCCACGACCCGGCCCTGGCGCTTGCCTTCAGCCAGTTGCACCAGCTGTCCGAAGCCGGCGCCAGCGCCCTGCAGCAGCAGACCGCCTGGCGCCAGGCGGTGCTGGCCCTGGTGCAACGGCACGGGCAATGCGCCGAACCTGCCGCCCCTGGCCACGAACCGCTGGCAGTGGCCCGCGCCCGTGAGCTGCTGGAAAGCCAACTGGCCGACCCGCCCTCGCTCGAGGCCCTGGCGGCGGCGGTCAACTTGTCACCATTCCATTTCGCCCGGGTGTTCCGCCAGGCCACCGGCCTGCCGCCACATGCCTGGTTGAAGCAGCGGCGCCTGGCCCGTGCGCGGGAAATGCTAAAGCGTGGCTGGGCTGCCTCGGAGGTGGCGTTCGACCTGGGCTTTGCCGACCAGAGCCATTTGAGCCGGCAGTTCAAGCAGGCCTATGGGGTAACGCCAGGGGCTTATCGCAGCGCCTGCCTGCAAGGCTGAGCTGCGACAGCCGGCCTCAGGCAGGCCGGCCAGCCACTGCTACACTGACAAGGCTGAATGGAGGATCCTGCCATGTCCGAAAGAGAGCTCACTACCCTCCTGTCGCTGATGAACCAGCGCCAGGCCTGCCTGAGCAGTGCCTGCAAGGAGATAGCCGACTGGATCGACCGGCAGGGCGACGTGCCCGCCGCCGGCAAGATCCGCGCAAGTCTCAAGGCCCTGGAGGCCGATGAGGCCCAGGTCCGCAAGACCTTGACCTCGCTGACCCTCGACAGGCCGCTGCCCAAGTTTCGCAGCTGATTGAACCGGGGCTGCCTGGCAGCCCATCGCGACACAAGGCCGCTCCCACAGGGGATGCGCGTTCTCCTGTGGGAGCGGCCTTGTGTCGCGATGGGGCGCAAAGCGCCCCCCAAAGGGTTCAGCCTGATCAGTGCTTCATGTGCATGTGATCATGCCCACCGCCCGCCTCGGCGTTGAGCGCACGCACTTCGGCCTGTACGTCCAGGGTTTCCTTGGCCCCCTTGGCATCTTCGATGGTCAGGGTCAGCGGCACTTTCTCGCCTTCCTTCACCTGGTTGTTCAGGCCCATCAGCATCACATGCAGGCTGTTCGGGTCGAGGGTTACGGCCTTGCCGGCCGGCAGCTCGACCGCCTGGACCTCACGCATGCCCATCACATCGCCGTTCATGGTCATCTCGTGCACCTGCACGGTCTTGGCCACAGGCGAAGCCACGCCCACCAGCTTGCTGTCGCTGCTGGCGGTCAGGGTCATGAAGGCACCGGTGGACTGCTGGTGCGGCACGGTCGCCCGCACCCAGGCGTCGCTCACGGTGGTCTGGGCCAGGGCCGGCAGCGCCAGGCCCATCAGGACCAGGGCAGCCAGGCCGTGCTTGATCGGTTGCATCGACATTCAGCAGATCTCCATCAGGGTGACCAGGTCTTCGGCGCATTCCTGGGCGGTCAGGGAATGGCCCAGGCTCAGGCGCAGGGTGCCACGCGTATCGTAGACGTAGCTGGTGGACGAGTGAGAGACGGTATAGGTATCACCCGCCGGGACTTTCTCGTAGAACACCTTGAACTCTTTGGCCACCGCGGCGATTTCCTCGGGGGTGCCGGTCAGCGCGGTGAACGACGGGTCGAACGCCTTCACGTAGGCGTCGAGCACTTCGGGGGTGTCGCGCTCCGGGTCCAGGGTAATCAACACAACCTGGAACAGGTCGCGATCGCGACCGCGCAGCAGCTTGCGGATTTGCGCAGCGCGCGCCAGGGTGGTCGGGCACACGGCCGGGCACTGGGTGAAGCCGAAGAAGATCATCGGCATGCTGCCGTAGAAGCTCGACAGGGTGCGCACATTGCCTTGGGTGTCCTTGAGGCTGAACTTGCGCCCAAGGATTTCGTTGCTCATGTTCTTGCCGTACTTGAACTCGAGCCCCCGGGCCGGGCTGCAGCCTGCGAGCAGGCCAAGCCCGAGAACGCCCATCCCGGCGACAACTGCGCGCCGGGTATATAGATCATTCATGAAACCATCCTTTACAGGGAAGGTGCCGGCCCTCGGGACGGGCCGGTCGAAAAACCGGGGCATTCTGGCACGACACCCCGAGGGGTTCTACCCGACGAAGGCAAGGATCGGCTGCAGCCCTTTGAATACGGGCTGCGGCCTGTTGTCGCAGGGGTTGAAACGGTAACACTTTGTTGCTAAGGAAGTGGGTTCAACGCGATCCCTGCAGGAGCGGCCTTGTGTCGCGAAAGGGCCGCGAGGCGGCCCCGGCAATACCAGCTTCGCCGCCAATATCCCGGGGCTGCTCCGCAGCCCTTTCGCGACGCAAGGCCGCTCCTACACACGACAGAGCGCGTCAGCCTCAGTAGTAGGCGTTCTCTTTCTGGCTGTGGTCAGTCACGTCACGCACGCCCTTCAGCTCGGGAATACGCTCGAGCAGGGTACGCTCGATGCCTTCCTTCAGGGTCACGTCGGCCTGGCCACAACCCTGGCAACCACCACCGAACTGCAGCACGGCGATGCCGTCGTCGACCACATCCACCAGGCTCACCTGGCCGCCGTGGCTGGCCAGGCCGGGGTTGATCTCGGTCTGCAGGTAGTAGTTGATGCGCTCGTTGATCGGGCTGTCTTCGTTGACCATCGGCACCTTGGCGTTCGGCGCCTTGATGGTCAGCTGGCCACCCATGCGGTCGGTGGCATAGTCGACCAGTGCGTCTTCCAGGAACGGCACGCTGACCGCGTCCAGGTAAGCGGTGAAGCTCTTCAGGCCCACGGCGGTGTCGTCAGGCTTCTCTTCGCCCGGCTTGCAGTAGGCGATGCAGGTTTCGGCGTACTGGGTGCCCGGCTGGGTGATGAAAATGCGAATGCCGATGCCAGGCGTGTTCTGCTTGGAGAGCAGATCGGCCAGGTAGTCATGGGCGGCGTCGGTAATGGTTATAGCGCTCATGTAGGTTCCTCACAGACTTGCGGCCAAGTGTACGCCAACCCGGCCTTCGAACAAAGTCCTAGTATTTGACTCGGGAAAGCGCATATTCAGGGGCCTGCCCCCGTGGCGCCGCCAGCCAGGCCTGCATGCGCCGGTACAGGCCGCGCTCCAGCCACTGGTAGCTGAACCACGACATTAGTCCAATGGACGGCACGCACAGGGCGAACACCAGGTACGGGTTCAACTGCAGGCGCTGGCTGGCGAACCAGCCTGCGTACAGCACCAGCACATGGACCAGGTACACCGAATACGAACAGTCACCCAGCGCCTTGAGCAGCCGGTTGCCGCGGAACACCGGCTCCAGGGCGACGAAGGCCAGCACGATCATTGCGCTCGGCACGCCCCAGTGCAGCAAGCGCCGGGAAGCGTCCAGGTGGTAGATGGCAAGGCTTGCAACCGCCAGCAATGCCAACGGCAGCCAGCGGCCCTGGTGGATCAGCCCGCGACGGTGCAGCACGCCCAAGCCGATGCCGAGCAGGAATTCGTAGATGATGTCGTTGCTGTAGAAGCGGCTGAGCACGCCCAGTCGGCCCAGTATCTCGCTGGCCAGCAGCAGCGCGGCGGTGACCAGCAACTGGTGATGACGCTGGCGCACCAGGAAGGCCAGGCCGAACAGCAGGTAGAAGAACATCTCGAAGTTCAGCGTCCAGCCCACGTTCAGGGTCGGGTACAAGCCGTAGCCACCGGGGTTTTCCGCCGGAATGAACAGCAGCGACAGCAGCAGATGGTGCCAGCTGAATGCCTGGTGCGGCATCCATTGGCTGAAGGCCAGCAGCAGGGTTGCCATCAGCGCCGTGTAGAACCAGTAGGCCGGGACGATACGCAGCGCCCGGTTGAGCAGGAACTGGCGAGGCTCGATGGCCTTGTCGCAAGTCGACAGGTAGATGACCAGCCCGCTGATGACGAAGAAGATGTCGACGCCTGCGGCGCCGCGGTCGGTGAGCAGTTGGCCGATGGGGCCGGAGGCTTGGAAGTCGAAGAAGATCTGCATGAAATGGTGGCAGACCACCACCCAGGCGGCGAACGCCCGCAGTGCTTGAAGCGAATACAGCATGGAGAACCCTGCAATTGCCGGTGCATTGAGGCCTAGGCTCGAATGCAGGGGCGAGCGCTACGCGCTCGTTCGCGGGTAAACCCGCTCCCACAGGGTTAGCGCTGACCTCGAGAGCGGTGCCATACCTGTGGGAGCGGGTTTACCCGCGAAGGGCTGCAAAGCAGCCCCTTGCAATCGATCCGGACCACCCAGCAAGTCCGACCGCAGGGTAATCGGAAAGGTCAGCCCAACCGATCAGAGGTTCTCGTAGCGGTTCATGTCCAGCACGCCCGCCTCGACTGGTTCGGTCTCCTTGATAAAGCTGTTCAGGTCATGGAAATAGCGCCAGAACTCTGGGTGACTGCGACGCACACCCCAACGCATGACGATGCGCTCGAACCTGGCCGGGTCATCTTTCGCATACTCCATGTCCTCGACGAACTCCGGCACATCCTTGGTCGGGATGTTGAAGATGAAGTTGGGGTAGCTGCTGAGCACGCCCGGGTACAGCGTCAGGGTATCCAGCCCCGGCTGGTAGCGGTAAGCCTCGCCCAGCAGGAACGCCACGTTGCTGTGCGCGCGATTGCGCAGCAGGCTGTACACCTGGCGCTGGCCGCCCTGCCCTTCGATGCGCAGCATGGTCGCTTCGGGCAGCTGGTTGATCACCTTCAACCCGGCAGCCGGGCGCGACACCAGGCGGCTGAGCGACTGCTCGGCATTGCGGAACTCTTCGCTCACCTGCGGCCGCGAGCAGAATGCGCCCTGGCAGCGGTTGATCGGGTCAGGCGCGGCATTCAGGCTGCCGGTACGCTGCAACAGCTTCAGGCCGAAGTCGCGCTTGGGGTTGCGCGGGTCGAGCTGGATGCCGCTCGGGGTGTCGGTGTCGATGTCTTCATAATCCATCCACATCTTCACCTTGCCGCTGTTCTGGTACCAGTCGCCGAGGATCGCCTTGCGCTGGTCGGCCGGCATCAGGCGCAGGAAGTTGACCTCGGCGCCGTTGCGGATCAGGTCGAAGTACAGGCGCGTCTGCAACTGGTGCGAGACGTTGCCGAACACATCGAAGTTGACCGCCAGCTGGTAATAGGTGCGCTCGAACAACGGGTAGTCGAACAGCCACACGGTCAGCGGCACATCACCGATCAGGCCTTTGGTCACCGAGGCGCTGTCGAAGTGGCGGAAAATGCTCAGCAACGCGTTGTCGTTACCGGCCCACAGCGTCGCCCAGCCTGGTGCCGGCATGTCGGCATAGGCTTCGCGGCGCAGTTTTTCGTACTCGTTGCGCTTGTCACGGTAGGCGTGCCACAGGCTCAGCACGCTGCCCACGTCATCGATCTGCCCAGGCATGGCCAGCAGCGGCGTGGCCTCGCCACGGTACTTGGCATCGGTGATGTAGCGGTCGTGGGCCGGCTCCTGGAACAACGCCCAGAAGTTGTCGCGGATCACGTCGGTGGCGATCTGCCCACGGCATACCGGGCCACGGATGAAGGTGCGCACGAAGTACTCGGCGTTATCCAGCATGAACTGGTAGCGCGCCACGGCCGGGATCGCTTCGAAGGTTTCGAACGGGTTGGCCCGGTGGCGCGGGCCGTAGCCTGGCAGCGCGGTGGCATGCCAGTCGCCGGCGTAGAACAGTTGCTTGACCCGCTTGAGCTTCTGCGGCCCCATCGGGTAGGTGATGTGCGTCTTGTGCACGATCACGCCCTGCACCGGGATCAACCGGTAGTAGAAGTCGGTGCCCGGCGGGTCGTTGGGGCGGCGCGTGGCGATCAGGTCGACCGGCTGGCCGCTCGGTGTACGCGAACGTACCCACTGGAAGAAGTGGCCCTGCTCGCCACCAACGAAATAGATGTGCGCCAGGAACAGGTGCTCGTACAGCCAGCGGCCGACCAGCGCCTCGGTGGAGCCCGGGCGGTTGAGCAGCTCTTCCCAGTCGGCAATCTGCTTGGCTTCGGCCGCACTTGGCTTGATCGGCTGGTACTCGACCGGCGCACCGGCGGCCAGCCAGCGGCGCATGGTGTCGTATTCCTTGTCGGTCAGGCCGGTCACCGCCAGTGGCATGCCTTCCTTGGGGTGGGCGCCGGCATAGGCATCGAACTCATGCGGCAACGGGCACATGTTGTTGCGGTTCAGGCCCAGGACGATTTCCTCGGGCAGCTTGGCGTTGGGCGTGAGCGGGGTCTTGTGCCCCAGCTCGAGCATGCGCGCCATCAGCGCAGCCTGGCTGCCCTGGTTGTCGAGCACCGAGTAGAAGCCCTTCTTGCGCCACTCGCCCTCGCTGTGGGCGTCGTAGAACAGCCGCGTGGTGGGCACTGCCTTGCTGCGCTCGCCCTGGTACACCGGAACCTTGGTGGCGCCGCGCACCGCACCTTCGGGGCTTTCCAGCTTCAGCTGGCAGGCGGCGTCGTTGCAGGCGTGGCAGGCCACGCATTTCTCGGTGAAGATCGGTTGAATGTCCCGGGTGTAGGAAATAGCCGGGCTCGACTGGGGGGCTTGCCCGAACGCCACACTGCTGATGAGCAGGGCGAAAACGCCGGCAAGAATACGATGCACCATGTGCGGAAAGTCCTGGGTATTGAAAGCCATCACGATTTGTTGCCTGGTCGTCCTTGGGTGCCCTGCTTCGCCGACGCCCGCCCAACATGAGCCATTTTCATGCAAATGGGCGATGCGCCTAAAAACCGCGCAGCTTTGTTATGATTCTGCACCTTCTGAAATTTGCCCGACCAGGTAGTTCCTATGTCCGACCGCAGCGCTCGTCTCCAAGCACTCCAGAACGCACTCAAAGAGCGCATCCTGATCCTCGACGGCGGCATGGGTACTATGATCCAAAGCTACCGGCTCGAGGAACACGACTATCGTGGCACGCGTTTCGCCGATTGGCCAAGCGATGTCAAGGGTAACAACGACCTGTTGCTGCTCAGCCGCCCGGATGTGATCGCCGCCATCGAAAAGGCCTACCTGGATGCCGGCGCCGATATCCTCGAAACCAACACCTTCAACGCCACGCAGATTTCCCAGGCCGACTACGGCATGGAGTCGCTGGTCTACGAGCTGAACGTCGAGGGCGCGCGCATCGCCCGCCAGGTGGCCGATGCCAAGACCCTGGAAACCCCGCACAAGCCGCGCTTCGTCGCCGGCGTGCTCGGCCCTACCAGCCGCACCTGCTCGATTTCCCCGGACGTCAACGACCCCGGCTACCGCAACGTCACCTTCGACGAGCTGGTAACGAACTACATCGAGGCCACCCGCGGCCTGATCGAGGGCGGCGCCGACCTGCTGCTGATCGAGACCATCTTCGACACCCTCAACGCCAAGGCGGCGATCTTCGCCGTGCAGCAGGTGTTCGAGGAAGACGGCATCGAACTGCCGATCATGATCTCCGGCACCATCACCGACGCCTCGGGCCGTACCCTGTCGGGCCAGACCACCGAAGCGTTCTGGAACTCGGTACGCCACGCCAAGCCGATTTCCGTGGGCCTGAACTGCGCCCTCGGCGCCAAGGACCTGCGCCCGTACCTGGAAGAGCTGGCGACCAAGGCCGACACCCATGTCTCGGCCCACCCCAACGCCGGCCTGCCGAACGCCTTCGGTGAATACGACGAAACCCCGGCGGAAATGGCCGTGGTGGTCGAGGAGTTCGCCGCCAGCGGCTTCCTCAACATCATCGGCGGCTGCTGCGGCACCACCCCTGGCCACATCCAGGCCATCGCCGAGGCCGTGGCCAAGTACAAGCCGCGCGAGATTCCGGAAATTGCCAAGGCCTGCCGCCTGTCGGGCCTGGAGCCGTTCACCATCGACCGCCAGTCGCTGTTCGTCAACGTCGGCGAGCGCACCAACATCACCGGCTCCGCCAAGTTCGCCCGGCTGATCCGTGAAGAGAACTACACCGAAGCCCTGGAAGTCGCCCTGCAGCAGGTCGAGGCCGGCGCCCAGGTGATCGACATCAACATGGACGAAGGGATGCTCGACTCCCAGGCCGCCATGGTCCGCTTCCTCAACCTGATCGCCGGCGAGCCGGACATCTCGCGCGTGCCGATCATGATCGACTCGTCCAAGTGGGAAGTGATCGAAGCGGGCCTCAAGTGCATCCAGGGCAAGGGCATCGTCAACTCCATTTCCATGAAGGAAGGCGTCGAGCAGTTCAAGCACCACGCCCGCCTGTGCAAGCGCTATGGCGCTGCCGTGGTGGTGATGGCCTTCGACGAAGTCGGCCAGGCCGACACTGCCGCGCGCAAGAAGGAAATCTGCCAGCGCAGCTACGACATCCTGGTCAATGAAGTGGGCTTCCCGCCGGAAGACATCATCTTCGACCCGAACATCTTCGCCGTCGCCACCGGCATCGAAGAGCACAACAACTACGCCGTCGATTTCATCGAGGCCTGTGCCTACATCCGAGACCACCTGCCGCACGCCCTGAGTTCGGGCGGTGTGTCCAACGTGTCGTTCTCGTTCCGTGGCAACAACCCGGTGCGTGAAGCCATCCACTCGGTGTTCCTGTACCACGCGATCCAGAACGGCCTGACCATGGGTATCGTCAACGCCGGCCAGCTGGAGATCTATGACGAGATCCCGGCTGTCCTGCGTGAAAAGGTCGAGGACGTGGTGCTCAACCGTACCCCGCATGGCACCGACGCACTGCTGGCCATCGCCGACGACTACAAGGGTGGCGGCGCAACCAAGGAAGTGGAAAACGAAGAGTGGCGCTCGCTGCCGGTGGAAAAACGCCTGGAGCACGCGCTGGTCAAGGGCATCACCGCATTCATCGTCGAAGACACCGAGGAATGCCGCCAGCAGTGCGCACGCCCGATCGAAGTGATCGAAGGCCCGCTGATGAATGGCATGAACGTGGTCGGCGACCTGTTCGGCGCGGGCAAGATGTTCCTGCCCCAGGTGGTCAAGTCGGCCCGCGTGATGAAACAGGCGGTAGCACACCTGATCCCGTTCATCGAAGCCGAGAAAGGCGACAAGCCGGAAGCCAAGGGCAAGATCCTGATGGCCACGGTAAAAGGCGACGTGCACGACATCGGCAAGAACATCGTCGGCGTGGTGCTGGGCTGCAACGGCTATGACATCGTCGACC